>NZ_JBFOAH010000016.1:0-177556 GCF_040812055.1 Paraburkholderia suaedae | reverse complement strand
TCCACCGTTGCTACAGCATTTGTGGTCGCTGGCAATCGAAGAACAATTCTATGTCTTCTGGGCACCGATCGTCCTGATCAGTGCGCGTCGCCTCAGTCGCTGGGGAATAGCTACGCTTGCCGCCTTAATGGCAGTTGCTTCCGTCACGTGCATGGCGGTGAGCGCAATGAAAATCGGCTACCTCGGAGAGACTGATTCGTCGCGCCTTTACTTTGGTACTGACACGCACAGCTTCCCGCTTCTCATTGGCGCAACGCTTGGCGTTTTGTGGAACCCCAGCCTCTCTTCCGATTCACCGAAGCCGTTACGCGGTCGCATCGCTTCTGTGCTCGGCCTTGGGGCACTCGTGACAATGCTCCTTCTGTTTGGCCTACTGGGCGAGCAGACCGCATGGCTCTATCCATGGGGCTTCCTAGTTTCTGCATTGACTAGCGCACTACTGGTCTTCGGGGCCACTTGTCCCGGCTCATCTTTCGGGCGCTGGCTCGACATCCCTGCAATGCGCTGGACAGGAGAGCGTTCGTATGGGTTGTATCTGTGGCATTGGCCAATTTTCATGCTGACCCGCCCTGGGATCGATGTGCAGAATCTTGGTACAACCGCCAATTTCCTGCTACGGATCGCACTCACTGTCAGCATATCGGCGCTCTCCTACGACTATCTCGAAAAGCCTATTCGCCACGGCGCGCTCGAGCGGACTTGGCGTGATTTCTGTGCGGATGGCGTGGGCCTTCGGACACAATTGCGTTTCGCGTCAATTGTTGCGACTCTGTCGTTGATGACTGGCGCAATCGGCGCGATTCTGTATCTCGCGCCAAGCCAAGCAACGCCGGCGCAGGATGTCCGCGACGCACTTGATCTCGATGCCAGCGCCCCCAGGATTCAGTTGGTGGCACTGGCCGCACCAATCAAAGCCCCTGAAAATTCAGGGACACCAGCCCAGCCGACGATTCAATCTTTCACCGGCAATGACCTGACGGCGGTTGGCGACTCTGTGCTTCTAGGATCAAGCAGGTTACTCAACGTAATGCTTCCGGGAACGGATGTTCACGCAACGGTAGGCTGGCAGGCGGTGAACGTTATTGCGCAGATCAAGCAGCTTATCCATAACAACCAGCTTCGCCCTGCGGTACTAGTCCACTTAGGCACGAACGGCTACGTAACCGAAGATCAATTGCGGAAGATTCTTTTTCTACTTTCTGACAGGAAGAGAGTCGTCCTGGTAAATACTCACGTGCCACGGCAATGGATGAACGCGAACAACGCCCTGTTTAACCGCGTGGCGCCGGAGTTTCCAAATGTCCTGCTGGCCAATTGGCGCGATGTATCTGAGGGCCAGCCAAGCTACTTTGTCTCGGACGGCGTTCATTTGACCGTTAAAGGTCAGCGAGCCTACATTGCCGAAATCATGCGAGCGGGACACCTCGTTCCCCAAGCGGTGGCACCCTCCAGTTTTGCATCCTTGGGGGCCAGCGAAACCGGATCAACAGTGTCAGGAGATCAATCGATCGCATTGGAACCCCTTTCCCATCCGATGGCACCGGACACGTTCTGGGAAAAAATTGCGCGTTGCGAAACAGGCGTGAACTGGCAACATAGTGGGCGTTTTTCCGGTGGACTTGGCATCTATCTCGGAACCTGGGTTGAATGGGGTGGCACGGAGTTCGCCCCAACTCCCGCGCAGGCAACTGCTCAAGATCAGATCAAAGTTGCCAATCGGGTCTCGACCCAAGGTTGGAAAAGGCCAGATGGGAAGGTGGTGAAGCCCGTCGGGTTCAAGGGCTGGGGATGTCTTTCTGTCGTCGGTCGGCCATCTACGAAGTCTCTACTCACATATACGCCGGAGAGCGTGATGTCGAACCAATTTTATATTGGTGAGCGTAACGATGCCGTCCGAAACCTCGAAATACTATTGGGCTTACCGCCAGACGGCCTGTACGGCACCCATGTCCGCCGGAAGCACCTGGCATATCTGAAGCAAAATGGCTTACCCGAAACCCGGGCCGGCGCAGGCTCGCAATAACAGGAGAGTTTCACAACGTGCCAGCATTCTTACCGCTCCATATAAACAACACACTGAAATCCCTCCTTGTTGCGTTGATGCTAACGGGGACGGCCTATGCGCAGAATACCGTGAACTTCGTCTCGGGACAGGATATAGATAAGTTCATCTGCCCTGCCGCGTCTCCCCCGCCTCTTAAAACAGTGCTGAAACAGTCTCCCCCGCCAGTACGTAGTACACGGATGCCAAGCGATTCGGAATTGGGCCTCTTCAGGAACACTGTCATTCGTAGCCAGCCGCTGATTGACCCGCGGTTGATTCCTGGTTTCGCTATTCACGATGCGGATCAATCTCGTCGTATCGCCTTTTGGGGTGACAGTCACATTGCGGCAGGCCCCTTCGCATCAACCATGATGGAATCATTACGCGCGCGGGGCCTGACGGTTGGCACGCGTTATTTGCCACCGACCATGGGCCGTGCAAACACGCGTCTGTCAGCGCTGCGTGGCTACTGTATCGGCGACAGCTGGTCAACGCAGCTTTCGTACACTGCGACGGCACCGTTGCAAACCGGCCCGGGTTTGGTAGACCGTATAGCAGAAGGTGGGGCTGACAGTTACCTTTGGCTCGACCTGCGAGACGTCACCCTGCGTCCGACAATTCGCCAACTGCAGATCGTGTACCGCGCCCCTAGTGGCGGCGCCCTTGATCTTTCCGTCAACAATGGCCCGAAGCAAAAGGCAATCCTAAGCGCAACGACCGAGAGCCAGACACTGACGATCAGCGGCGACGAGCCAATCTCGACCGTCAGGCTTCGCGTGGCGCAGGGCATATTTGTTTTGCATGGATTCATCCTGGACTATGACGAACCGCCGAAAGTGACCTTTGATGTATTTGGCATACCGTCGTCGACGGCCCGCGGCTGGAGCAATTTAGATTCCGACTATCTCGCTCAAGCGCTTCATGGGGTGAATTACGATGCCGTGATACTCGAGTACGGCACCAACGAGGGGAATGCTCCCGGGTTTGATCGGAACCAGTACGCGTCAGGTTTGAAAATAGCCCTGTCCAATCTACGCCGAGTTTTTCCGTCAGCATCTTGTGTTCTGGTTGGCCCTCCCGACCGGGGAGTACTGATAAGGCGTAATGGCACGGTTCCAGACCTGCTTTTGTTCAGCAGGATCCATCAGCAGATTGAGGAAGTCCAGCAGCAGGTAGGCCGGCAATTCGATTGCGGTGCGTGGAATTGGCAGGATCTTATGGGGGGCCCGGGGGGCAGCTATGGATGGGCACTTGCCGCGCCTTCACTCATGGGCACCGACCTGACTCATCTAAGTCCGGAAGGTTACAGAAAGACCGGGCATGCACTTGCCACCAGTCTGGGCTGGGAGGAAAGGTGATCCCCAAGGAATCGCAGGCATCATTCACTACGATCAAAAAATTCAACGTGATCACGCTTCGAAACAAATAAAGCGGCCAAGGCAACATGCGAGGGGCTATCCGTTGATGACCCCTTCGCACTGCTTCATGGCAAACAGCGACCAGCGGCCTGAAAGCCTAGTATAGGCCACGGACGACAAATCGAACGCCTTACCGAATCTTAGCGCGCCGATTGATTGTTATATGCGCTGTTTAACGCCAACTGAATATTGAACATGCCATTCGACATGCGGGAATCGCCCGGCTGTTTCGGCAGCAAGGCCAGGATTCCCTTCATCGCATACAGCATGATTAGCGCGCCGGTCAGATCGCCGACGAACATCATGAAGAAGCTTTGCACAAGGTCGTGCGTGTTCCCCTGCAACGCGAACCAGATGTGATGCAGCATCGGATTCGCAACCGAGTACGCAACGGCCAGTACGAGCAGTCGCTTGGGCGTGAGATTTGTCAGCGACGCCTTCAGGTCGTAGCGCTCCAGTGCAAGCCTGTAAACAAGATAGGGAGCCAGCGAACCCAGAATGGCTCCCGCGATTGCGCGAACCGGGTCGTGCGGGAACCAATAGAAAAAGTCCATCAGCAGACCGCCAACCAGCAGGCCAACGAACCCATCAAACCCAACCAGCAACGTACTCAGAAGCCGGACGCCTGACGGAAGAAAAATCCAGTTGATGCCTCGTACAAACGAAGTATCCGTGAAGACCACTTGATTGATCCACAGCGACGCCACGAATGCGATTACTGTGGCTGCGATCGACCAGAAATGCAAACGTAAGCTAGACATTGCAGTAAACTACTCTTCCATGGTTGTTATCACGCGAATCATAACGCGCCCGCGTGTGGTCCCGCGAGCGCCCAACCTCAACAGTGCGTAACCAATGACACGTCCTGCCGATATCTACCTGCGATTCCTGCAGCTGACCGAGGCCCTGCGGGGGTTGCCTACGCTTCCTGCGCTCGATCCGCTCGAAGAGAAAATCCTCGAATTCGTCGCGCGCACGGCGCAAAAAAACGATCGTCTTTCGGTTCGGGACATGATGGCCCACAGCGAACTTGGCTCGCCCGCGACACTTCACGCCCGCATCACGTCGATGCGCGAAAAAGGTTGGGTCACACTGAGCGACACCGACGACGCGCGCCGCAAACAAATCGACCTCACACCTGCCGCGCTCAGGCATTTCGACAAGCTTGCCGAAGCTTTTGCGAAAGCCGCAAAAGGTGCCTGATCTTTCCCAATTTGTCGGTTAAACCGGCAAGTCCGATTGTCGGACTGATCCACGCCCACATCACCAGTTAAAAGAAGTTTCGCAGGCCAACAGCGATTCCCATCTGGTTGCTGCGTCCCGGCAACTCAACCTTCGCAGCACAGCTGACCTTGTTGAAATCGACCGTGCCGTACACTTCGGTGCGTTTCGACAGCGAATATTCGGCCAACGCGACCGCCGTGTAACGGCTACCGCTGCCAAGTGTATTGTTGCTGGTCGCGGCGTTCCGCATGTGATCGTAGTAAAACGCGCCGGTGAGCAACAACGGGCCGCTCACCTGCCACGACACCCCAGCAAACGGTCCATCATCGGTACGATCCGTATTCTTCAAGTGGCCGATGTCAGATATCGGCTGCTCGGCGAGAAACGTGTCGACAAGACCGGTATTGTCCTGCGAATGCATATATCCAAGATAGAGCTTCGTTGGGCCGAATACGTACCTGATGTCTGCGTGATAAAGCGTCTGCTTGTTGTTCGAGTTGTCGCTGACCTGTTGTACACCGGCACCGATGTTAAGCGGACCATGTGCATACGACGCGAGAAGCCCGAACATATTGCCGGCTCCCATATGGCCAGGAAGCTGCCCAGAGAAACCGTCTGCGCCGCTAGATTCGTAGTTATTGCCGAACGAGTAGATCGCGCCGATGTACAGGTCACCGAACTGGCCGACGTACTTGATCGAGTTATCGACGGTCAGACCCGCACCAAGTGCGTAAGACAGCCATGAATTTTCTGGATAGTTGGCGTAAGTCAGCGGGTCATATGTGAAGACCAGTTGATTAAACAGCGGTGTTGTCTGACGGCCCAATGTCAAGGTACCAAAATCACCGGATAAGCCAACATCTGCCGCACTGTCAAAAAGCCGCCCGCTATCGCCAAGGCTACCGTTCTGCGGATTGATATTGCTCTCCAACTGGAAGACGACTTTCAGCCCACCTCCAAGGTCTTCCGCCCCTTGCAGTCCAACGTGACTATTGATGACAGCGCCGTTTGCCATGAACAGCCGACTGTCGTTGTGAGCATCAGCATTCGTCAGATAACGGGTGCTCAGATCCGTCATGCCGTACAGCGTAACCGAACTTTGTGCCGAAACATGCTGGCAAGCCAACGCCAATGTAAAGCCGCCCATGGCGGCAGCGATCTCCGTGCTTCTCAAGCGAATTCCCGATATTTTTTGAGCCGTACGTCTACTGACGAATGGTGTATATCGGCAATCTCGCAGAGAACTTGAGCATCCTGGTTAAACCGGCAAGTCCGACTGAAGGACTCGCCGTAGTCAAGCTCATATCAGCCCATGCTACGCAACTCGATTTAATCGAGATGCTTCACACCAGATCGACCGCTGCCCGCTGCATCTCGTCGTTAACGTCGATGTAAACCTGAGTCGTAGAAATGTTGCGGTGTCCGGCAAGCGACATCAGCACGCGAACGCCAACACCCTTGTTCGCCAGATTCGTGATGAACGTGCGTCGACCCGAATGGCTGCTCGCACCGTCGATACCGACTTCCTTGTATAGCCAGTGAAAATGCTGGCACATCGTGTTCGCTGTGACCGGGCCCGCTTCTGCGTATTGAAAAGTGGCTTGTCGGTTGACCGACATTTGAGCGTCGCCACGTACTGCGCCAGCTCCTTGCGAAGCCGCTGCCCGAGAAATACGGTCCGCGCGTGACGCCCCTTTGTCTGCTCCGCCAACAAGCGAATTTCGGACTTGATCGAGCCCGTCGGCATTTACCACGTCACCAATGCGCAGCGCAGCGACTTCGCCAACGCGCATACCTGCCCAATGCGTCAACAACAGCATGGCCCGATTACGTGCCGCGTGCCGATGCAACGAGATGTAGGTCAGCACCTGCTTGAGTTCTTTTTCGGTCAAAGTTTTTGCCTGCTTCACTTGCTGATCTCCGAAAGCAATGAATTTCCTGCGTCAGAGGATGTGTTCTTTGGTTATGGAAATCAACAAGCGCGTGAATTACCTGCGCAGTCAGAAGAAACAAGTACTTACGCGAGAAGCAAAGCTTTTCACTAATTGCTTTGATTTCGCACTGCCGGCGAACTGGGGCGTTCGTTGACCGGGCATGTGAAATATCAGGGAGCCAGCTAGGAACGCTGCTGCCTGTCGCCCCGTAGACCTCCAGATATGTACGCAGTATCTGCAGCGCTGCGGCTTCATAAATAGACGTGGCAGGAGCAATTCCTGTTGCAGCAATCTGAAGACCCGCCTTGGGTCAATCCAATCTTATTGTTGAACACTGTTAGAGCGCATCGGAAGCGGGGGGTTACAGCCCCACATTCGATTTGGATAGCTACGGTCATCTGCTACATAGGTAGGTCGGGAGCGCTCCCGTCATCTAACAGTCTTACAACAATAAAAATATGGACGACACAACCAAAATCTATCTCGTCGATGGAGTCTGCGGCTCAGGCAAGACCCAAGCGATGATCAGTCATATCAGCGGCTCACACGCCGCTGACCTCAAGTTGTAATCGCACAGCCCACCAAGCGACTCTGCGAGGAGACGACCGCTCAACTCGAAAAGCTCGGCGTTTCCGTCACCTACGTCTTGAATGACGATCCCAAAATGGCCGGCAAAACATATGCGGTCTATCAGCAGGCGGCTCGCAAGCTAGCGGGCCAGAAGACAGGCGGCGTGGTCATCACGACGCATCACACGTTCTTTGCGAATCAGCACCACGTGAGCGACGCCACCCGCCGCAAGCTTCACCTGTTCTTCGATGAAATTCCTCAGGTGGATAGCACAACCTACCTAAATGTGAAGAAGCATCACGAGTTCATCGAGCAGCATTTCGACGTCACCGACTTCGACGACAACAATCTCCTTGAGTTCAGCGTCCGACCGGGCAGCAATGTTCTGCTGGAAGAGATGCTCGAAGCTGGTTTGGCGGGGACAGACATTTTTCTGAAGGGCAAGGACGTTCGCGATTTTCTCGGCGCTGCGCTTAATGTGGGTCGAAAAAAGTACCTAAACAAGGCCAGATGGAACACACGCGACTACAACGAATATCAGTTGCAGATGCACACCATCTTGATGCCAGACGCATTCCATGGCTGGAATGCGTGCCGCATCATGGGTGCGAACGCGAAGTCATCCATGATGTATGCGTTGTGGGAACACTACGGCGTCGAATTCGAGGACGACAAAAAATTCGTGCTCAAGAAGGCCCACACGGAGCTTGCCAATCGTCGCATCGAAATCCACTATTTTTCTGGCTGCACGTGGTCGAAGAGTGTACGCGATAAAGCATTGAATCGATTTGACAACCTTAGCGTTTCTGTAGACGAACTGTTCCAAGGCGAGCGGTCTCTATGGGTCGCAAACAACGATGTGGACGATTCCGAATGGAAGGTTAAGAACAGCACGCGTATCAGCAACATCTGCCACGGCATCAACGAATACCGTGAAGTCAATAACATCGCCTTTCTCAGCGCACTTAACGACGTCCCTGCACACTTCGAATTTGTCGCGCGGAGATTTGGCGTCGATGACCGCAGTCTAAAGCGTGCGAAATCGCTGGAGACACTGTATCAGGTTGTGATGCGAACATCGCTACGTGTGCCACACTCAACGGAAACGGTCCGTATCGTGGTTGGCGACAAAGATCAGGCTGACTTTCTCAGTGACCTGTTCCCCAACGCAAAGATGTTCGCCCTCAATAAGGTCGAAAGCGCATGGGACGAAGCTCAAAAGACACGAGGTCGCCCCAAACAACAAATCAAGAAAAGCCAGAATGAGCGCAAGAATGAATCCGATCAGCGGAAGAATGCATACCAGCAGGCCTTAGACCGAGTAACAAAAAATACCATAGACGAAGGCATTATTGTTACTCACGAGTCATCGGTCTATTCGCGTAACAACGAACTCCCTTCTGCTACAGCGGCTCGTTGGGACGAAGTGCTTGCGCTTTTCACAGAGGCTTTTGAGGTCAAGTACAGAAGCAAGAAGGACAACTCGCTGTTGAACTTCGTGTCCTTCAAGTCCGACAGTCGGACCAAGACCAAGACAGACATTGAATACGTCACGGGAATCCAGCTTGATTTTGATAGCGGCATGCTGTTGTCATCGGCACCTGTAAATTGATACACCGTCGGCACTGAGGAATTGATACACCTCGACGAAGGGATAATGGCCGCTTTGAGCGGCGATGATCTCGTACGAGGGATACATGCAGATCAGGATATTGCACAAGCAGGGTAAGAGCCTGCGTGCCATTGCTTGTGAGGTTGGCTGCTCAGTCAACACGGTACGGAAGTATCTGTCGTCGCAGGATGCGCCGACGTTTCGGCCCGCAGCGACTCCGCGCGAGTCGATACTGAAACCGTTCGAGGCCTATCTACGCGCGAGGATCGCAGCGGCATCACCGGACTGGATACCAGCGACAGTTCTGTGGCGCGAGATTCAGTCGAAGGGTTTCGACGGCGGCGAGAGAATCGTGCGCAAGTTCGTTGCCACATTACGGCCTGTACCGGCGCCAGATCCTCTAGTGCGATTCGAGACTGCCGCAGGCGATCAGATGCAGGTCGACTGGGTCGAGTTCCGCAGGCGCAAAGGAGCGAATCTGTTCGCATTCGTGGCCACTCTTGGCTATAGCCGTGCGACATATGTCGAATTCGTTTGCGACATGCGGCTCGAGACTTTGCTGAGGTGTCACGCCAACTGTTTCGACTGGTTCGGCGGTGTGCCACGCCGCGCGCTGTATGACAATATGAAGATCGTTGTAATCGAGCGGGATGCATACGGTCCGAAGCAGCACCGTTTCCAGCCGGGTTTTCTCGACTTTGCCCGGCACTATGGATTCCAGCCGCAGCTTTGTCGACCCTATCGCGCGAAGACCAAAGGCAAGGTCGAGCGGATGAACGGGTATTTGCGCCGCAGTTTTTACGTGCCGTTGGCCGCTCAGTTCAAGGCGGCCAACGTCGAACTGGACGTGACGACCGCCAACACTGAAGTATGGCGTTGGCTGCGCGAAGTTGCGCATGTCCGGATACATGGAACGACGACCCGGTTGAGTCCCGGCGAGCAACTGCTTGTGGAGCAGACGGCCTTGCAAAGCGTGCCGCCACCGTATCCGGCGCTGTTGCCAGCAACGACACCGGCGAGCGGACAAGAGTTGCGCGAGCGATTCCACGAGTGGCTGTCCCCGCTACAGCATCCGCTGTCCGTGTACGACCAGCTGATTCGGGCTGCCGCATGAACATCGCACACGAACGCGTGGCGCAGCTATGCGCTCAACTTAAGCTCACGACCCTTGCGGACGCCTTGCCTCACCTTGCGCAAAAAGCGATCGCCGACGAAGTGAACCTGACGGAGTTTCTGGAATCGGTATTGAAAGCCGAGCACACAGCGCGGCTCGTCAGACAGCGTGCGACGTTTGCGCGTCTGGCAGGCTTCCCGACGATCAAGACCCTGGATGGTTTCGACTTCGCAGCAGCCAGTGGCGTGCCGAAATCGCAGGTCCAGGAACTGGCGAGCCTTGCGTTTCTGGAGCGCAACGAGAACGTCGTATTGCTCGGACCGAGTGGCACCGGCAAAACGCACATTGCAATGGCACTTGGCTACGCGGCAACGCAAGCTGGAATCAAGGTGCGCTTCATTACGGCAGCGGACCTGTTGATGATATTGACCACGGCACATCGGCAGAATCAGCTGGGCGACGCCCTCAAACGGTTCGTCAACCCGTACAGGCTGTTGATCATCGATGAGATCGGCTACTTGCCGATGAGCCGTGAGCAAGCCAACCTGTTCTTCCAGGTAATCGCCAAACTGTATGAGCGTGGCAGTCTGATCGTAACCAGCAATCTTCCGTTCGGGCAATGGGACCAGACATTCGCCGATGATGCAACGCTCACTGTTGCCATGCTCGACCGGCTGTTGCATCACGCCCACGTTGTAGCGATCCAGGGCGAGAGCTATCGTCTACGCGACAAGCGCCGAGCCGGCCTGGTTTCGAAGAGATCGACTACAACAAAGCAGAACGCCGCCAACGGAGTGCGGTCGGCACCGCAATAACACTACAACCCGGTGTATCAAATCTGAAGTGCCGATGCCGACAGAAACTGTATCAATTCCTGAGTGCCGTTGACACTGTCGTGGAAACAGGCAAGCGCGATCTTCAGCGACATCAAGCACTTTACCTACAACAGCTTCAACAACGGCAAGGAAAACACTCTGCGTTTCCGTATCGTGATCCCATTCGACAGACCTGTAACGGTTGAGATTGCCGAAGCGCTTTGGGACGTCCTCGCAGATCGGGTGCGTTCAGATGGCTGGTTCGTCGGTCGCTCTCCCAATAAAGCCGAGCAAGCCAGAAATTCTGGCCTTGACGTCAGCAAGCGCCCTGCCAACAGCTTTTACTATGCTCCTTGCCAGTCCGTATCCGGAAAAAAGTGGTCGTTCTTAGATACCAAGTATTGGCATCAGCCCGTATGGAACGTACTTCACGCAATCGAAAACGTAACCGTCGAGCTGCCCGAATATGTCGAAGTCGAAACTACGGTCAACAGAGGCGCAAAACTGAAGGCTTTGATCGATGCAATAAATGGGCGCCACAACGCTGCATGCGAAAAAGCCGATGCCCAGAACAACAAAAGGGAACGAATTATCGAACGTGCAGAAGCGCGCTGGCAACAATGCGCTGCTGGTGAGGGCCATCACGAATGGTTCGTTCTTGCCTGTTCCTATTTCCGCGCTGGACTAGATTCGAATGAGGTTGAGACGCGGATGCGCAACCAGTTGCCGTATGCACATAGCCCATCGGAGCGTCGCTGCGAGTTGAAGGGCGTCATAAAGTCGGCCCAGTCGAAGGCAATCCGTTGAGCGAGCTAGCTGAACGGGCCAGCTGCTATTGTTGGATTCGGCCGATCTACACTCCACCTCGTAAGTTCGATTAGATATGCGAATTATGTGTCATTCTTTTCTTGATCTCTTAGCTGGTGGAACGCATCCTCTCCGACATACACATCACAGGAGAGGATTACATGAGCACGCTGAACAATCTGAAGCTGGTAGCAACGAAACGTCCCGGTGCTTTGCCGCAAATCGTGCAGCGCCGTAACCGCCTGATCGCGAAAATCTTGGAACAGACGGAACTGGCGAAAGCGCAGCAGGAAGGAAAGCCTTTCCATCCAACACGCTTTCGATCGGTCAAGGACGCAGAAACGGGTGAACGCCGAAATATGGAAAGCCCGAAGCGTGTTCGTGCATGGTGGTTCACTGCCGAAAACGGCAAGCTCTGTATGTCTGTCCGCTATGGTGCCAAGACGCTCGAACTGGCGAAGGGCAAATCGGCCATCGAGGTTGGCACAATCAAGGAGTTGATCCCGACACTTGATGCGCTGAAAGCTGCCGTTGCAGCCGGCGAACTGGATACGCAGCTCGAAGCCGTTAGTGCAACGATGCGCTCCGGCTTCGCAGCAAAATGACCGGCAACGCTACTTCCTCGCGTTCATAAATATCAGCGAGGAGGTAGCAATCATGCGATACATCGAAATCATCGGAGAAGTCGATCTGCAGAAACAGCAGGTCGACGCACAAAAAAAGCGGCCAAGCGTGCAACGCGAGCCGCAAAGGCATCAGAGCTGCGTCTGAAACTACAGAAGACGCAACAGCAATTGGCGAAGCTCAACTCTAAACCAATTTGATCCCGATCAGCTCCATGTCGCCCTTTGGTTTTTCACTTGCAGACCGAGGGGCGACGCTTACACGGACAACAACTTTTTCGTCGCGATTCCGTGTTTACGCTGTACACGACTTAGTAGTGCGAACAGAAGACAGATCCCTTTGGGTTCTCAGCCGAGCTTTTGAGCTAGCTCGCTTGCAGATACATGGTAATACCGCTTCAGCATTTGAACGTTGGAATGCCCTGTTACCGATGCGAGTTCGATCACGTTGGGGAGTTTCTTCGCAAGCTTTGTTGTTGCCATGTGTCGCAGATCGTGAAAGTGAAAATCTTCGATACCAGCAGGTTTGCATGCGCGCGGCCATGCACACAACACGACGTTTTGGCTGATCGGGATGACACGCTCGTCAACACGCTCCAGATTTTCCAGAATCGCGATGGCTGCGCTACTCAGCGGCACATATCGGTCTTTTCCGTTTTTTGTGATGGGCAGATAGGCTGTCCGCTCTTCGAAATCAATGTACTTCCATTCGAGCGAGAGCAATTCGCCCGGTCGCATCGCTGTCTCGAGTGCAAGATTCGCGAGCGGCACAAGCCACTTGCTCCGGAACTCGTGACGCTCTGCATTCAGCTCATGCAACAGCCGATCAAGCTCTGCAGGTTTCAAGAGACGGTTTCGACCAGGCGGCAATCGCGGCTTCTTCACAAGCTTTGCCGGATTGTTGATGCAGAGACCCCATTCACGCTGCGCATGCGTGATAACTGCGCTGATAGTCGCGAGCTCGCGACAAACGCATGAATTAGATGCTTCTTTGAGACGTTGATCGCGGTAGTCGGCCAGCACGCTCGTCGTGAGATTCCGGATGCTGTACTCGCCAATCTTGTGGCGCATCATTTTGCCGATCCGGTATTCTTCACTGGGCCTGCTGCGCTTTGTCTGTGTAACCGACTCTTTGTATCGCCCCAGCAGATTACGAAATGTAATGTCGGTTGTGCCAGCAGGATCGACCCCAAGTTCCATCGTCCATTGCCGCTTCAACTGCGCGAGCCCCAACCTGCCGTTCTGTTTTTGTCGAAAACGACTTATATTGCAGGAAATCCTTTGCGGCCAATTTTTACTTGCCAAGGGCCATTTCGTTGGCTGAAAGTTGCCATTTTCCCTCTGAGTTGCATTTGAGTTGCAAGCGGATAATTTCTGGCAATTGGAAACGCTAGAAGAGCCTGAATGGACGGTTGGCACAAAAATTGCTGAGGACAGCCAATTGATGCACTCGTCTGTAATCATCAAGGCCATACTTCTCTCACTTCACCCGGCTAAAGCCGGCTTCGAACCCTCAAACCGACAGTTCACGCCGGTTACGGTTGCGCCGCTGATGCACCGCCGTCCGGCTCCAGCGCGGCGACCTTCTCATGCAGCCATTTTTCGACCGACGGGAACACGAACTTGCTGACGTCACCGCCCAGTTGCGCGATTTCACGCACGATGGTCCCCGAGATGAACTGGTACTGATCGGACGGCGTCATGAACATAGTCTCGACGTCCGGCAGCAAATAACGGTTCATGCCCGCCATCTGAAACTCGTACTCGAAGTCCGACACCGCGCGCAAGCCCCGCACGATCACCCGCGCATTGTTGCTACGCACGAAGTCCTTTAGCAGGCCCTTGAAGCTCATCACCTGGACGTTCGGGTAGTGCCCGAGCACCTCATGCGCGATGTCGAGCCGCTCCTTCAACGTAAAAAATGGCTTCTTGTTGCGGCTGTCGGCAACGCCCACCACCAGCGTGTCGAAGATGCTCGACGCGCGCCGAACGAGGTCTTCGTGACCGCGCGTCAGCGGGTCAAACGTGCCCGGGTACACGGCGACTACCATGAGACTTCTCCTCTCTTCACTCAAATGGGCACGTCAAAGCGTCCATGCGACGCATTTGGCACCGACCGCGCTTGTGGCGGCAACCCGCCCGGCGCTTGTTTTGGAACGCGCATTATTCCTCATTTTCGCGCTGCAGCAAATGAAAGCGGACCGCGCCCGCTTTTCCTTGCCGGACGATTTTCCAACTCGAGAGCGCATCGTTAGAGTCGAGTTCGAGCGCTGCGCCGCACTCCACATAAAGAAAACCTTCCGCACTAACGAGCGGCACGGCCAGCGGAAGCGCCCTGCCGAGCAGGTCACCGTCGAACGGCGGATCGAGGAATACGACATCGAATGAGCCGGGGGCGAGACTCGCGGCAAGACGCAAAGCGTCGGCCTCTGCGATTTCGATCGTGCGGGCAGCCAGCCGTTCCTGATTGGCGCGCAACTGGCCAGCGGCTCGCGCATTGCGCTCCACCATCAGCACCCGCGCCGCGCCGCGCGACGCGGCCTCGAAGCCGAGCGCGCCGCTGCCGGCGAACAGGTCCAGACAGCGCTGGCCGTCCAGGCGCTGGCCGAGCCAGTTGAACAGCGTTTCGCGCACGCGGTCGGGCGTGGGGCGCAAGCCATCGAGATCGAGCACGGGCAAAGGCGTGCGCTTCCAGTCGCCGCCGATGATACGAATGGCGTGCGGCTTGCCGCCTTTGGACGATGCGCCATGGGCGCGTGAAGGTACGGAGCGGGGCATGCAGTTTCAGTGACGTTATCAAAAGCGCCCACGATGGCAATGCATCCGGGCCGGAGCGCCAACGTTACCACAGGGGCGCCGCGCGTCCACCCTGGCCGATCGGCCGATACGACGGGCGCCGGCGCGCCTGATAAAATGTGCGGCTTCCAGCGCCTTGCATCCCGCATTGCAACGCTGCCTGCCGCACACGCCGGTTACGTACCGGTCGCGCGCATCGGCGCGCGCTCTCACCACGCCAGATCATGTTCAGCTTTTTCAAACGATTCAAGGGTTCGAAAGAGTCCGATACCGGGCAAGACGAATCGCAGGCCGCGCCGGAAGTCGCTACGCCCCAGGCCGTCGCACACGCGCCGGGTATGCCTGACGCGCCCATCGCACCTGTCACGCCGCCTGCGCCGCTCAGCGCGGACACGACACCGGCCATCCCGCCCGCCATTGAACTACTACAGCCCGAGCCTGCGGACTCCGCGCTCGAGACGGTCGAGATCGTCCCGCCGCCGTTGCCCGACGCGAACGCCAAACGCTCATGGCTGACGCGCCTGAAGACCGGCCTGTCCAAAACCAGTTCGAGCCTGACCGGCATTTTCGTCGGCGCGAAGATCGACGACGATCTGTATGAAGAACTGGAAACCGCGCTGCTGATGTCGGACGCGGGCGTCGAGGCGACCGAATTCCTGCTCGAATCGTTGCGCGAAAAAGTGCGCATCGAACGTCTCACCGATCCGCAACAGGTCAAGGTCGCGCTGCGCACACTGCTGGTCGATCTGCTCAAGCCGCTCGAAAAATCGCTGATGCTCGGCCGCGCACAGCCGCTCGTGATGATGATCGCGGGCGTCAACGGTGCGGGCAAGACAACCAGCATCGGCAAGCTCGCCAAGCATCTGCAAAGTTTCAATCAATCAGTGCTGCTGGCCGCGGGCGACACGTTTCGCGCCGCCGCGCGCGAGCAGTTGGCCATCTGGGGCCAGCGCAACAACGTGACCGTGGTGTCGCAGGAAGGCGGCGACCCGGCGGCGGTCATCTTCGACGCGGTCGGCGCCGCGCGCGCGCGCAGAATCGACGTGATGATGGCAGACACGGCCGGCCGTCTGCCGACCCAACTGCATCTGATGGAAGAGCTGCGCAAGGTGAAGCGCGTGATCGGCAAGGCGCACGACGGCGCGCCGCACGAGGTGCTGCTGGTGATCGACGCGAACACCGGCCAGAACGCGCTCGCACAAGTGAAGGCCTTCGACGACGCGCTCGGGCTCACGGGCCTGATCGTCACCAAGCTCGACGGCACTGCGAAGGGCGGCATCCTCGCCGCGATCGCGCGGCAACGTCCAATCCCGGTGTATTTCATCGGGGTGGGCGAGAAGGTCGAGGATTTGCAGCCGTTCAGCGCGGAAGAGTTTTCGGACGCGTTGCTGGGCGGTTGAACGCGAGTCCAGCATCGCCGCCGGCGGGCAAGGCAAAAGGGCACTCAAACAAGTGCCCTTTTTTCATTGGCGCGCGTCAAATCAACGGCAGTTCATTCGGCGTCCGGCTGTGCCGCGGGAGCGGCGAGGGCGAAGGCATCTATCTGCATGGCGTGGTCGTAAATGCGCTGGATCGTCGGAAACTTTGCCGTATCCACCTTGAAGCGTTGCGCGTTGAACACCTGCGGGATCAGGCACGCATCGGCGAGCGTGGGCGCGTCGCCGAAACACAGCTTGCCGGTGCGCGAGTCGCCGGCCAGATGGCTTTCCAGCGTCGCGAAGCCCGCTTCAACCCAGTGCCGATACCACGCGTCCTTCGCGTCGTCGTCCACACACAGCGTATGCTTCAGATACCTGAGCACGCGCAGATTGTTCAGCGGATGGATCTCGCACGCAACCTGCAACGCCACCCCCCGCACGTACGCGCGGTCGGCCGGCGTCCTGGGCAGCAACGGCGGCTCAGGATGCGTCTCCTCCAGGTACTCCATGATCGCCAGCGACTGCGGCATCACCTCGTTGCCGTCGATTAACGTCGGCACGATGCCGTCCGCATTGAGCTTGCGATATTCGGGCTTCAGTTGCTCTCCGCCGCCGCGCACGAGATGCACCGGCACATAGTCGTACGGCAGATTCTTCACGTTCAGCGCAATGCGCACGCGGTACGACGCCGAGCTCCGGAAATAGCTGTAGAGCTTCATGTTGTCTGTCTCCGCCGAGCCACCGTTCATCAGACGACGCGCACGCTGAATTCGCCGAGCCCGTCCACGCCACCCTTCATCAGATCGCCCTGCACCACCGCGCCGACCCCGTCGGGCGTGCCCGTAAAGATCAGGTCACCCGGCTGCAATTCGAACAGCGTCGACAGATACGCGATCGTCTCGGCCACCGACCAGATCAGTTGCGACACGTCCGAGCGCTGCTTTTCCTCGCCGTTCACGGACAGCCAGATCGCACCCTTGCCGATATGGCCGACCGTCGTGGCAGGATGGATCGGGCCGAGCGGCGCAGAGTGATCGAATCCCTTCGCGGTATCCCACGGACGCCCCATTTTTTTGGCTTCGGCCTGCAGGTCGCGGCGCGTCATGTCGAGACCGAGCGCGTAGCCGTACACGTGGTCGAGCGCGCTCTCAGCCGGAATGTTCTTGCCGCCTTTGCCGATCGCGGCCACCAGTTCCATTTCGAAGTGGACGTTTTTCGACTGGGCCGGATACGGGAACTCGCCAGTCCTGCCGGGCGCGACGTACAGCACCGCATCGGCCGGCTTGGTGAAGAAGAACGGTGGCTCGCGTTCGGGATCGTGACCCATCTCGCGCGCATGCGCCTCATAGTTGCGCCCCACGCAGTAGATGCGACGCACCGCAAACTGTTCGCTGGACCCGACAACTGGCACCGCCGGCTGCGGTGGCGGTACAAATACGTAACTCATCCCGTTCTCCGTTGTTTGATTTTGCCGCCGACGCGACGCTGAAACATGGAGTGTAACCCGCAGCCAGGCGAGTTGCGCGCGTCTGCGGCACGCTCACGCAAAAGCGGGGCGCGACGACCGTCAGCCTCGCCCGCGCGCTCGCCGCGTTGCCATAGATGCGATACTCACATCGGACAGCGTCCCCTGCATACCGTGACGGCACGCCGCCTCGCCCCCAATTTCGCCTGATACGCCCGATGACCGACACCGCCACCGCCCCCCCTTTCCCCTGCGCCCGCTTCATCAAGGAAATCGGCCGCGGCCCGCATGGCGCGCGCGCACTCACCGCCGACGATACGCGCTCGCTTTACAGCGCGATGCTCGACGGCCGCGTGGGCGAGCTCGAGCTCGGCGCGGTGCTGCTCGCGTATCGCGTGAAAGGCGAAACCGCCGACGAACTCGCCGCGATGCTGGCTGCCGCGCATGCGTCGTTCGAGCCGATCCACTTGCCGCATGGCAGTTTCCGGCCCGTTTCGATTCCCACCTACAACGGCGCGCGCAAGCAGCCTAACCTCGTGCCGCTGCTCGCGCTGCTGCTGGCGCGCGAAGGCGTGCCGGTGCTACTGCACGGCGTGACGGAAGACGCCGGCCGCGTGACGAGCGCCGAAATTTTCGCCCACCTGAAGGTTCCGCACGCGCGCTCGCACGCGGATATCGAAGATGGCCTGGCCGAGCGCCGTCTCGCGTTCGCGCCGATCGACGTGCTCGCGCCGAAGCTCGCGCGCCTTCTCGCGCTGCGCGCGCGCATGGGGGTGCGCAATTCGACGCATACGCTGGTCAAGATTCTGCAGCCGTTCACACCGGCTGGACTACGCCTCGTCAATTACACGCATCCGCCGTATCGCGACAGCCTCACGCAACTGTTCAATTCTCATCCGGAGGCCGCTGTGGGCGGCGCGCTGCTCGCGCGTGGCACCGAAGGCGAAGCGGTGGCGGATACGCGGCGTCAGGTGCAGGTGGACTGGCTGCATGACGGCGTGTGCGAAACGCGCGTGCCGCACCAACGCTCGTCGCCCGATGCGCCGGAAGTCGACTTGCCCGAAGCGCGCGACGCAGCCACCACGGCCGCGTGGATCGCCGCCGTGCTGCGCGGCGAAGCGCCGGTGCCGAGCACCCTCGAACGGCAGGTCGAACTGATCGTGGACGTCGCGAAAATACCGGTCTGACGCGCGCTGCGTGAGTCGCTGCCTGCCGCGCCTGCCTGCCCACGTCTGCACGCATAAAGCGGCGGCTCTACGAGATGCTACGGCGCGATGCGCCGCTTTATACCGCCCGAGTCAGGCGCATGCGGTCGGTTTCGAACGTGCTGCGAATCGCCTTCGGTCGGCTTCGCACGGCCTGCGTCGCGATTGCCTGGCGCATGTCGGGCGCAGTGCCGCACATTGGCAACGCGAGTTGCCGTCCAATCGTTCCGCATGGAGTGAAGCGAATTCAACGACTCACTCCAGCGCGCACCGTGTGGCCTGCCACGCGATCAGACGCCATTGTCCATGCTCCTGCGTGTGAATCGCCGTATAGGCAATCGGAAACAGCAGCGCACCGTTATTCGCCTCCATTTCGATCAACGCGCGACCGGTGACGAGACAGGTCTCGCGTCCCACCGCCAGCACGTCCTGCGACTGCACCTCGATTTGCCTGTAGCGGCGGCGTCCGCCGGTAATCCCGTCGATAAACTGTCGCTTCGTTTCACGTTTGCCGTTCGTGTGGACATAGCTGACGTTGTCCGCGAGCAGCGTGTCGAGCGATTGTCCGTCGCCGTCGACCATCGCACGGAAGCGCTCTCGCTCGAGCCCGCGAATCGCTTCGATTATCTTTGCCAGCATTGCTCAGCCCCTCGCACCGGTGGGCCGACGATGGCCACGGCTGTCAGAAGTTATATTGCAAATATAGCTGGCTGAAATTTATACCAGGATTCGGCTCTTTGATACCGCCGTTCGAAATATGCTGAAAGCGGTAGCCGGCCAGATATTGCTGGCGGCTGCCGAACTGCACCCCTATGCCGGCCGTTTCGGTGAACTGGAACGCGGTGCCGAGCGTGAAGTCCGAGCAAATTCGCGGGCTCGTCAGCACGCGGATGCCCGCGCCCACCTCGACGAATGGGCGCAGCGACCCGGTTCCCTTGATGAAGCGGATCATCGGCGTCACGCCCATTTCGCCAATGTTCTCGTGGACGTCGCCTTCGTTGGTGTGCCACCAGGCCACGTGGAATTCGCCGATCAGCGAGAAGTGCCAGTCGCCGATTTGCCACCACGTGAGTCCGGGATCCCAGGCCACGCCGAAGTCGATCTTTTTGGCATGGTGATCGGCTACTCCGGCGGCCACCTGCACGCCTAACGGATCAGCCGACGCTGCTCCGCACGCCGCACACGACAGCGCCGTCGCAACGCCTTGTACAGCCAGTCGACGCAAAACACTGTTGTTGGCCATCCGTACACCCATGTTCGATCAACGTTCTTACCACGGCAGCCGTTCGCGTCCCCCATGCTTCCCGGTCGACGAATCGTTGGGAGCAGCAATCATTCCCGCAATTTTTCACTCTAAATTCCTACCGCACTGGCCTTTTATAAGAACCCGAAGCCCGGAGCCCGCAATCGGTCCGCTCTCTGCGCGGCAAGCCGAGGGGGCGTATAATGACTATCAGATTTCAAACTCTGATAGAGAAGCGCGGAACTCGGATGCCCCTACCGGCTCTAAGTATTAGCACTCGGCAAATCAGAGTGCTAACATCCATCGCTGGAGTCGTTTACCGAGTACGCTTTTGTCTGATTCCAAAGGAGTTTTATACGTGAGCCATGCAATGACCCTTCCGAGTACTCTGAGCCCGTCGTCGGCTAAGGCCGCTTCGGCAGGTGCACTGGCGCTCTCGCATTCCTCGCTGCTGCCTGGTCAACTGGGCAATATCGACGCCTACATCCAGGCCGTTAATCGGATTCCGATGCTGACGCCGGCGGAAGAACGCCAGTTCGCCACCGAATTTCGCGAGCAGGACAACCTCGAGTCCGCGCGCCGTCTCGTGCTGTCTCACCTGCGGCTGGTCGTGTCGATCGCGCGCAATTATCTGGGCTATGGACTGCCGCACGCCGACCTGATCCAGGAAGGCAATATCGGCCTGATGAAGGCCGTGAAACGCTTCGATCCGGCGCAGAACGTGCGCCTCGTGTCGTACGCCATGCACTGGATCAAGGCGGAGATCCACGAATACATCCTGCGCAACTGGCGGATGGTGAAGGTCGCCACCACCAAGGCGCAGCGCAAGCTGTTCTTCAACCTGCGCAGCCACAAGCAAGGGCTGGGCGCGTTCACGCCGGACGAGATCGAAGGTCTGGCCAAAGAGTTGAACGTCAAGCGGGAAGAAGTCGCGGAAATGGAAACGCGCCTGTCGGGCGGCGATATTGCGCTGGAAGGCCAGGTCGAGGACGGCGAAGAGTCGTACGCGCCGATTGCCTATCTGGCCGACTCGCATAGCGAGCCGACGGCCGTCCTGGCTTCGCGTCAGCGCGACCGGCTGCAAAGCGACGGTATCGCGAATGCGCTGGAGGCACTCGACGCCCGCAGCCGCCGCATCATCGAGGCGCGCTGGTTGAAGGTGGAAGACGACGGCTCGGGCGGTTCAACGCTGCACGAACTGGCCGACGAATTCGGCGTGTCCGCCGAACGTATCCGGCAAATCGAAGCGAGCGCAATGAAGAAGATGCGTGGCGCGTTGACCGAATATGCGTAAGGCCTGAAACCGATCGAGCCCGCCGGTTCGTCCGGCGCGCCAGCCAACGGCAAGCCCCGCCCTCGCAAGACGGCGGGGCTTTTCTTATCGGGCCGCCTGGCGCCGGCCCGCCCCGCTCGCGTTCGCCGCCCGACGTCAGTTCGGGAAGACGGATGTCCATCGCACTTTTCAAGATAGCAATACGGGACGAACGCGGCCCGCTTGCGACGCAATCGCACACTGTGCGACAGGTCGCGCGACATCCGCTCGCAAAATCGCGATGCAACGAGAGGCCAGCGCGGCGCGCTGACCCAGTACCGCTTGGATTACGCCGGCAACGGCGTTGCGCCGCCGCCGGTTTGCGTCATGCGCATCGCCAGCTTCGCGGCATAGCGCGGCGCAGCGTCGCCAACGACGATATGGAACGTGTCGGTCGAGACCCACGCCGTATCGAGCGCAGTTAGACGCTGCCGATCGACCAACGACGGATCGCGCACGACGATACGCAGACGCGTCGACGCGACGGCATCCAGCGACACCACGTTGCCCGCCCCGCCGAACACCGCGAGCCAGCGCAGCGGGTCGGGATCGAGCGGACCGGCTTGTGCATCCGTAGCGGCAGGAGCGGTCGCAGGCGCCGCGGGGGCCGCTACTGCAGTGGGAACAGCGGCAGCGGCGACCTCCGCCTTCACTGCACCGCCACCGCCTTGCGCGATCACCGTGCGCATTTCATCCGCGATGATGTCCGCTTCAGGTCCGATGATCACCTGCACGCTGGTCGCGCCGCGCTTGAGCACACCGCGCGCGCCGATCGATTTCAGTTCGCTCTCGGACACCTTGTCTGGATCGACCACCGACAGGCGCAGGCGCGTAGTGCATGCATCCACCAGCGACAGATTCGACGCGCCGCCAAGCGCTGCGATATAACGCTGCGCACGTGGCACCGCAGCACCGGCTGTCGGCGACACGAAGCCGCCCGTCGCGAACGAATCGACCTGCTCGTCGGCGGTAGCGGGTTCGCGGCCCGGCGTCGCCATGTTGAACCTGCGGATGAAAAAGCGGAACAGCCCGTAGTACAACACCGAGTACACCAGACCAATCGGAATCGCCCACCAGCCTTTAGTCGACAGGCCGTAATTGAGCACGTAGTCGATCGCGCCCGCCGAGAACGTGAAGCCGAGGTGAATGCCGAGCGCCGAGCAGATCGCGAGCGACAGCCCGGTCAACAGCGCATGGATCACGTACAGCACCGGAGCCAGGAACATGAAGCTGAATTCGATCGGCTCGGTCACGCCGGTCAGGAACGAGGTCAGCGCCATCGAGAACAGCAGGCCGCCGACCACCGCGCGGCGCTCCCTGGGCGCTTCGTGGAACATCGCGAGGCACGCGGCCGGGAGGCCGAACATCATCACCGGGAAGAAGCCGGTCATGAACGTGCCCGCAGTCGGATCGCCCGCGAAGAAGCGGTGCAGGTCCCCCGTCACGGGGGCGCCGCCCGGCGGCGTGAAGGTGCCGAACACGAACCACGTCAGCGAATTGAGGATGTGATGCAAACCTGTCACGAGCAGCAGCCGGTTCAGCACGCCGAACACGAAAGCGCCAATCGCGCCCGCGGTGGTCAGCCAGTGGCCGGCCGTATCGATCACGGCTTGCACTGGCTGCCACACGTAGCCGAATACGATGCCGAGCGCGAGACAGACCACCCCCGTCGCAATCGGCACGAAGCGTTTGCCTCCGAAGAACGCGAGGTAGTCGGGTAACTTGATGTCCTTGTACCGGTTGTACAGCAGGCCCGCGACGATACCCGCCACGATCCCGGACAATACGCCCATGTTGAGCTTGTCGTTGATGTCCTTCATCACCGCGGTCTGGACCAGATAACCGATCGCACCCGCAAGCCCCGCGACGCCGTTATTGTCCTTCGCGAAACCGACTGCGACGCCGATCGCAAACAGCAGCGGCAGGTTGTCGAAGATCGCGCCGCCGGCATCGGCGATCATCTTGATGTTGAACACATCGGGCTGGCCGAGCCGCAGCAGCAGGCCGGCGACCGGCAGCACCGCGATCGGCAGCATCAGCGCGCGTCCGAGGCGCTGTATCTTCAGAAACGGGTTCCCATCCATTGATATCTCCATCCTTGTCTCGTGGTCGAATGTCGCCGTTGTGTTTCCGGCGACTTCTGAACACTATTGGTAATCAGTGTGCGAATCGGGTTACGGGCTGCGCGGGGTTCAGTCCGGAGGCCAGATTTCGCGGCTTGCTGCTCTTACCGCCTGCGCCGATTCGAGCGCCATGGCATCCTGGGCGCGTTGACGACACAGCTGATAATCGAGGTTGCGCACGCGCGCCTTGATGCCCGGCACCGAGATCGGGTCAACCGACAGCTCGGTCACGCCAAGGCCGACGAGTAGCGGCACCGCGACCGGATCGCCCGCCAGCGCGCCGCACACGCCGACCCATTTACCGTGCTTGTCCGCGCCTTGCACGGCGGCCGCGATCATGCGTAATACGGCAGGGTGCAGGCCGTCGGCCTGGGCGGCGAGATCGGCCTGGCAGCGGTCCATCGCAAGCGTGTACTGCGTCAGATCGTTGGTGCCGATCGACAGGAAGTCCGCGTGCTGCGCCAGTTGATCGGCGAGCAGCGCTGCCGACGGCACTTCGATCATCACGCCGACTTCGACGGCCTGCGCGCGGCCCATTTCGCGGGCCAACTCGTCGATCCGCCTGCGGATGCCGATCAGTTCCCCAACATCGGTGACCATCGGCAGCAGAATGCGCACGGCGCCGCTCGGCTGCACCGCAAGCAGGCCGCGCAACTGATCGTGGAGCAGATCGGGGCGCACCTGCGCGAGTCGAATACCGCGCAGGCCGAGCGCCGGATTCGGTTCGGGCGGCAGCGTCAGATAGTCGACTTCCTTGTCCGCGCCGACATCCAGCGTGCGGATGATCGCGGTGCGGCCGCGCAATGCATCGACGATCGACTGATAGCTCTGTCGATGTTCGTCGCTGCTCGGCGCGCTCGCGCGATGGATGAACAGCAACTCGGTACGCAACAGGCCGACCGCATCGGCGCCATTGTCGACGGCGGCTTTCGCGTCGTCGAGCGTGGCGATGTTCGCGGCGACTTCGATCGCGCGGCCGTCGACGGTCACGGCGGCCTGCCGCGAACTGCGGCGATTCGTTTCGCGCGCATCGGCGAGGCGGTTGCGCTCGCGACGCGCGCGTTCGATGTCGAGCTCGCTCGGCGCGAATTCGAGGCGGCCGGCGCTGGCGTTCACCACGACCTGCGCGCCTTGGGGAATTGCGTGCAACGCGTCGCCGAGCGCGACCAGCGCGGGAATGCCAGCCTGCCGCGCGAGGATCGCCGCGTGCGAGGTCGCGCCGCCACGCGCCATCAGCAGCGCGGTGACGCGCGAGCGATCCAGCGACGACAGGTCGGACGGTGTGAATTCTTCGGCCGCGAGCACGGCTTCGTCCGGCAGCGTGCGTGCCGCAGCATTCGTATAACCGAGCGCGCGCAGCACGCGCTTTTCTATATCGCGCAGATCGGCGGCGCGTTCGGCGAGCAACGCATCTTCGATATTGCTCAGGATTCCGATCTGTTCGCGAATGGCTTCGCGCCACGCAAAGCCGGCGCTCTTGCCGAGACTGATCAGATCGCGTGCGGCATCGAGCAGCGTCGGATCTTCGAGCAGCACCCGATGCACCGCGAAAATGCCCGCTTCGCCGACCGCCCCGCGCTGCGACGCGTCGCGCACGGTCGTGTCGAGATCGGCATCCACGGTGGCGATCGCCTGATCGAGCAGGCGGCTCTGTGCGGCGGGCGTGCCGCTCGCCTGTTCCGGTGGATCGATGTCCGCGTCGTCCCAGCGCACCAGCTTGCCGAGCGCAATGCCCGGCGCCGCGCACACGCCCGCGAGCGTATTCGGCGCGTTGGCTTCGCCCGCCGGACGCGGCACCGCTTGCGGCGCGGGGGAACTCTGACGCGCCGGTTTCTCTTCGACTTCGCCCCTCGCTTCGCGCGTCAGTTCGCGAGCGACCGCGTCGACCGCATCTTTGGCTTGCGGGCCGACGCCGAGCAACTCGACGCTCGCGCCTTCACCCGCGCCGAGCGCGAGCAGACCGACCACGCTTTCGATCGCCGCCTTGCGGCCGTCATAACGCACTTCGACGCGTGCGTCGAAACCGCGCGCCGCTTCGCGCGCACGCGCGGCGGGCCGCGCATGCAAACCGCCGGCGTGAACCAGCGTGATCTGCAGACGGGCTTCCTCGGTCACGTTGGTCGCGCTTGCCTCGCGCGCGGCGTCGGCTACCGCGCCGGCGCGGGCGCGCACCAGCAGCAGCGGGGTCTCACCCGCCTTGAGCAGGCCGCCTTGCGCGCGCTCGACGATCTCGAACGCATCCGAATTGGCGATCGCGATCACCGACACGAGGCTCGGCGCATTCAACGCGACCTGGTCCTGATCGAACTCGATCAGCACGTCGCCGGCACGCACCGGCGCGCCCTGCTCGACCCGCGGCGTGAAGCCCTTGCCGTTCAGATTCACCGTGTCGATACCGACGTGCAGCAAAATCTCGACCCCTTCGGCCGTCGCAAGCGTGAGCGCGTGACCGGTGCGCGCGAGATGGGTGACGGTGCCGTCGCATGGCGCGACGAGCCGCCCTTCGAGCGGATCGACGCCGATGCCGTCGCCGAACATGCCACCCGAGAACACCGGGTCGGGCACGTTCGCGAGCAGCACGACCGGACCGGTCAGCGGCGAAAGCAGAACAATTTGGCCTACAGAATGGCTCATCAAGCGGGACTCCTCGACACGTCGCATTTGCATTTGTCGTCAGTGAGTTTCGGTGACTTTGTTGAGATGGCGCGGCGCATCGGGATTGCGCCCGCGCGCGGCGGCAAGGCCGGCGGCCATCACGTAAAAGGACAGGATGGCGCCGATCGGGTCGAGCGCCGCGTGAGCGGTGGCGGCCAGCGGCAACGTGGCCTCGGGCACGTCGTCCGGCGCGGCGAGCAGCACGCGCGCGCCGCGCGCCCGCATGTCGTGCGCGAGTTGCAGCAGTCCCGCCTGCTCGGGTCCGCGCGGCGCGAACACCAGCAGCGGGTAGTCGCGGTCGATCAGTTCCATCGGGCCGTGACGCACTTCCGCGCTCGAAAACGCCTCGGCCTGAATACCGGAGGTTTCCTTCAGTTTGAGCGCGGCTTCCTGCGCGATCGCGAGACCCAGACCGCGGCCGATCACGATCATCCGCTCTATGCCGCGCAGTTGGTCGACGGCTTGCGACCAATCGAGCTTGCCTGCCTTGTGCAAAGCTTCGGGCAGCGTGTTCAACGCGCCGAGAAGTTCGGCATCGTTCTGCCAATGCGCAACCAGTTGCGCGGAAATCGACAGCATCGCGATATAGCTCTTGGTGGCCGCGACACTCAATTCCTGACCCGCGACGAGCGGCAGTTGCCATTCGCACGCGTCGGCCAACGGCGAGTTCGGCGCGTTCACGGCGGCCACAGTCAACGCGCCCGCGTGGCGCAATGCGGTCATCGTGCCGACCAGGTCCGGGCTCTTGCCCGATTGCGAGAACGCCAGCGCGAGCTGATCGCGCACCTGCAGCGGCGCCTGTTGCAGCGTGGCGACCGACATCGGCAGCGACGCGACCGGCACGCCCAGGCGGCTCATCGTCAGACTGGCGAAGTAGCTCGCCGCATGATCGGAGCTGCCGCGCGCGACCGTCAGCGCAACGTGGCGCGGCTGTTCAGCCAGCTTCGCCGCGAGGGCCGCGACGCGCGAGGTGTCCGCGAGTTGCGCGGCGACCGTTTCGGCGGAGGCCAGCGCCTCTTTAAGCATATTCGACAATTGCTTCTCCTTCGACGTAAGTCCCGCTCAACGTCAGTTCACGATCGAACACGACCACATCGGCCCACGCGCCGCGGACGATGCGTCCGCGGTCCTCGAGACCGAGATAGTCGGCGGCGTAGCGCGACAGACGGTTGGATACATCGGCGATCGGCAGGCCGATCGATACGAGATTGCGCAGCGCCTGGTCCATCGTCAGCGTGCTGCCCGCGAGGGTCCCATCGGCCAGACGCACGCCGCCCAGGCACTTCGTCACGCGCTGGCTGCCGAGGCGGTATTCGCCGTCCGGCATGCCGGTGGCCGACGTGCTGTCGGTCACCACGTACAGGCGAGGAATCGCGCGCAAGGCCGCGCGGATCGCGCCCGGGTGAACGTGCAGCAGGTCGGGAATGATTTCGGCGAATTCGGCATGGCCGAGCGCCGCGCCGACGAGCCCAGGATTGCGGTGATGCAGCGGCGACATCGCGTTGAACAGATGCGTGAAACCGCACGCCCCGTGCTTGAGCGCGGCGACCGCGTCGTCGTAGGTGCCCAGCGAATGGCCGAGCTGGACGCGCACGCCGCGCGCCGCCATCGCGGAAATGATGTCCATGTGGCCGGCAATTTCCGGCGCCAGCGTGACCACGCGGATCGGCGCGATGGAGAGATAGGTCAGCACCTCGTCCATCACCGCCGAGACCGCCGCGTCCGGTTGCGCGCCCAGCTTGCCGGGGTTGATGTACGGCCCTTCCAGGTGCACGCCGAGCACCCGCGCACCGCCGGGCGTGCGCACTTTTGCGCTGTTGCCCAAGCCGGCGACCACCTTCATCAGTGCGTCGCGCGGTGCGGTCATGGTGGTGGCGAGCAGGCTCGTCGTGCCGTACCGTGCATGCTTTCGTGCAATGACTTCGATCGCGTCGCCGCCTTCCATCACGTCGGCGCCGCCGCCGCCGTGCACGTGCAGATCAATGAAGCCGGGCAGGATGTACGGCGCGTCGTTGGTCGACGGATCGACGCGCTCGCCGGTGAGCGCCGTGATGCGGCCGTTTTCGTAGTCGAGCGTGCCGTGAATCCACCCATCGGTGGTCAGTATGTTTCCGGTCAGCATGAGTCTCTCTGATAAGACGTGATACGGGTGTGACTGAATTGCGCTGGTCCGCGGGGCTTGTGTCGCGCCTGCCGCTTGCGCCCGGCTCTGCCGCTTCTGCCGCTTCTGCCTCGCGGGCGGCTGCCCGCGCCCGCGCCAGCCGCGCCATTTACGTGCGCAATTCGGCGACGAAGTCGTAGTAGTCGTCGCGGCAATAGGTGTCGGTCACTTCGATGGCGCGCTGATCGGCGCTGTAGCCGATGCGGGTAATGACCAGCAACGCCGTGCGCGGTTCGATTTCCATCAACGAGGCGATCTCGCTCGAGGCGTTCACCGCCCGGAAGTGCTGCAACGCGCGAACGACGGCGGCGCCGCGTTGCTCCAGATAGCTGTAGAGCGATACGCCGATCGCCTGCGGGTCCGGCACGATCGCCGCCGGCAGCGCCGAATGCTCGACCGCCATGACGATGCCGTCCGCGCGCCGCAGCCGGCGCAGACTCGCGACCGCCGCGCCCGGCGAGAGTCCGAGGTGCACGAGCTCGTCCCGGTTGGCCGCCCGCAGCGCGCGCTCGAGCCACACCGAGTCCGGCCGGAAACCTCGCTGCTGCATCTTCTTGGTGAAGCCGGTGAGCCGCGACAGCGGATCTTCGACGCGCGGCGTGATGAAGCTGCCCGCGCCGCGCGCCCGCCGGATCAAGCCCTGCTCGACTAGCAGTTCAATGGCTTTGCGCGCGGTGATGCGCGACACGCCGATTGCATCCGACAGCGTACGTTCGGACGGCAGCGCTTCGCCCGCCGACCAGACTCCGCAGTGGATCGCCGTCGCCAGATTGCGCGCGAGTTGCAAATAGAGCGGCGTGACGTTGCGGGCGTCAGGCACCAGTGCGGACCAGCGAGTTTCCATGGGACTCCGGCGGCCGTCGAGAAAGCGCTAGGCCTGCGAAAATGAGAGCCCATTATATAACCAACATAATACCAGTCAATAAATTGGTTATATCCGATGCGACGAGTCCGAAGGCCTTGTTGGATAAGGCTCCCCCCGGTTCCAAAAGGCTGCCGGTACGGAATTGTCGCCTAGGGATTTACCCGTATTCAGGCTGTATTAAACCTATCGGCGAGCAACGCGGTGGCGCTCATGACGCCCAATGCGGAGCACTGTCAAACATACCTTTTTAGTACCACTCAGCCGCTGCGCTTGCCGGCGCGGTTTTGTTATCGGCAGGCAATCCCATATAGTGCGCATTCCCAGCAATCGACACTCTCCGAGGGACCCGCATTTGACTGATTCCGTGGCGGTGCGACGCGCTCAGGCCGTCCGCCATTTCAACCGTTTTTACACCCAGCGTCTGTGTGCACTGCATGAACATCTCGCCGAAAGCGCGTTCTCGTTGACCGAAGTGCGTGTGCTGCGCGAACTCGTCCTCGCACCTGCGCAAACCGCCTCGGCGCTCGGCCGGACACTCGGTCTCGACAGCGGCTATCTCAGCCGCCTGCTGGCCGGTTTCGCACGGCGTAACCTGATCACACGCCGGCCGTCCGACTGCGACGCGCGCCAGTCCCTCATCACCCTCACCGCCGCCGGCCACGCGGCCTACGAGCCGCTCGATACCGCCGCCGACGCGCAAGTGCTGGCCCTGATCGGTGGCCGCAGCGCGCTTTCCCAGGAACAGCTGATCGCGGCGATGAAACTCATCGAGCGACTGCTCGGCGACGCGCCGAAAAAAGCATCCGTGATACTGCGCGAGCCGCGTGCCGGGGAGTATGGCTGGCTGATGTATCGGCAGACGCAGTGGTTCGCCGCGGAACACGGCTGGGACCAGTCGTTCGAGGGATGGCTGGCGCGCGTCGTCGCCGATTGCATCGAGCGCAACGATGCCGCGCGCGAGAGGTGCTGGGTGGCGGAGCAGGACGGCATGGTGGCCGGTTCGGCGTGCCTCGTCGCGGTATCGACGACGGTGGCGGCGGTGTGCATGCTGTGGGTCGAGCCGGATATGCAGCGCCTGGGCATCGGCACGCAATTGATCGGCGAATGCGAGCGGTTCGCTCGGCGCGCAGGCTATAGCAAACTTACGCTGATGACTGCGAGCACCCTCGCGCCACCGCGGCGGCTTTGTGAGCGCGTCGGCTTCAGGATTGCCGGCACGACGGCGGAGCGCCGCTTCGGCAAGGACCAGATGATCGAAAGATGGGAATTGGACCTGTAGCGGCGAGCGCTCCCTGCATAGGGCCGCGCTCGCCTGCCTGCTATGCGTCGCTTAGAACGACGGCACCATCGATCCCTTGAACTGTGTCTTGATGAAGTGGCGCACGTCTTCCGACTGGTAAGCCGTGACGAGCTTCTTGACCCACGGCTTGTCCTTGTCCTGCGCACGCACGGCGATCAGGTTCGCGTACGGGCTGTGGATGTCTTCGAGCGCGATGGCATCCCGGCTCGGCTGGAGGCCGGCGGCCAGCGCGAAGTTCGTGTTGATCACCGCGGCGTCGACATCGGAGAGCGAGCGCGGCAGTTGCGCGGCGTCGAGTTCGACGAACTTGATCTTCTTCGGATTCCCGGCGATGTCGAGCGGCGTGGCGTTATTGCCGCCGGCGCCAGCGCCGGCGTTCAGCTTGATCAGGCCTTGCGCCTGTAGCAACAACAGCGCGCGGTTTTCGTTCGACGGATCGTTCGGCACCGCGACCTTCGCACCCTGCGGCAGGTCCTTCAGCGATTTCAGCTTCTTGGAGTAGACGCCGAGCGGCGAGATGTAGGTGAGGCCCGCATTCACCAGCTTGTAGCCGCGCTGTTTAATCTGGCTATCGAGATACGGCTGGTGCTGGAAACTATTCGCGTCGAGGTCGCCCGCGTCGAGCGCGGCGTTCGGCTGGATGTAGTCGTTGAATTCGACGACTCTCACGTTCAGACCCTCGCGTTTCGCCACTTTCGTGACGACTTCCCAGATTTGCGCATCCGGCCCGCCAATGGTGCCGACCTTGATGACTTTGTCGTCTGCGTTCGCACTGAAGCTGGCGACGATCGCCGCGCCGGCGATTACCGCGGAGAGGGCTTTGAGGATGTTCCTGCGCTGCATGTAGTTCTCACTGTCTGATTCGATTCTCCGGCCGGTGTCGACCGGGGGAATCCGGCTGCGGCACGGGTCGATCGTAGCGCGCCGCCAGCTGGACTCAAAATGGTCGCATATACGCGATCAGATGGGAAATATCCCCATCTCATATCGATATGCGTATTTACTGGCGGGTAGTCGGCTGGCGACCGGAAGGAGGCTGAGTCGCCGTCGGCAGTTACGGTGGCGGGGGCTCTGGGGCGTCGGCGGAGATGCGCGTCGCCGCTGACCTCACGTGAATTAGATGACCGACAATTCAAGCCGTGGCCGCGACAGGGATGCAGCACGTGCGGCGTGTGCAATCCCCTGCGAGAATGCTTATGTACGCGATCAATCTGTCTCGACTGTCGCCTATCAGTCCAGCAACAACTTGATGTCGTGCACCCACGGCTCGGCGCCTTGGCCATCACGCGCGAACAGACGAAGCTTGCCTTGCGTGTCGAACACATAGCTTGCCGCCGTGTGATCCATTGTGTAGCTATCGGGCGTCTTGCCCGGCACCTTCGCGTAGTAGACGCGGAAGTCTTTCGCGACCTTGGCGAGCTCAGCGTCATTGGCTGGGCGCAAGGCGACGAAGCTCGGATTGAACGCCGGCACGTATTGCGCCAGCAAGCTCGGGGTATCGCGCTCAGGATCGACGGTGACGAACAGCACTTGCACGCGCTTCGCGTCTTGCGGCCCGAGTTGCTGCAACGCCTGCGAAAGCTCGGCCATCGTGGTGGGACAAACGTCCGGACAATGTGTGTAGCCGAAGAAGAGCACCACTACCTTGCCCTTGTAATCCGCCATCGTGCGAATCTTGCCGGAAGTGTCGGGCAGCGAGAAGTTGCTCGCGAATTGAGTATTGCCGGTGATGTCGAGATTCTGGAACGCGGGCGGCTGCTTGCCGCAGCCCGCTGCCAGCAGCGCGCCGCCAAGCGCGCAAGCCATCACAGCACCACGCGCCGCGCGCGCGAAGCGGTTGTTGAGCATGGTATTACGCGCCGATCACGACGCGCGCATAGTGGTCGATCAGCAGCGCGGCGAACAGCAGCGACAGATACACGATCGAATAACGGAAGGTTCTGCGCGCCAGATCATCTGAGTAGTCCCGATAAATCTTCCACGCATACGCGAGAAACACTGCACCGAGCAGCACCGCCGCGGCGAGATAAACCACGCCGCTCATGCCGGAGATGAACGGCATCAGCGCGACCGCGAACAGGATGACGGTGTACAGCAGGATATGCAGGCGCGTGTACTTTTCGCCGTGGGTATTGGGCAGCATCGGCAGACCGGCGTTTTCGTAGTCTTTGCGGCGATACAGCGCGAGCGCCCAGAAATGCGGCGGTGTCCACACGAAGATGATCAGCACCAGAATCCACGCGTCGCCCGGCACGTGGCCGGTGACCGCGGCCCAGCCGAGTGCCGGGGGCATGGCCCCCGACGCGCCGCCGATCACGATGTTCTGCGGCGTGGCGGGCTTGAGCAGCAGCGTGTAGACGACCGCATAGCCGACGAAGGTGGCAAGCGTAAGCCACATGGTCAACGGATTGGCAAACGTGTACAGCGTCCACATGCCGAGGCCACCGAGCACCGCGGAAAACAGCAAAATCTGCGCGGTCGTGATCTCGCCACGAGCGGACGGGCGCCACGAAGTGCGGCGCATTTTCGCGTCGATCTTCTGTTCGACGAGACAATTGATGGCGAACGCCGCACCCGCCAGCAGCCAGATGCCGACAGTGCCGCCGATCAGCACCGTCCATGGCACCATGCCGGGCGTCGACAGAAACATGCCGATGACGGCGCAGAACACCGCGAGTTGCGTGACGCGAGGCTTCGTCAGGGCGAGGTACTGGGAGACCCTGCTACCGGGCGTTTGGGAGAGTGTTGTGCTGTCCATGTGGAGTCACGCTGGCGCGGCATCGCGCGCGGAGAGCAGGGCGCGGCCGGGACGGCTATAAGCGATTCGAAAGTTTAACATAACGAGCAATAGCAGCAGGATCGCCGCGCCGCCGTTATGCGCGACTGCAATCGGCAAAGGCCATTGCAGGACGATGTTCGAGAGCCCGGTGACGAACTGCACGAGCACCACCAGCAGCACGCCGTTCGCCGGCCGCCGCAGTGATTCGTAGCAGCGCACTTTGAGCGCGAACCACAGCAGATAAGCTATCACCAGGAACGCGAACGTGCGATGCGTCCAGTGGATCGCTACCAGCGCGTCCTGGGTGATCACCTCGCCGTCGCCGGTCATGCCGAGCGCACGCCACAGGTGAAAGCCATGAGCGAAGTCCATCGGCGGAATCCACTGGCCGTTGCAGGTCGGGAAGTCGGTGCAAGCGAGCACCGCATAGTTCGTGCTGACCCAGCCGCCCAACGCAATCTGCACGACCAGCAGCGCCAAGCCCGCCAGTGCCGCCGCTCGCCAGCGCGCAGCGTCGGGTTCGTCAGCGGGCAATGGCGTGAGCCGCGCCGCAAGCCAGCCGAGTGTGCCTAGCAGTGCGAGACCGAGGAGCAGATGCGTCGTCACGATGACCGGCTGCAGTTTCATGGTCACGGTCCACGCGCCGAATGCGCCCTGCACGAGGATCAGCAGCAGCAGCGAAGTCGGCCACCATGGCGACACATGCAGCGGGCGGCGCTTGATACGCGCCGTCCACGCAATGATCGTCTGCGCGATGATCAGCACTCCGATCGCCATCGCAAAGTATCGGTGGATCATCTCGATCCAGGCCTTCGCCATGCTGACCGGCCCGCTCGGCATGGCGTAATGCGCGGCTGCAATCGCCGCGTGTGCGATGAACGGCGACGACGTGCCGTAGCAGCCCGGCCAGTCCGGACAGCCGAGCCCGGAATCGGTGAGGCGCGTGAATCCGCCAAACATCACCAGATCGAGCGTCAGGAAGGTGGTCAGCCAGACCAGCTTGCGGAATTTGTCGTCGTCGGCCTTGACCCATACGTAGGAGAGCGGCAACAACGCGATACACAGGCCGATCAGGGCCAGTTGCAGTACGAACATCTCTTCTTACCCTGGTTGCGGCATCAGCCGATGCTCGACCATTTGAGCAGCTTGGTCACGTCGCCCTTGATCTTGCTGGGGTTCGGATCTTTGGGGAAACGCATCATCAGATTGCCGTTGGGGTCGACCATGTAGATGTGGTCGGTTATCTGGGTGCCCGTGTCGGCGGGCAGCCACGCGGACAACTGCGCCGGATCGGCGATCAGCATCCTGGTGTCCGGATAGGCGGTTTGTATCACGTCGGCAACCTTGCCGGCATCGGTGCGCAGCCACACTTCCACGACGCGCTCGCGTTCCGGCCCCTGTGCTGCGCGGATTTGCCGCATGAAGTACAGCTTGGTGACGCAGGCTTTGTCGCACGTGCTGCCGTCGATCGAGATCAGCAGCCAGCGGCCGCGCAGCGTCGCCAGTTTCACCGGCTTGCCGTCCTCGCCCGTGACCATGAGCGATTCCGGGATCGGCCGTTGAGGCTCGACCAGCGTGCCGTAGCTCGTGCTGCCGCCGCTCGGCTTGATGACGTAGTACATGAAATACGACACGGCGATCGGCGCCGCACAGATGATGGCCAGCAGCAACAGCATCCAGCGGCCGCGCCGCCAGGAGCCGTCGCCGTTGGGTTGACCGGGCATCGGTGCGCGGCCGGTCGATTTGCCGGCTTGCGGCGAACGGGGAGATTGCGTCGACACTACAGACCTCTTTCAATGTTGCCCGGCTTGCGGCCCTTGTTTGTCTCAAGCAGCGAGTACTGCGATACGCGCGGCGCGGGGATTTTCGCATGACGCGCAGAACGTGTTCCTGCTATCCGGCGACTGACAGGTCAGCGTTCCTTGCCGCTTACGCGTGGGGCTGGCGTTCTTTCCTTGCGGCGCGCCGGGCGGCGTACACGCCGAACCCCAAGGCCGCGGCCGCCATGCCCCACCACTGGAACATATAGCCGTAGTTGCGCTCGACACCATTGGTCGGCGCGGGCCAGTCGCGAACCAGTTTGTCGCCGTCGTCGCTTAGTTGCTGAATCACGAACGGTTGCAGCGGCAAGCCGGTTTCGGCGGCATATGCGGCGATATCCAGATTCTGGCGGATCCGTTGATGCGCCGCCGAGCCGCCTTGCCCCAACTCGAAGGCGCGCGACGCATCGGCGCGCGCGATTCCTTCGATTTCGATTTCGCCTTGCGGCGTCGCGTACGGCGCGATGGTCTCGCGATTGCTCATGTTGCGCGGCAGCCAGCCGCGATTGACCAGCACATAACCGCCGTCGGCCAGTTTGAAAGGCATGACGACATAAAAGCCCGGCTGATCGTTATACGGACGATTATCCAGGTAAACCACCTTGTCCGCGACAAAACTGCCGCGCGCTTTCACGCGATGAAATTCGATGTCCTTCAGCGCGACCAAACCAGCGCTCACCCGCTGCGCGGGTGCGTTTTCGAACTGGGTAATGTGCGCTTCGAGCGCTTCCTTCTGATGCGCGCGATCGCGCTGCCAGAAACCGAGCCGCACGGTCACGACGATCACGAGCAGAATCAGCAGCGCGGGAACCAGGCGTATCTTCATTGAACACGCTCCGCGATGGCCTGCGGCGCGCTCGGGAGCCGGCGGCAAACGCCCGCGCGCGGTGCGATAATGAACTTCTTGCCTCTCCGCTTCCTGATTTCAGCCAGTTCCATGCACATTCTCGTTCCCATTGCCTTCGCTCTGATCATCGCCAGCATGGCATCGGCGTTGTATTTCATGATGCATGACAAGGGCAAAACCAAGCGAATGGTCTGGTCGCTCGCCACGCGGGTCGGCCTGTCTATCTCGCTGTTCCTGTTCATTCTGTTCGCACACTGGATGGGTTGGATTCAGTCGACCGGTATTCCCTACGGGCGTTGATTCCAGCGCGATAATTGCGCGCCACCAAGCAAAACGCCGCCCTGACACGTCGAGGGCGGCGCTGCTTGCATTCTTGCATACTGCTCGTGCGCATCGCCCCGAAGGACCTTGCGCGAAGGGCCTGCGCGCGTGCCGTTAGCCGGTCGGCGCGGGCCAGACTCCGTTACAGCCAGTACACGACGACGTACAGCCCCAGCCACACGACGTCCACGAAGTGCCAGTACCAGGCGGCGCCTTCGAACGCGAAGTGATGTTCCGCCGTGAAGTGTCCACGGATCAATCGCACCAGCACGACGGAGAGCATCGTGCCACCGAGGAACACATGGAAACCGTGGAAGCCCGTCAGCAGGAAGAACGTCGAACCATACACGCCTGATGCCAGCGTCAGATTCAGTTCGTTGTACGCGTGGAAGTATTCAAAGGCCTGCAGGAACAGGAAGCAGATGCCCAGTACCAGCGTAGCCGCCAGCCAGACGATTGCTTTTTTGCGATGGTTCTCGCGCAGTGCATGGTGCGAAACCGTCAGCGTCGCACCCGACGACAGCAGCAACGCCGTGTTGATGGTCGGCACCGGCCACGGCTGCATCGACTTGTAGGTCGACACCAGCGCGGCCGGACCGTTGTTCGGCCAAACCGCCGAAAAATCCGGCCAGATCAGCTTGTAGTCGAGACTGCCGAGCGCATGCATCGAGATTTCACGCGCATAGAAAAGCGCACCGAAAAACGCGCCGAAGAACATGACCTCGGAGAAAATGAACCAGCTCATGCTCCAGCGATACGACTTGTCGACATTCTTGCCGTACATGCCGCCTTCGGACTCGGAGATCGCGTCGCCGAACCAGTGCCACAGCGTAAAGAGCAGCCACAACAGACCGGCGGCGACGCCGATCGGCGCCCAGTCGAGTTCGTTGATCCAGGCCGCAAGCGATCCGAGCATGACCAGCAACCCGACCGCGGCGCTGATCGGATGCCGCGACGGATGCGGTACGAAATAGTACGGGCTCTCGTTTTGACCGCTCATTCTTGATTCTCCACTTCAGTCCAGTTGTTCCGGAAATGTCCGGCTGTATCTTCGCGGCGCGTCGGTAGCGCACCGCTTCACTCTAATCCGTGGGCCCTGCTTTGGCCACCGTAGTTAATCCGTCTGCTTCGCCCTGCCCCTGCTCGCGCGCCAGTATGGCTGGCTACCCCACCACTGCATGCACGACGAGGATCAGTACGCCGATCAGGATCGCCGCGCAGATCAACGCCGCTGCAATCACATGCAGCGGGTTCAGTTGCGACGCATCTGCTTCCAGATCGCGACGCTTGCGCACGCCAAAAAACGACCAGAACACCGCACGCATCGACTGGCCAAAACTGCTCTTGCGCGGGCTGCCGCCGTTATCGTTCATCTCGTCTCGTTTTCCTTGCCCCGCGACTCGCGCCCTCAGGCGGGATCAGCGGAGGTGGCCGCCGTTCCGGCCGCGGGCGCCACGCTGCCGGCCGTCGCCGCTGCCGGCGTGTTCAATTCGAAGAACGTGTACGACAACGTGATCGTCTTCACGTCCTTCGGCAATTTTGGGTCAATCACAAACACCACCGGCATGCGCCTGGTCTGATTGGCGGTCAAGGTCTGCTGCGTGAAGCAAAAACACTCGATCTTCCTGAAGTACTCGGTAGCCTGCTTCGGCGCGTAGCTCGGAATGGCTTGCGCGTGAATCGTGTGCGCCTGTTCGTTGCTGACTTCGTACATCACGGTCGTCACTTCGCCCGGATGCACGTCGAGGCTGCGCTGTTCCGGCTTGAATCCCAACGGGCCGCGCGCATTTGCGTCGAACTCGACCGAAACCGTGCGGCTCATATCGGCTTGCGTATTCTTCGCCTCGCGCGCCGTGGCATCACGCTGCACGAGGTTGTTGATGCCGGTGATCTCACAGATCGCGCGATACATCGGGATCAGCGCGAAACCGAAACCGAACATCATCAATGCCACGATCAGCAGCTTGATCAGCATCGGACGGTTGAAAGAGCGATCGGCCTGAGCCGGCGGTTGCCTCGACATCTCAATCCTCAACAAACCTGCAAACAGACTGCAACGGCCGCGTCAGGTGAAGAACCACTGCTTGATGATGACGCTCGCGAAAAAGATCGCCGCGACGATGAACATGACAAGACCTATCCGCCTGTTGCCCGCGCGAATCTGTTCGGGCGTACGTCTTTCATGTGGATTGCGCGTCATGCTCGACTTTCTGAATACTTTCGTGACCGGCGGCTGCCCGGTTCCGAGCGACGCTATCGCGCGCCGAAGGAGCCAGGCAATTCGCCGACGACCGCTTTACTCGACGGTGGGCGGGTGCTCGAACGTGTGGAACGGAGCCGGGCTCGGCACGGTCCACTCGAGGCCCGTTGCGCCGTCCCACGGCTTGTCGCCCGCCTTTTCGAGTTCGCCGCCGCCACGGTAGGCCGGCAGCGCGACCGCGAACAGGAAGTACACCTGCGAAAGACCAAAGCCGAATGCGCCGATCGAGATGACCTGGTTCCAGTCGGTGAACTGTGCCGGGTAGTCCGCGTAGCGACGCGGCATGCCTGCGAGACCAACGAAGTGCATCGGCAGGAACGCAAGGTTGAAGAAGAACATCGACGCCCAGAAGTGAATCTTGCCGCGCGTCTCGTTGTACATCCAGCCGGTCCATTTCGGCGCCCAGTAGTACCAGCCGGAGAACAGCGCAAACAGCGAGCCCGCCACCAGCACGTAGTGGAAGTGCGCCACCACGAAATACGTGCCGTGATACTGGATATCGAGCGGCGCCATCGCGAGCATGAGGCCCGACAGACCGCCGAACGTGAACACCAGCAGGAAGCCGACTGCGAACAACATCGGCGTTTCGAAGCTCAGCGAACCGCGCCACATCGTGGCGACCCAGTTGAACACTTTCACGCCGGTCGGCACCGCGATCAGCATCGTCGCGTACATGAAGAACAGTTGACCCGTCACCGGCATGCCGGTGGCGAACATGTGGTGCGCCCAGACCATGAACGACAGAATCGCGATGGACGACGTCGCGTACACCATCGAGCTATAGCCGAACAGCGGCTTGCGCGAGAACGCCGGAATCACCTGCGACACGATCCCGAACGCCGGCAAGATCATGATGTACACCTCGGGGTGCCCGAAGAACCAGAAGATGTGCTGGTACATCACAGGGTCGCCGCCGCCCGCCGCGTTGAAGAACGACGTGCCGAAGTGGCGGTCGAACAGCACCATGGTGATCGCGCCTGCGAGCACCGGCATCACGGCGATCAGCAGGTACGCGGTGATCAGCCACGTCCAGACGAACATCGGCATCTTCATCAGCGTGAGGCCGGGCGCGCGCATGTTCAGGATCGTCACGACGATGTTGATACCGCCCATGATCGACGACGCGCCCATCAAGTGGACTGCGAAAATGGCGAAGTCCATGCCCGGGCCCATCTGCGTCGACAACGGCGCATACAGCGTCCAGCCCGCGGCGGTCGCGCCGCCCGGCGAGAAGAACGAACCGACCAGCAGCACGGCCGCGACCGGCAGCAGCCAGAAGCTGAAGTTGTTCATCCGCGCGAAAGCCATGTCTGACGCGCCGATCTGCAGCGGCACCATCCAGTTCGCGAAGCCGACGAAGGCCGGCATGATTGCGCCGAACACCATGATCAGGCCGTGCATGGTGGTCAACTGATTGAAGAACTCCGGACGCATGATCTGCAAGCCCGGCTCGAACAGCTCGGCACGGATCATCAGCGCCATCACGCCCCCGGACAGGAACATGGTGAACGAGAAGATCAGGTACAGCGTACCGATGTCCTTGTGATTGGTTGCGAACAGCCAACGACGCCAGCCATGCGGCGTTGCGTGGGCATGGTCGCCGTGCACGTGCTCGTGGCCTGCGACTACATCGTGTCCGATGCTAGACATGACAATCTCCTAAAGCGAATACTGCGGTGCTGACCATGAACACGTCAGGCAGCCGGGCTGATCTGAACACGCCGGGCTTCTTTCGCGTCGGTGCCGCCCGTGATCGTTTCCGGCTTTTTCAAAATGATATGGTCTTCGGCAATGCCGGCTGCATTCAGTGCGTCGCGCACGGCTTCTGCCCGGCTCTTCGCGATCTTCGCGTTGAGCTCGGCGGACCCGCGGGCGTCGGTGAAGCCCGACAGCACCAATTTCGCGTCCGGATGCGCTTTCGCGTAGGCTGCGGCCGAATCGACCACCGCTTTGGCGCTGGCCGGCAGTGTGCTCTTGCCGGTATCGAAGTAGACGCTGGCCGGCAGTGCTTGCTGGGTCGCCGCCGCGCTGCCGGAACCGGCCGCCGGAGCTTGCGCGCCCGAAGCCGCTGCTGCGCCGCTTGCCGTCGAGTCGCTTGCCGCGGCTGCGCCGCTTGCCGCAGCACCCGCTTCGCTCAGATGGTCGCCGCCTTCCGGCAATTTACCGTTACGGGCATCCGCAACCTGCTTCGGCTGGAGAATGTCGCCTGTGTGGTTGCCCCATGAGTTGCGTTCGTAGGTGATGACCGACGCAATTTCGACGTCATTGAGCGTGGGCGCCCACGAAGGCATCGCGTTCTTGCCCTTGAGCACCAGGCTTACGTGCTGTGCGATCGGGCCATTGGCGATCTTGCTGCCGTCGAGCGCCGGGAATGCGCCCGCACCCTTGCCGGTCGGCTGGTGGCAGACCGCGCAGTTCGACGCATACACCTTGCCGCCGCGCTCGATCAGTTCGGCCAGCGTGTAAGTCTTGTTCGGATCGTCCTGGCCGGCGGCCATTTTCTTTTTCTGCGCATCAACCCACTTTGCGTAATCTTCAGCCGACAGCACTTGGACCACGACCGGCATGAACGCGTGTTCCTTGCCGCAGAGCTCGGTACAGAAGCCGCGGAACGTGCCGACGCGATTAGCCTTGAACCAGGTGTCGCGCACGAAACCCGGAATCGCGTCCTGTTTCACGCCGAAGGCCGGCACGTACCAGGAGTGGACCACGTCGTTCGCGGTAGTGATGATGCGGATTTTCTTGTCCACCGGGACGACCAGCGGATTGTCGACTTCTTGCAGGTACAACGTGGAAATCGGCTTGCGTCCCTCGGTTTCGGCGCGCGGTGTAGCCAGCGTGGACAGGAAGCTGATGCCCTCGCCCGGGCCCCTCACGTAGTCGTAGCCCCACTTCCACTGGTAGCCGGTGACCTTGACCGTGAGGTCCGCGTTCGACGTGTCCTTCATCGCGACGACGGTCCTCGTGGCGGGCAGCGCCATCAGCACGACGATGATGAACGGCACGATCGTCCAGATTATTTCGACGGTGGTGCTCTCGTGGAAATTCGAAGCTTTGTGTCCCTTCGATTTGCGGTGCGCAAAGAGCGAATAGAACATGACGGCGAACACACCAATAAAGATCACCGTACAAAGAGCCAGCATGAACATGTGGAGGCTGAAGAGCTCCTCGGCGATTCTCGACGCAGGCGGCTGGAGATTGATCGCGTTGACGGCAGGGCCGCCCGGAGCATCGCCCACTGCCAGGGCCGCACCGGCGAAAAGCAGTCCGCTCATCGCCAGCACGCTCGTGAGCGCTCGCTTGATTGTTTTCATAGCTTCCTTACCCAAATTTTCCATTCAAACCCTCGACCCCGCTGGCTTGACCCACGCTCCCCTGACCGCCTTGTGCCCCGCCGCGTCTAGCAACGCGAGAGCCACATGCGCAATTCGCCTGCGAACTGCGCGCGCCGATACTGCGCGAGATGTTGCCCGATCATGATCGTCTCGCCGCGCGAGACCAGTTTGATCGGGTCACGCGGCGTTGAGCCCGGCTCGACCCGCACCCAACGCGGATTGAATTCGAACTGCGTGAGCTGCTCGGCGCTGACCTGCTCGACTACCAGCCGGTTCGGAAACAACCGGATGCGCTCGTAGTCGACAGCGTGACGCGCGTAAATGGCAAACGCGATGCCCACCGCCAGCAATTCGATACCGGTGAACGGCAACACCAGCCAGGCGCCGACCAGAACCAGCATGAAAGCAATTGCCAGCGAGAACAACGCAAGCGACACATAGAGACATACGAACTGCCGCGGCGACATCGAACAGTTCCGTTTCATGGTCCAGTCTTTGAGGACCGGTTCTGAATCCGCCAGCAGATCTGTCGCGTCCACCGCTGCCTCCCGCGAATCACCGCCTTGGGCCATTGTGGCGGCCATGCTTGCGGCCATTCGTCGCGGCCCATGGATTCGGGCCGCGCGAACCCTACCGCGTCACTTCATCTTGCAGCCCTGCGCCTCGTGCCTGCCGCCCCAGGTGTGGGAACTCCAGGCGACAAACTGACGCATTATAGGCGTGATCCATAGCATCCACAAGCAAGCCCCGATTGGCCCACAAGCCACGCGTGACAAGCCTTAGCGCCGTTTTGACCCGCCTTTTGCGGGTCTTTGGAACTGCAAATTCCAGACATAACGGATGCCCTCTTCACCGCTTCAACGATTCCTCGACGGAGCTCGTGCAATGTCCTCGATTCGCACGATGCCGTGTCCCTCGGCTGTGGTGCGCGGCACGGCTTTCCATGCGTGTCCGTAGATCACCTCGAAGGTGAGCGCGATCGTGCCGTCGGCCCGGCGGCGGACTTCGAGCGCCGCCAGTAGTGCCTTGTGCAACTTGCGCGCGGCGGCGCCGGACAATGCTTCGCGCTCGAACGGATACGCGCCCCAGCGGCGTACGTCCGCGAGCAGCGACTCCGGCGACTTATAAGTGATGGTGAGCGTTTCCTGATCCATCACCGGAATTTCGAAGCCGCTTTCGACCAGCATATCGCCCAGGTCGTGCATGTCGACAAAGTCGATCACATGCTTGCGCGAGGCCACACCATGCGTGGCCTCGACCTCCGCGTAGGCGCCGCGCAATTCCTTCAGTGTGTCCGGGCCGAGCGTGCTGAACATCAGCAGGCCATTCACCTTGAGCACGCGCTGCCACTCGGGGAACACGAGGTCGGGCCGCGAGTGCCAATGCAATGCGAGATTGGACCAGATGAAGTCGAAAGCGCCGGACGCGAACGGCAAAGCCGAGAAGTCGGCTTGCGCGAACCGCGGGCCGCGAGCGCCAAGCGCCTTGCCGAGAGAGGCCGGCAGGAAGCGCCGCCAGCCCGTGTCGCCGGCATCGTGATGCAACGCGCGCGACAGCATGCCGTGCGACAGATCGGAGCCGAACACCGGCGCTTCGGGAAAGCGCTCGCGCAAGGCAGGGATGTCGTCGCCTGCGCCGCAGCCGGCATCGAGCACGCTCGACGGCGCGAGCTTGATGTAATCGAGACGCTCGCGCATGCGCTGCGCAATCTCGCGCGGCAGGAATGCGACCTCACGGAAGGTCGCGGCACGGCGATCGAAAATACGCCTTAGGCGCCGGGAATCGTAGGCCGGACGGCCAGATTGAGCGGAAGTTGGGGGCATGAGTGTCTGCTGGCGTAGAGCAGGAAGTATACTCGTTCGCTTCCTTGCGTTCAGCGTGAAAGGCCTTGGCGGGCGTGCACTAGTGTTATTGCGATCATTTTCCACTTGTTCCGGCGCAAGCCTCACGCGTTTCGTGCGACGTCTGCGTTCGACGTGGCCGCGTGCGATGCAGGTCGCGTTGCCGAATCTTTGCGCGCTATGCGGCGATATGTCACAGCGGACTTTGTGCGCCGGCTGCGACGAGGCGTACTGGAACGAGAGCCGCCTGCGTTGCGCCGTGTGCGCCGTGCCTTTGCCGACGGCGCGATGGGCGAGCAGCGCGCGCTATCGTTGCGCGGACTGCATGGCCGAACCGCCGCCGTTCGATGCGACCTTTGCTCTCGCCGACTACCGGCCACCGCTCGACACGCTGGCGATCGGTCTGAAATTCCGCGCGCGGCTGATGCTAGCGCGCGAGTTCGCGCAGCGCCTTGCGCGGCTCGCGCAAGACAGCCGGCAAGATGAATCCGACTGGCCCGACGTGATCGCGCCGGTGCCGCTCGCCCGCCAGCGTCTGACCCAGCGCGGCTACAACCAGGCATGGCAGATCGTCAGACCCCTGGCCCGCGCGTTACAGGTACGCGGCGATGCGGCCGTCTTGCGGCGGGTGATCCACACTGCGCCGCAGTCGCGACTCGATCTGGACGCGCGCCGCCTGAACGTGGGCAGTGCGTTCAAGGTCACGCGAGCGGTGCGCGGTCTGCACGTTGGCGTCGTCGACGACGTGATGACGACCGGCGCGACCCTCGAAGCGCTAGCTCGAACGCTCAAAGCCGCAGGGGCGCGCCGGGTCACGAACTTCGTCGCGCTGCGCACACCGAAAAACTAGTCTCCACCTGGTCTCACTATGTTCAACGTCGTTCTCGTAGAGCCGGAAATTCCGCCGAACACCGGCAATGTGATTCGTCTGTGCGCCAACACGGGCGCCCGGTTGCATCTGATCGAGCCGCTCGGCTTTCCGCTCGACGACGCCAAGCTGCGGCGTGCCGGCCTCGACTACCACGAGTACGCGCAAATGAACGTGCATGCCGACTGGGCCGCGTTCGTCGCCAAAGAAACGCCCAACGCGGCGCGGATGTTCGCGTTCACCACGCGCGGCTCCGGCCGCTTTCATGAGCATGCGTTTCAGTCAGGTGACTGGTTCGTGTTCGGCGCCGAAACGCGCGGCCTGCCCGACGCGGTGCTGGACCAGTTCGCCCCCGATCAGCGCGTGCGTCTGCCGATGCGCCCGGGCAACCGCAGCTTGAATCTGTCGAACACCGTCGCAATCGTCGTGTTCGAAGCGTGGCGTCAGACCGGCTTCGACGGCGGCGCCTGACGGCGCTTCAATTCGGCTTCGTAGCGCGCGAACATCGCGTCGTCGAAGCAGGCGAACACCACCCGTTCGATTCGCGGCGTGCGCGGCAACGTGTCGAGCACGGTGGCGACCGCGATCCGCACCGCGTCGTCGGCTGGAAAGCGGTAGATGCCGCAACTGATGGCGGGAAACGCGATGCTCTTGCAGCGCGCCTCGTGCGCCAGTTGCAGTGAGCGCCGGTAGCACGACGCGAGCAGATCGGCTTCGCCGTGCGTGCCGCCTCGCCACACTGGGCCCACCGCGTGAATCACGTGCCTCGCCGGCAAGCGGTAGCCGCGCGTGAGTTTCGCGTCGCCGGTTGCGCAGCCGCCCAGCGTTTCGCATTCGCGTAGCAAGTCCTTGCCGGCCGCGCGATGGATCGCGCCGTCCACCCCGCCGCCGCCCAATAGCGACCTGTTCGCCGCATTGACGATCGCATCGACGTCGAGCGTCGTGATGTCGACCACGCGCGCTTGCAGCGCGCAGGCATTGAAAGTGAGCATGAGACCCTCGCCGGTCCGAAACGTCGATGAAAACGTGGACAGCGAGCGCGTGCAGCCGTTCAGCGCAATACGCGCCAAACGGCTGGAAGACAACGCTTATTCAGCTTTGGAATCGCGCCGCAGCAGGGCGCTGACGGCGTCGCGAGGCGCTACGCCGTCGAACAGCACGGCGCAGACGGCCTGCGTGATCGGCATCTCGATCGCATGCGCGCGTGCGATCGCGAGCACCGCTTGCGCACAACGCACGCCTTCCGCGACGTGACCGAGGCCGCCGAGAATGTCGTCGAGCGTGCGGCCCGCCGCGAGTTGCACGCCGACGGTGCGGTTGCGCGACAGATCGCCGGTGGCGGTGAGGATCAGATCGCCCAGGCCCGTCAGGCCGGTAAACGTTTCCGCCCGGCCGCCGAGCGTCACGCCCAGGCGCGACATTTCGGCCAGCCCGCGCGTAATCAACGCCGCGCGCGCATTCAGCCCGAGGCCGAGACCGTCCGCAATGCCCGTCGCAATGGCGAGCACGTTTTTCACCGCGCCACCCACTTCAACGCCGACGATATCGTCGCCGGTATAAATGCGCATTGCGCCGTGGTGGAACGCGGCGACCGTGTGCCCGCGGCACGCCGCGGAGGCGCTGGCGATCGTCAGTGCGACGGGCAAGCCCTGCCCGACTTCGCGCGCGAAGCTCGGACCGGACAGCACACCGTTGCTGCGATGCGCCGGCAACTCGGCCGCCACCACCTGATGCGGCAGCAGCTGCGAATCGGCCTCGAAACCCTTGCACAGCCACACCACGTGCGCCGGCACCTTGCCCGCGTCGCGCATCGCGCGAAAGAGACTGCGCAGTCCGGCCACCGGTGTGGCCACGACGCACAACGCGTCGTCGGCGAGCGCGTGCTCGAGCGCCGCGCTCAGGTCCGCTTCGTAGCGAAGCGTCGCCGGCAGAGCGACGCCCGCCAGATAGCGGGCGTTTTCTTGCGAAGCGCGAAGATCCGCAATGAGCGCGGGCTCGCGGGCCCACAACACCGTGTCGTGTCGTAAGGCCAGATGGCCGGCGAGGGCCGTACCCCACGCCCCCGCGCCGAGCACAGCAAGCTTCATAGCCGGCACTGCCTGCGACACCTTAGTGCGTGACGCCGTTCTGCGCCGCGCCTTCCTGACTGCCCAACTGCGCGAGACGTTGCTCGTACAGCGCCTGGAAGTTGATTTCGGCCAGGTGGATGGGCGGGAAGCCGGCGCGGGTGATCGCGTCGGCGATGTTCGAGCGCAGGTACGGGAACAGGATCGTGGGGCAGGCGATGCCGACCAGCGGATCGATCTGCTCGGCCGGGATGTTGCGGATGTCGAAAATGCCGGCCTGCTTGGCCTCGATCAGGAACGCCACCTTGTCCGACACTTTGGCCGTGACCGTGCCGGTGACGAGGATTTCGAACACCGTGTCGGCAAGGCGCTCGGCCTTGACATCGACTTCGACTTCGACCGACGGCATTTCCTGCTCGAGGAAGATGCCGGGGGAATTCGGCTGTTCGAGCGACATGTCCTTCAGGTAGATGCGCTGGATGTTGAAGAACGGCTGGTTGTTGTCGTCGGACATGATTGAATGATTCCAGATAGGTATGCATGGTGGCGGCGCATGATTTCATGGCCGCCGGATCGTTGCGGCGCCTCGCCCGCCCTCGAGGACGGGGATGCGCCGGCTTGTATTTCGCCCACCGTTCGCGCGCCTGCGGGCGCGTGAACTCAGGCGGCTTCGAGCAGAGGCATCAAACCGCCCGCGCGATCGAGCGCGGACAGGTCGTCGTACCCCCCGACGTGCGTCTCGCCGATGAACACCTGGGGCACCGTGCGACGACCGGTCCGGGCCATCATCTCCTCGCGGCGGGCCGGGTCTTTGTCGATCAGTACTTTTTCAACCTGCTCGACGCCGCGCGACTTTAAAAGACGTTCGGCCATCTGGCAATACGGGCACACCTGGGTGCTGTACATGATCACTTTGTTCACTTGGCTGCTCCTTGTTTCACAACGGGCATACCGGCTTTCTGCCAGGCGTCGAGACCGCCTTCGAGAACGTGCACTTCCGGGTAGCCTGCATCCTGCACGATACGCGCTGCCTTGTTCGACTGCTGGCCGGTCTGGCACACCAGCAGCACAGGGTTGCTCTTGTTTTTCACGAGCTGCGCGAGCTTGGCCTGCAACTCCGCGAATTCAAGGTGCCGCGCCGCGGGCAAATGCCCTTTGGCGAACTCGGCGGACGGGCGCAGATCGATCACCGCCGCGTTGCGCCGGTTGATCAGTTGGGTGGCTTCAGCGGCCGACAGGCCGCCGCGGCCGCGCCGGCTGATTGTCGGCCACAACAGCAACCCACCGGAGATGAGGAGGATCGCGATGAGGACAAGGTTTGTGTAATCAGTGAAAAACTTCACGGAAAATCCGCCGAAAAAGAGAGAAATCGAAAAGGGCAATCGAGCCATTATAAAATAACCGCCTGACGCGATGGCGGTGCTCCTCTAAAGGAACGTCGCTGCGCTTGACCGCTTCCTTACTACCGACCGGCAACCTCATGTACAAACTCGTTCTCATCCGCCACGGCGAATCGACGTGGAACAAGGAAAACCGCTTCACCGGCTGGGTCGACGTCGATCTCACCGAGCAGGGCAACCGTGAAGCGCAGCAAGCGGGCGTCCTGCTGCAGGAATCCGGCTACACGTTCGACATCGCCTACACGTCGGTGCTCAAACGCGCGATCCGTACCCTGTGGCACGTGCAGGACAAGATGGATCTGATGTACCTGCCGGTCGTCCATTCGTGGCGTCTGAACGAGCGCCACTATGGCGCGCTGTCGGGTCTGAACAAGGCGGAAACCGCTGCGAAGTTCGGCGACGAACAGGTGCTGGTCTGGCGCCGCAGCTACGACACCCCACCGCCGGCGCTGGAGCCCACGGACGAGCGCGCACCGTACGGCGATCCGCGTTACGCCAAGGTGCCGCGTGAACAGCTACCGCTCACCGAGTGCCTGAAAGACACCGTCGCACGCGTGCTGCCGCTGTGGAACGAGTCGATTGCGCCGGCCATCAAGTCCGGCCGCAAGGTCGTGATCGCCGCGCACGGCAACTCGATCCGCGCACTGGTCAAGTACCTCGACGACATCTCGGACGACGACATCGTCGGCCTGAACATTCCGAACGGCGTACCGCTCGTCTATGAACTCGACGAGAACCTGAAGCCGGTCGAACACTATTATCTGGGCGACCAGGAAGCCATCGCGAAGGCGCAAGCCGCGGTTGCGAGCCAAGGCAAAGCAGGCTGATGCCGCGCTCACGCGAGGCGCTCGAGCGGTAAAACTTCGCCGCGTGGCGCCCGCTACCCGCGCCGGCCGGCCAGCCACACCGGCTGACGCGGCCAGCCTCACGCCAGCGTGCGGTTCGACCCGCCATTCGCGTGTTACGGCAGATTACTTCGCTGCAACGCGCTCCATCACACGAACCCGCTGGGGTCCGTACTGTCGAATTACGATTGCCCACCCTCCACCTGACCGGGCGGGTGTGCAGTTATACTTGTCCGTCCACTCCAACCGACGCCGCCACGCGCTTCCGACCGCAACAGACTCTATGCGAAAGAACCTGAAAAATATCGGCCTGATTGCCGCGGGCCTTGCTACCGGTGCATTTGCCACCCTGCAACTGTCCGCCTCGGCGCAGCAACCCGCTAGCGCCGCCGCACCTCTGCCGCTAGAGCAGCTCAGGCTCTTTGCCGAAGTATTCGGGCAAATCAAGCACGAATACGTGGAACCGGTCGACGACAAAAAGCTTCTCACCGCAGCGATCAAGGGAATGGTGTCGAGCCTCGACCCGCACTCGTCGTATCTCGACAAGACCGATTACGAGGAACTGCAGGAGCAGACCAAGGGTCGCTTCGCGGGTCTGGGCATCGAAATTTCGTCGGAAGACGGCCTGATCAAGGTGATTTCGCCGATCGAAGACACGCCCGCGTTCCGCGCCGGCATTCGTCCGGGCGACCTGATCACGCGCATCAACGACAAGCCCGTGCGCGGCATGACGCTCGACCAGGCGGTCAAGCAGATGCGCGGCGAGCCGGGCACCAAAGTCACACTCACGATCTTCCGCAAGACCGACGACCGCACGTTCCCGCTCACGGTCACACGCGCGATCATCAAGGTCCAGTCGGTCAAGGCCAAGATTCTCGCGCCGGGCTTCGCGTACGTGCGTGTCACCAGCTTCCAGGAACGCACCACGCCTGATCTCGCCGCCAGGCTGCAAGACATTGCGCGTCAGGAGCCGAACCTGAAGGGCCTCATCCTCGATCTGCGCAACAACGGCGGCGGCTTACTGCAAAGCGCGGTCGGCGTGGCCGGCGCCTTCCTGCCGCCGAATTCCGTGGTGGTCTCCACCAACGGCCAGATTCCGGATTCGAAGCAGGTCTATCGCGACACTTACGACAACTACCGTCTGCAGTCCTTCGACAACGATCCGCTCAAGGACGTCCCGGCAATCTTCAAGACCGTGCCGATGATCGTGCTGACCAACGCGTACTCGGCGTCGGCGTCGGAAATCGTTGCTGGGGCGCTGCAGGATCAGCATCGTGCGCTGATCCTGGGCAAGACCACCTTTGGCAAGGGTTCAGTGCAGACCGTGCGCCCCATGACGGCGGACACCGCGCTGCGCCTGACCACCGCGTACTACTACACGCCGAGCGGCCGTTCGATCCAGAACAAGGGCATTCGCCCCGACATTCCGGTGGATCAATACGCGGAAGGCGATCCGGACGACGCGCTCGTCACCCGCGAAGTCGACTACTCGAATCACCTTGCAAACACGCAAGACCCGAACGAGAAGAAGGAAGCGGAACAGCGCGAACAGGAACGCATGGACCAGTTGCGCCAGCTCGAAGAGCAGAACGACAAGAAGACGCCGGAGCAGCGTCAGAAGGATCGTGAGCGCAAGCCGGTGGAATTCGGTTCGAACGACGACTTCATGATGCAACAGGCGCTGGACAAGCTCGAAGGCAAGCCGGTTCAGGAATCGAAGTCGCTGACGGAGCGTCGTCTGGCGCAGAACAAGCCGGCCAGGTCGGCGTCCGCGCCGGTCGCCGTCAAGCCGACGCAACCGGTTCCGGGCGCTTCGGGAACGGCACCGGCTTCAGCTCTGGCACCTGCCTCGGCTCCAGCTGCACAAGGCAAGTAAGCAGCAAGCTTGAGCGAGTCTTCGCGGCGAATGCTGCCGCGAAGCTCGCCGCCGGACCGCAACGAGCCGCACCCCTCGCGCGACTAAAATAACCACAACGAAACGCGCGTTGCAGAGCGCAGGTCTGCAAGCCATTGCGCGACACACTCACGCGCCCCGCCATGAACGACGATCAACTCCTTCGCTACTCCCGTCACATTCTCGTCGACGAAATCGGCATCGAGGCGCAGCAGCGCTTTATCGACGCGCACGCGATCATCGTCGGCGCAGGCGGTCTGGGTTCACCCGCTGCGATGTACCTTGCGGCGGCGGGCGTCGGCCGACTGACCCTGGTCGACGCCGATACTGTCGACCTGACCAACCTGCAGCGGCAGATCCTGCATGTGAGCGCGTCGGTCGGGCGCCTCAAGGTGGACTCCGGGCGCGACGCGATCGCGCAGATCAATCCCGAGGTGATGGTGAACGCGGTGGCCGAACGCGTCGACGATGCCTGGCTCGATCGCGAGGTGCCCGGCGCGAGCGTGGTGCTCGATTGCACCGACAACTTCGCGACACGGCACGCGATCAACCGCGCGTGCGTGAAGCATCGCGTGCCGCTGGTGTCGGGTGCGGCGTTGCGTTTCGACGGCCAGATCAGCACGTTCGATTTGCGCGATGAAGCATCGCCCTGCTACGCGTGCGTCTTCCCCGAAGACCAGCCGTTCGAGGAAGTCGCCTGCTCGACAATGGGGGTGTTCGCGCCGACCGTCGGCATCATCGGTTCGATGCAAGCCGCTGAGGCGCTCAAGATAATCGGTGAATTCGGCACGCCGTTGCGCGGCCGTCTGATGATGCTCGATTCGTTGCGGATGGATTGGAACACGATGCGCGTTGAGCGGCAGCCGGATTGCCCGGTGTGCGGCCGCCCGCATGCGAGTTGATGCCTGTGCGGATGCAACGCTGAATTCGGGGAAATGCCGCACACAGTGCGGCGTTTCTTATTGGCCCCCGCCAGCCAACCGACGCTTCAGGCCTGCGCGACCCGCTTGAGCGCGGCCTGCACCTCTTCCGGCTCAAAAGAGGCGAGCACATCGGCGACCGGCTTTTCCAGCGTCTTCAGATGCGAGCGCAACACCTCCTGCTTGACCTCGAGCAACTGGCTCGGATGCATCGAAAACTCGGTCAGGCCCATGCCGAGCAGCAGACGCGTCAATGTCGGATCGCCCGCCATCTCGCCGCACACCGACACCGGCACGCCCGCGCGTTTCGCCTCGCGCAGCGTGAAAGCGATCAGATGCAGTACCGCCGGATGCAATGGGTCGTAGAGATGCGCCACTGAGTTGTCCGCGCGGTCGATGGCCAGCGTGTACTGGATCAGGTCGTTGGTGCCGATCGACAGGAAATCGAGCCGCTTCAGGAACAGCGGCAACGCGATCGCGGCAGCCGGAATCTCGATCATCGCGCCGACCTGGACGTTCGGATCATAGGCGATACCGGCATCGTCCAACTGCCGCTTGGCTTCACGGATGAGATCGAGCGTCTGATCGATTTCCTGCGCGTGCGCAAGCATCGGGATCAGAATCTTCACCTTGCCAAACGCCGACGCCCGCAGAATCGCGCGCAACTGCGTAAGAAACATCTGCGGCTCTGACAGACTCCAGCGAATCGCCCTGAGCCCCAACGCAGGATTCGCCGCGCACTCATAGCCGTCGCCACTACCCATCGAATCGAGCGGCTTGTCGGCGCCCACGTCGATGGTGCGGATGGTGACCGGCAAACCGTTCATCAACTCGACCGCGCGACGGTACGCGCCGAACTGCTCTTCCTCTTCGGGCAGGCGATCCTTGTGATTCATGAAGAGAAACTCGGTGCGGAACAAGCCGACGCCGGTCGCGCCCGAGTTGATCGCCGCACGCGCGTCTTCCGGTAGCTCGATGTTCGCGCACAACTCGATGCGGGTGCCGCACAGCGTTTGCGTCGGTGAGAACTTGAGGCGCTGCAGCTTGCGCTGCTCCAGTTCCTTTTCGCTTTGCCGATACGAGTATTCCTCGAGCACGATTGGCGCGGGATCGACGATCACGATGCCGTGATCGCCGTCGACGATAATCAGGTCGTCCTGACGGATCAACGCACTCGCATGCTGCACGCCGACCGCGGCCGGAATGCCCAGACTGCGCGCGACGATCGCCGTGTGCGAGGTGCGGCCGCCGAGATCGGTGACGAAGCCCTGGAACGTCTGCGTCTTGAACTGCATCATGTCGGCGGGCGCGATGTCGTGCGCGACCACGATCATCTCGTCACATGCGCCGTGCACACCATCGGCGAGCGCAGCCGATGCTCCCGCGAGCGCCTTCAGCACGCGTTCCACCACTTGTTCGATGTCGGCTTTGCGCTCTCGCAGATATTCGTCTTCGATGTCGTCGAAATGGCGCGATAGCCGCTCGAGCTGTTCCGTCAACGCCCACTCGACGTTGTAGCGGCGGGTGCGAATCAGATCGATCGTCTCCTGCACCAGCATCGCATCGTCGAGGATCATTGAATGAACGTCGATGAACGCGCCCATCTCGCTCGGCGCGTCCGCGGCGAGATCCGAGCGCAGCGTAGCGAGTTCGCGATGCACATGTTGCTGGGCCGCGCGAAACCGCGCGACCTCACCCTCGATCTGCGCGGGCTCGATCAGATAGTGGTCGACGTCAAGTGCAGCCGGGGCGATCAGATAGGCCCGCCCAATGGCGATACCGCGTGAGACGGGAATTCCATGCAGCGTGAAGGACACGCGCACCTCCTCTAGTTGTGTAATGTCGCGGCAGACCGCTGCAATGCTCTCAGACCGTCGCAGTCATTATAAATTCCGCGTCCCGCGAAGGGATGTCGTAGATAGGTGCAGCGCAGCACGAATCAACGTATTGCGCCCGACTACGCGCCTTCAATGTTCTTGCGTCAATGACATGTGTCAGGTCTGGTGGTCTACTGACGTGTGCCGGTGCGGTATTGTCGCGCACTAAAAAAAACGCCGCGGACAGCCGCGGCGTTGGTGCTGATTGCAACGTACACGCGCGACTCACTGTCCCTCGCCGAATTTATCGGCAATCAGTTTCAACAATGCGTCCATTGCTTCTTTTTCGTCGGCGCCTTCTGTTTCGATCAGCACCGTGCTGCCGATGCCCGCAGCCAGCATCATCACTCCCATGATGCTTTTCGCGTTGATGCGACGGCCATTGCGGCTCATCCAGATTTCCGCCTGGTAGTTGCCCGCCAGTTGCGTCAACTTGGCCGACGCACGTGCGTGCAGCCCCAACTTGTTCACGATAGTCGTTTCCTGTTGCAGCATGTGATGTCCAGAACGCGGGTAAATATGTTGTGAAGTGCAACTGTAAACTCATTGCAATGCGTTTGAAGCCTGGAGCGACGCGCGAATCCGCTCACAAGCCGGCCGCGTCGGTCTTCTGCGTCAGGTCCGCGTCGGGCGGCAAGGCGGGCAGACAGTCGCCGGGCGCAGCGTCCGGCGGTAGTGCCGGCGCGCACTCGCCCGCAGCGGCCGCCGACATGACCGGCGCGGGCGCTGCAGGTCCGATCGCATGCACGCCCTTCGTCGCGCCGGCGAGCGCCTTGTCGACCAGGGTGTCGAGCGGCGTCGCGCGATAACAGACGGCGCGCACCAGCATCGGCAAATTGACGCCGCACAGCACGCGCACGTCCGGCAGGACAGCGAGCCGGCCGGCGATATTCGCGGGCGTCGCGCCGAACATATCGGTGAGCACGAGCGTGCCGTTCTCTTCCTTGAGCCGCTCTATTTCCGAATGAGCGAACGCAACCATCTGCGTCGGTTCGCAATCGGGCGATACGTCGATCACGCCGATGCGAGCGGGCAAGCCACCATAGATGTGCGAAACACAATCGCGCAACGCGGTGGCAAAGGGGGCGTGCGCAATGATCAGAATGCCTGCCATGTAAGCCTTGCTGCAAAAGATCGGCCTTGAACCGTGGACCGGGACCAGGCCCGGTTCGTCAGCGCTCTCGACCGGCCGTGAGTCAGGAGAGGCCGAACGCACCCTACGACGAGCGGCTCGCGGCGCATCGCGCAGTGCTGGCGCCGTCACCGCAGCTCGTTTGCCCGCCACCATCGGTGCCGGCGGCGACCGTCAACAGACATCGAACCGGCTCGGCACACGAGAGCGGGCATTGTATCAGGGTCATTTTCGCGCCAGATCCGTCGGCCGCTCGGGCGGACAACCCGGGGCCCACCACATAGTTTGTGCGCCGGCGCCGGCATTCAAGGTGCACGTCAGGCCGCCGCGCGCTCCAGCGCGTCGACGAACATCGCGGCGACATCGAAGCCGGTCTGATCCATGATTTCGCGAAAACACGTCGGGCTTGTCACGTTGACTTCGGTCAGCCAGTCGCCTATTGCATCCAACCCGACCAGCAGCAAACCGCGCGCCGCGAGCACCGGCGCGAGCGTGTCGGCGATCTCGCGATCATGCTCGGTGAGCGGACGCGCAACGCCGAGGCCGCCGGCCGCAAGGTTGCCGCGCACTTCACTGCCCTGAGGGATACGCGCGAGCGAATACGGCACCGCTTCGCCGCCGATCAGCAAGATGCGCTTGTCCCCCTCCTTGATCTCGGGGATGAACTTTTGCGCCATTACAGAACGCGCGCCGTCGTGGCTCAACATTTCGACGATCGAGCCGAGGTTCATGCCGTCGGGCTTCACGCGGAACACGCCCATGCCGCCCATGCCGTCGAGCGGCTTGAGGATCACGTCGCCGTGCTGCTCATGGAACGCGCGCAAACGGCTCGGGTCGCGCGTGACCAGCGTGGGCGCAACGAACCGCGCGAACTCGCCGATCGCCAGCTTTTCCGAGTGATCGCGAATTGCCTGCGGCTTGTTGAAAATGCGTGCGCCGCCGCGCTCGGCGAGTTCCAGCAGCCACGTCGACGTCACGTATTCCATGTCGAACGGCGGGTCCTTGCGCATCACCACCGCGGTAAAGCTCTTCAGCGCGCGCGGTGCCGCGGGGTCGGCGGCGTACCAGAGGTCGCGATGCAGATCGGTCACGTCGCCGACGATCGCCACCCGCTGCACGTTCGCCTCGACGTCGCCGCCCGTCCACGCCAGATGCTTCGGCTCGCACGTGTACACCACGTGGCCGCGGCGCGCCGCTTCCGCCATCATTGCGTAGGTCGAGTCTTTGTAGATCTTGAACTGGGTGAGCGGGTCGGCGATGAAAAGAATATCCATGAAGGTCCCGGTGCGCCCTGACGGGCTAGCATTGATCGTGAGAAGTCTTTGAAAATGGCGACGGCGGCACGCGTGCCGCCATCGCCATCTTGGGTGGTTAAACCTGGATCGCTTCCGGATCGGTCTTTTCCAGCTCGACCGATGCGGCCAGCAGTCCGAGCCGCGCTACCACGCCGTACATGTAGAAGCGGTTCGGCGGCGCCGCGCCGGGCTTGGCGTGCGCGTCCGGCAGCGCGGTATGCTCGAAGCCGAGCGGCACGAAGTGCATGCCGGGCGCGTTCAGGTTCTGGTCGCGCTCACGACTGCCGTGCACGCGATAAAAGCCGCCGACCACATAACGGTCGATCATGTAGACGACCGGCTCGGCAACTTCTTCACCGATTCGCTCGAACGTGTACACGCCTTCCTGCACGATCACGTTGTGCACTTCAAGGCCGTCTTTGGTGGCGGCCATCTTCGCGCGTTCGCGCTTGGTGAGCGCGACCACTTCCGATGCGTCGTGCACCGTCATCACACCCATGCCATAGGTGCCCGCGTCCGACTTGATGACAACATAAGGTTTCTCCGCGATGCCGTACTCGCGATACTTCTTGGCGATCTTTTTGAGCACACCGTCGATCGCAGCAGCCAGCGCGTCTTCGCCGGTACGCTGTTCGAAGTCGACGCCTTCCACATGCGCGAAGTACGGATTGATCATCCACGGATCGATGTCGACCATCTTCGCAAACTTCTTTGCCACGTCGTCATAGCAGGAGAAATGCGTCGATTTGCGGCGTACCGCCCAGCCGGCATGCAACGGCGGCAGCAGGTACTGCTCATGCAGATTTTCGAGCACGGGCGGAATGCCGCCCGACAGATCGTTGTTCAGCAGGATCGAACAGGGGTCGAAATTTTTCAGGCCGAGGCGCCGCTGCGAACGCTCGAGCGGTTCGAGCACAAGCTTCTGGCCGTCCGACAGCGCAATCGTGACCGGACCATTGATGCTTTCGTCGAGCGTACCGAAACGCACGTTCAAACCGGCCTGACGCATGATCGCGGCCAGACGTGCGACGTTTTCCAGATAGAACGCGTTGCGGGTATGGCGCTCGGGAATGACCAGCAGGTTTTTCGCGTCCGGGCAGATCTTTTCGATCGATGCCATCGCGGCCTGAACGGCGAGCGGCAATACTTCCTGCGGCAGATTGTTGAATGCGCCGGGGAACAGATTGGTGTCGACCGGCGCGAGCTTGAAACCAGCGTTACGCAGATCGACGGAACAGTAGAACGGCGGCGTGTGCTCCTGCCATTCGAGCCGGAACCAGCGTTCGATGGCGGGCGTGGCGTCCAGGATCTTCCGCTCGAGATCGAGCAGCGGGCCGTTTAACGCCGTAACTAGGTGCGGAACCATTGATCACTCGCAGACTGGAGAAAAAAGATTGTAGAGCAAATGCTTTGTCCATTTGGGGACGGTTTCTCCATTCGCAAGCGGACGCGAATGCATTGTCGCTGTCGCCATGATAGGCAGGGAAATCTCCCGTTCGCAACATGGGCAGCAAGAAAAAAGCCCGCCATAAAGGCGGGCCAAATCGCTGCGCTTAGCCATGAGCCAGCGAGCCCGGGAGCGCGGGCTCGCGGAACATTCCTTACTCGACGTGCTCGCCGTGCAGGCTGACGTCGAGGCCTTCGCGTTCCTGTTCTTCCGTCACGCGGATGCCCATCACCATGTCGATGATCTTGAGCAGCACGTAGCTCACCACGCCGCTGTAGATCAGCGTGGTCAGCACGCCCTTGGCTTGCAGGATCACGCTGCCGTCCGCGCCGCCGATGTCCTTGACCGCGAACACGCCGGTCAGCAGCGCACCTACGATCCCGCCGATGCAGTGCACGCCGAACGCGTCGAGCGAGTCGTCGTAGCCGAACTTGTGCTTGAGCCACGTTGCCGACCAGAAGCAGAGGAGGCCGGCCACGATACCGATCACCAGCGAGCCGAGCGTGCCGACGAAGCCCGAAGCCGGCGTAATCGCCACCAGACCGGCGACCGCGCCCGACACGATGCCGAGCACCGACGGCTTGCCCTTGGTCGCCCACTCGGCGAACATCCAGGCGAGTGCCGCTGCCGCGGTCGCCACCTGTGTTGCGAACATCGCGAAACCGGCACGGCCGTCCGCCGCCACCGCCGAACCCGCGTTGAAGCCGAACCAGCCTACCCACAGCATCGCGCCGCCGATCAAGGTGAGCGTCAGGTTGTGCGGCGCCATCGCTTCCCTGCCGTAGCCGATACGCTTGCCCAGCACGAGGCAGCAGACCAGACCCGCGACACCGGCGTTGATGTGGACCACCGTGCCGCCCGCGAAGTCGAGGATGCCCGCGCTAGCGAGCCAGCCGCTCGGTTCCCAGACCATGTGCGCGATCGGCGCGTAGACGATGATCGACCACAGCGTCATGAACACCAGCATCGCCGAGAACTTCATGCGCTCGGCAAACGCCCCGGTGATCAGTGCCGGGGTGATGATCGCGAACGTCATCTGATAGACGAAGTAGACCGTCTCCGGGATGGTTGGGGCCAGGTGGCTGACAGTCAGCGTCGTGGCCTTGTCGCCCTTGATGTAGTTCATGCCCGCCATGAAGACGCGCGAGAAGCCGCCAATGAACGAGCCGCCCGGCGTAAAGGCGATGCTGTAGCCCACCACCGTCCAGATGATCGTCACGAGGCAGGTGATCGCGAAGCTTTGCATCAGCGTGGCGAGCACGTTCTTCTTGCGGACCATGCCGCCGTAGAACAGCGCCAGACCGGGAATCGTCATGAACAGCACGAGCGCGGTGGAGGTCAGCATCCAGGCGGTGTCGCCCGAATTGATCTTCGACGAATCGACCGAGAACGGTGCGGTGGGCGCGGCCGGTGCTGCGTCGGACGCAGCCGGGGCGCTGGCCGCCGCAGCGGCCGATGCGGTAGCTGCCGGCGCCGAAGCGGCGGGCGCAGCCGAGGCGTCCGGCGCCGGTGTTTTAGCCGTCGTATCGGGAGCCGAGGCGGCGGCCGGAGCGGACGCGTCGTCCGCGAGCGCGGCGCCCATACCGCCCGCGAGCAGCGAGCCGGCCATCAGCAGGGACATCAATAATTTGCGCATCTTTCGTTTCCTCTTGTCGCTATACGTGTCGCAATCTTTTTGTATTACAGAGCGTCCGCGCCGGTCTCTCCGGTGCGGATCCGGACCACCTGTTCGATCGGCGTGACGAAGATCTTGCCGTCGCCGATCTTTCCAGTGCGTGCCGCGCGTTCGACGGCTTCGATCGCCTGATCGACGATGTCGTCGGAGACAGCCGCCTCGATCTTCACCTTCGGCAGGAAATCGACGACGTATTCCGCGCCCCGATACAGCTCCGTATGGCCCTTCTGCCGGCCGAAACCCTTGACTTCCGTTACGGTGATGCCCGAGACGCCGATCGCCGACAAGGCTTCGCGCGCCTCATCGAGCTTGAACGGCTTGATGATTGCGGTGATGAGTTTCATGAAATCCTCGCTAAGTTGCGTAACCCCGTTGCGTAACCGTTGCTGACCCGCTTGTGTACTCGTAACCCCTTGGGGTGGTCTCGTTTCGCTGCCGCAAAGCCGCCGGCAGCAGGCGCGGGGCATTAAAAGCAACTGTCATGCCATGTTGTGCCGCCCTGCGCGCCCCGCGCGGAAGGCGCAAGCGCCCCTGGCCGGACGGCCAACGATGACCGCGCCCGGTGGCGCGGCGTTTGGATCGTTGCTAGAGTGTTCAAAGGGCTTGAACGCTGAGCCGCGCACCAAAGGGGTTCATCAGCGAACGGCGCGCAGCAGGGCACGCACCAAGACGGCCCATGCGCGGCGAACAGGCACAGGCGCAACGAAATATGCACATTTTTTGTGCGGACGAGGGAACCATGAAGCAACCAAACGATGTTTTTAACGAGTTTCAGGCGCGCATGAGCGAGCTCTTCAAGAACTCACCGGCCAAAGATGTCGAGCGCAACGTCAAAGCGATGTTGTCGCAGGGCTTTTCGAAGCTCGATCTGGTTACGCGCGAGGAGTTCGATACGCAGACGCAGGTGCTGGTGCGCACGCGCGCGCGCCTGGAAGAACTCGAACGCCGCGTCGCCGAGCTTGAACAGAAGCTGCCGGTCACGACGCAAACGCTGTAACCACCCGTCGCCCGCAGCGCACTGGCTGCGTCGTGCTGCACATCACAGGCAAGCGAGCCGTGACGTCATCAGCGTTTTAGGGGACTCGCGCGCGCCTTCGCGCGCTGTCCGACGGGAGAAAACATGTCGCTTGCCGTGGTGCGCAGTCGCGCGCCGGCCTCTGGCCGCGCGCCCGAAGTAACTGTCGAGGTTCACCTCGCGAATGGATTACCCTCTTTTTCCATCGTCGGCCTTCCTGATCTCGAAGTGCGCGAAAGCCGCGAACGCGTGCGCGCGGCGCTGCAGAACTGCGGCTTTGATTTCCCTGTCCGCCGCATCACCGTCAATCTCGCTCCCGCCGATTTGCCGAAGGAATCCGGCCGCTTCGATCTGCCGATCGCGCTGGGGATACTCGCCGCGAGCGCACAGATTCCCGCTGAATCCTTGCTGCATCGGGAGTTTGCCGGGGAGCTGTCGCTGACGGGCGCGCTTCGGCCGATGCGCGGCGCCTTCGCGATGGCCTGCGGGACTGCGCGCAGCGCTGCTGCCCACGGCGGTAGAGCGGCGGCTTCGCTGTCATCGCTTTCCGGCGACCCGGCGACGACTCACGTTCCGCACGACCGCAGGCCACAGCTGTACTTGCCCGCGTCGAGCGCAGCTGAAGCGGCGCTCGTGCCCGGGGTCGATGTCTACGGAGCCGCTGACCTGCCGTCGCTGTGCGCACATCTGACGGACACGCCCGACGCGCGGCTCGCCCCCGTCGCCGCGCCTGACCTTGGGGACGCCGCGTCCGCCGTCGTTCCCGACATGACGGAGGTGATCGGCCAGCGCGCCGCGCGGCGCGCTCTGGAAGTGGCGGCGGCCGGCGGGCATCACGTGCTGCTGATCGGGCCGCCTGGGGCGGGCAAGTCGATGCTCGCCGCGCGCTTGCCGGGGTTGCTGCCGCCAATGACGGACGACGAAGCGCTCAACTCCGCCGCCCTGCTGTCCGCGAGCCGCGCCGGCTTCAACCCGGCACAGTGGCGTCAGCGGCCGTTTCGCGCGCCGCACCATTCGTCGAGCGCGGCGGCGCTGGTCGGCGGACGCAATCCGCCGCAACCGGGAGAGATCACCCTTGCCCACCTGGGCGTGCTGTTTCTGGACGAGCTGCCGGAATTCGATCGTGTGGTTCTCGAAACGCTGCGCGAGCCACTGGAGGCCGGCCGCATCACGATCTCTCGTGCGGCGTTGCAAGCGGATTTTCCGGCCGCCTGCCAACTGATCGCCGCGATGAACCCCTGTCCCTGCGGATGGCGCGGAGACCCGAGCGGCCGCTGCCGCTGTACGGCGGAGATCGCGGCGCGCTACCTGCGCAAGCTGTCCGGCCCGCTGCTGGACCGGATCGACATCCAGCTCGAAATACCGGCGCTCACGCCAGCTGAGTTGGCGGCCCGGGCGACCACGACGGGCGAGGCGAGTGCGGACATTGCGCGGCGCGTGTGCGTCGCGCGCGAGCGGCAACTGCTCAGGCAAGGCAAGACCAATCGCGAACTCGCCGGACGTGAAGTGGACGAGGTCTGCCGTCCCGACCCGGCGGGTGAATCTCTGTTGCGCGAGGCCGGCGAGCGCTTCGGCTGGTCAGCGCGTGCTTACTACAGGGTGCTGAAAGTTGCGCGGAGCATCGCCGATCTTGCGGGGGCCCCGATGCCGACCGCCACGCAGATCGCGGAGGCGATCCAGTATCGCCGGGCTTTCGGCTTTCGGTGACGAGAAAAATATCCTGTCAAGACTTGACTTATGCACATGTAGCCGTTCTTGATAGATTTCGATACATCTCATCGGTGTATCGCAGCGCGCCGCCAAGACGGCCTTGATTTCATTGGTTTTTTTCGAACCGCCAAACCGGGCGATTGCTCACGGAAAGCCCATGGCATGGGGATTTTCGGCAATTTGCCGCGAGTTCTCAACAGAGTTATCCACAGGGGCGCTGCCCACAACGAAAAGTGCCACGTAATCCGGACATTAGGGCGTGGTGCTGTGAAGGAACTTTCAGTGTCCGCTGTAAGTCATCGCCTGCCGAATCGGCCAAAAATCCCGATTTCAGTACAGCCGGAAGGATGAAAAGAACTGGTCGATCTGTTCCTGCGGCAACGGTCCAGAAGCGATGATCGCCGCCTGGTAGACGTGGCGTCCGCGCGCCGCTAGTCGCGCGTAGACGGTGCGGGTTTCGTGCTGCGAGCCGGCCTCGCCGCTCAGCTTCATTTCGACGCCTGGGATCTGGCCGCCGGCGGCGAGCGTGATTGCGACCGCATGCGCGTCCGGCACCGCGCGGACGTTGCGGGCGAGGCCGTCGCGCAGGAAATCCAGCGCGATGCGCTGCGTCGCTTCGTGGTCGTCCGGCAGCATCACGGTACCGACCGCGAACACCGCGTTGCCGGCCTCCGCCGTCTGCATCGCCATTTCCATCGGCGCGCCGTCGATCTGCACCGCGCGCTGATCGTTGCCCGGCTTGGCCGGAAAATCGACGGAGTAGCCGTTGTCGTTGTTCGTCACGGTGCGCCAGTCGAAGGTCGGCGAGCAGGCGCTCAGCACGACGCCGAGCAAAAGCGCGCTGCCCACCGCGCCGAGTCGCGCACGCATGCGCCGCAGCCGCGGCAGACAGGAAAGAGCGCCTGAAGCACCGGCCGGCCGCGTGTCAGCAAACGGATGACGCCGGCAACGGCTGTCAAAGATCGAACGAAAAGGGATGCGGGAGAGAAAATGGCAAATGCGGCGGTGAGCGCTGCAAGCAGTTCGAAGCATAGGGGAGGAGGATCGTCGCGACGAGAACGTAAAACGCCATTATCCGCTGCCGCCCCGCTGCTGCCGCGTCAACGGAATGGCGCTACAATAGCAACGCTATGCAGCGTCAGGGCTGACGCCCCGACCGACCCACTGCCCCGCGCACTCCGCGCGACTCCCGAGGTTGCGTTCATGAACTCCAATTCCTCCGCCGCCCGGCGAGCCAACCCGCTTCGCTACCTCATCGCGGCTGCCGTGGCGATCGCGCTGGCCGTCGCCGGATACTTTGCGTTTGCGGGTCAACAGCGCGCGCCCGATGCGACTTTCACGCTGCTGTCCGGCCAGAAGGTCACGACCGCCGAGCTCAAAGGCAAGGTCTACCTCGTCAACTTCTGGGCGACCAATTGCGACACCTGCATGAAGGAAATGCCGCAGATGGTCGAGACTTATAACCGCTTCAAGGGGCAGGGCCTCGAATTCGTCGCCGTAGCAATGAATTACGACGCGCCGATGTACGTGACGAACTATGCGCAAACGCGCCAATTGCCGTTCAAGGTTGCGATGGACGACGGTTCGGCCGCGAAGCAGTTCGGCAATGTGCAGCTCACGCCGACCACCTTCCTGATCGACAAGGACGGCAAGATTCTGAAGCGCTATGTCGGTGAGCCGCAGTTCGCCGAACTCGACCAGCTGCTGGAAAAAGCCCTCAAGACATAAGCCGCGGCAGACGATTCGGCAGCTAATCAGATTCGAACGCGTCGGCGGCCTCTTGTCCCGCTGGCGCGGCTCCTACTCAGCGTTCCCCTTCCCCTTTGGCCGCGAGGCCATATCGCTTGATCTTCTCGTACAGCGTGGCCTTGCCCAACTGCAGCTTGTCCGCCGCGACCGCCACCACGCCGCCCGCCTGCTCCAACGCCTGCGCAATCATCGCGCGTTCGAACTGCTCGACGCGCTCCTTCAACGACTGTATGGCCACGGCGTCCTCGCCGAAAGACATCACCGGATCATCGGCGACGCCGAGCACGAAGCGATCGGCGGCATTGCGCAGTTCCCGCACGTTGCCGGGCCAGTCGCGCTGCGTCAGGCTAGTACGCTGGCGATCGGTGAGGATGGGTGCAGGCCGCTGATAGCGCACCGCCGCGTCCAGCAAGAAGTGTTCGAAGAGCGGCACGATGTCCTCGCGACGCTCGCCCAGTGGCGGCAACGCGATCGTCACCACATTCAGCCGGTACAGCAGATCGCGCCGGAACGACCCGTCCGCGACATGCTCGGCCATGTCGCCTTTGGCAGCGGCCACGACGCGGCAGTTCACGCGAATTGGCTGGTTCGAGCCGAGGCGCTCCAGCACGCCGTCCTGCAACACGCGCAGCAGCTTGACCTGTAACGCAAGCGGCATGCTCTCGATCTCGTCGAGAAACAGCGTGCCGCCCGAGGCATGTTCGAGCTTGCCGATCCGCCGTTTGGCCGCGCCGGTGAAAGCGCCCGGCTCGTAGCCGAACATCTCCGACTCGAACATCGGCTCGGGCAGCGCGCCGCAGTTCACCGCGATGAACGGCTTGTCGCGCCGCGGCGACAATTCATGCAGGCTGCGCGCGATGAGCTCCTTGCCCGCACCGGTGTCGCCGTTGATCAGCACGGACGCGTCGGTGGGCGCGATGTTCGCGATCAGCCGCCGCACCTGTTCGATTGCGGGACTGCGACCGATGATCCGCGGCGCCACCGTTCCTTGCCCGGCCAACTCGCGGCGCAACGCGAGGTTTTCCAGCACCAGCTTGCGGCGCTCCAGCGCACGCCTGACGGTTTCGATCAGCCGCTCGGACGCGAACGGTTTTTCGATGAAATCGTATGCGCCGTCGCGCATCGCCTGCACGGCCATCGAGATATCGCCGTGGCCTGTCACGAGGATCACCGGCACATCCGGCGCGCGCTCCTGGCACTGCGCAAGCAGATCGAGACCGCTCGCGCCGGGCAGGCGAATATCGCTGACGATCACCCCGGAGAAATCCGCGCTGATCGTCTTCGCCGCGGATTCCACCGACGCGTGGCCGACCACCTCGAAGCCCGCCAGTTGCAGACTCTGCACGCTGGCGCGCCGCACCAGTTCGTCGTCTTCGATGTACAGCACTTGCAGGCCGTGATTCAGCATGACGGTTTCCATCTGGGTTCAGGAACCTGCGGTTAGCGGGTCCGCCGGGTGGCTCGTCTGCACGCGCGCGCGGCGCAGCGTCAACACGAATGATGCGCCGCCCTCCGGCGCGTTGCGCGCAACCAGCGTGCCGCCGCAATCTCGTGCGATCGACGACGAGATGGCAAGCCCGAGCCCCAGTCCCTGGCCCATCTCCTTGGTCGTGAAGAAAGGTTCGAACAGGCGCGGCAGGACGTCGTCGGGAATGCCGGGGCCGTTGTCGCTGACCGCGAACGACAGGTTCGCCTCCGCGACTTCGATCTCGATCGTGATGCGCGGCGGGTTTACGCCGGCAGTCGCGTCGAGCGCATTGCCTAGCAGGTTGATCAGCACCTGTTCGAGCCGCAGATCGTCGCAATGCGCGATCAGTTCGGGATGGTCGTCGGCGAGACGGAGCGGCGTGCGCGCGCCGCTCGCCGCATCCAGCAGGCTCAACCCGAGTTGCGCGCCCTGCAAACGCTTCTGCAGCAGCCCGACGACGTTGCGAAGCGCCCGCATGACCGGCGCGCGCGCATTGCGCGGCCGCGCCCGGCCGACGAAGAGCTTCAACTGGTTGGTGATCTTGCCCATGCGCTCGGTGAGCGCGGCGATCGCTTCGAGATTCTCGCGAGCCGACGCATGGTCGCCGCGTTCGAGCAGCACACGGGTGTTGTCCGAGAAACCGCGCAATGCCGCCAGCGGCTGATTCAGTTCATGCGTGATGCCGGCCGCCATCTGACCGAGCGCGGCGAGCTTGCTCGCCTGGATCAGCTCGTCGTGCGCGGCACGCAATTCCTGCTCGGCGCGCGTGCGTTCGGCCACTTCTTTTTGCAGCTGTTCGTTTGCTTCGGAGAGGTCCGCGGTGCGTTCGGCGACGCGCTGGTTCAGTTCCGCATAGGCCTTTTGCAACAATGCGCGGCTGCGCATCATTTCGTGGACGCGAGCGCGGCGCATGCGCCAGTAAAACCCGAGCAACACGATGCAGACATAGCCGAAACCGGTGACGATGGTCGCCTTACGCGCGTCGGCGTCGACCGGATCGACGGGCGCCATCGTGATCAGATGCCAGTCCGGCTCGCCCATGCCGCGCCGCGACGCAAGAAAGCGCGGCGCCTGCCGGCCGCCGCCGATGCGCACGATCTGTGCGTTGTCCTGGAGCTTGCGCTCGATCGTCACCGGCAGCGGGGCAATGGGCTGCTGCGCGTATTGACGCGCCTGGTAGATCGAATCGGCGACTTGCCCGGATAGCGGCCGTATCGTGTGGTACTTCCACGTCGGCACCGACGACAGAAAAATCACACCGTGATCGTCCGTGACGACGAGTGGCTCTGACGCATCGGCGCCCTGGAACCACTCCAGATCGAGTTTGACGACCGCCACCCCGACAATCTCGCCGTCGCGGCGCACGGGCTGCGAGATGTAGTAGCCCGGCGCCTGGGAAATCGTGCCGATGCCGAAGAAACGCCCCACGCGGCCGTCGACCGCGTCGAGAAAATACGGCCGGAACTGATAGTCGGCGCCGACAAAGCTGCCTGGCCCGCGCCAGTTGCTGGCGGCGACGCAATAGCCGTCGAGCGAGATGATGTACGTGACCGTCGCCCGCGCGTGACGGTTGAGGTCTTCGAGATACAGATTGGCACGCTCGACGTTGGCCGGACTCGGATCGACCAGCGCCTGCTGCACGATGGGATGCTCGGCGAGCAGATACGGCAGCGATTCATAGCGCTCCAGCGTGCTTTTCAGCGTGCTGGCGGTGCGCTCCACGCGCGCGGCGGCGTTGCGCCGCAGGTTGTCGATCCCCGTTTGCCACGCGACGCTGTAGGTCAGCCAGCAGGCTGCCACGAGCCCGGCCACGAGCGCGAACAGGATCAGCAAGCGGCGCGTCACGTTGGTCAGGTCCGGTCGGTAGAGATCGGACATTGTGGCACAAGGTGGCGCGCCAGCGGCGCTAGCCTGGCTGGCCGCGGGCGCAGTGAGTCGGCGCAGACCACCCGGGTTCATGGCGGGCCTCCGCAGCCGTGACAGCAGGACCCTGAAGCGGGACTCTGAAGCGGCTAGGCTCAGGCGCCGGCCGGTTCTTTGACCGACACCTCGCCATGCAACGCGGCATTCAGCCTGTTGCGATCCAGCTCCTTTTCCCATGCCGAGACCACGACCGTCGCCACGCCGTTGCCGACGATATTGGTCAGCGCGCGGCATTCGCTCATGAAGCGGTCGATGCCGAGAATCAGCACCATACCCGACAGCGGAATGGTCGGCACCACCGCCAGGGTCGCGGCCAGCGTGATGAAGCCCGCGCCCGTCACGCCGCTCGCGCCCTTCGAGGTCAACATCGTCACCGCCAGTAGCGTGAGCTGCTGCGTCCACGTGAGGTCGGTGTTGGTCGCCTGGGCGATGAACAGCACGGCCATCGTCATGTAGATGTTGGTGCCGTCGAGATTGAACGAGTAGCCGGTCGGCACCACGAGGCCCACCACCGAGCGCGAGCAACCGAGCTTTTCGAGCTTGAGCATCAGTTGCGGCAGCGCGGCTTCGGACGAGCTCGTGCCGAGCACGATCAACATCTCTTCCTTGATGTACGAAACGAAGCGCAGGATGTTGAAGCCCACGAGGCGAGCGATCGCACCGAGCACCACCACCACGAACACGATCGAGGTCAGATAGAACGTGCCGATCAGCTTGAGCATCGGCAGCAGGGAGCCGATGCCGTACTTGCCGATGGTGAATGCCATCGCGCCGAAAGCGCCGATCGGCGCCAGCTTCGTGATGATGCGCACGATGCCGAACAGCACATGCGACAAACCCTCGATGAAGTTCGTGACGACCTTGCCCTTCTCACCGGCCGTCGCGAGGACGGCGCCGAACAGCAGCGCGACCAGCAGAATCTGCAGGATTTCGCCTTGAGCGAACGCCGACGAGAGCGTGTCGGGGATCAGATGCATCAGGAAGTCGACAGAGCTCTGACCGTGCGCCTTCGCGGCATACGAGGCGACTGCCTTGCCGTCGAGCGTGGCCGGGTCGATGTTGAAGCCGGCGCCGGGCCGTAGCACGTGCGTCGCCACGAGGCCGAGCAACAGCGCGAAGGTCGAGACGATTTCGAAGTACAGCAGCGCCTTGCCGCCCACGCGCCCGACTTTCTTCATGTCTTCCATGCCGGCGATGCCCGTCACAACCGTACAGAAGATGATTGGACCAATCACCATCTTGATGAGCTTGATGAAGCCATCGCCGAGCGGCTTCATGTCGACGGCGAGGTTCGGGTAGTAGTGCCCGAGTGCAATACCGATGAGGATCGCCACGATCACCTGGACGTACAGCACTTTATGGATAGGTTTCTTCACGATGGTTCCTGCTTGAGGAGGGTGGACTTGAGGCCTGCCACTCTGCGCATCACGCGAACGAGGATTCGTCACGCCTGCACGGCAATAGGCCGCGACAAGATGACGAATCTAGAAAAAACGGGAAGGGAAATCGGACATCGTTGTCTCCTGGCTTTAGTTGTGGGGCCGTTGCGGCCGTGATCTATTCTGCAAGCTCGATGCCAGCCGCGTTATTTGCGCAGTCGTTTGATTATTAAGCGGTTTTTGTCTCTGGAAGTCGGAGACCGTCCGGGATTCCGGAAACCCGGACTGGCGCCGTCGGGGAATCCGGAATTGATCGCAGCGATGCCTGCGGGAAAACCCGACGCACTCGAACATTGGAATGACGGTGCCGGCCGCACGCTCTCACCTTTTCAAGCCGGCGAGGCGAACATGTCGTGCGGCAACAGATCGAGGCGATCCGTGCAGATCATATCGACGCCCCAATGCGCGAGCACTTGGGCGCGCGCCGGATCATTCACCGTATAGGCCAGCACCCGCAGTCCGGCGGCACGGATTTGCGTAACGAGCGGCTCGCTCAGATACCGGTGGCTCGCATGCAACGACACGCACTCCAGCTCGCGCACGATGCGCAACCAGTTCGCCGGCACCTGTTCGAACAGCATGCCACGCGGCAGCGATGGCGCGGCCTCGCGCGCCGCGGCCAGCGCCTCCACCGAAAACGACGACAGCAGCGGCGGTGTTTGCCCTTGCCACAGTGTCGACGCGCCCCTTCCGATCAGCGTCCCCGTCAGCGCGTCGCGACCCGGGCACGGCTTGATCTCGATGTTGGCGGCGATGCCGTCGCGCGCGCACCGCCGCGCCGCATCGGCCAGCGTCGCGAGGCGCGTGCCGGCGAATTGCGCGGCGCGCCAGGCCCCCGCGTCCAGCGCGGCGAGTTGCTTCCAGGTGTGGTCGGCGGCGGCGCCGTGGCCGCTGGTAGTGCGCTCCAGCGTGTCATCGTGCAGCAGAAAGAGTTCGTTGTCGGCGGAGAGCTTGGCGTCGAATTCGACCATCGTGTAGCCGTAGCGCACACAGGCGTCAAAGCCGGCCAGCGTATTCTCCGGTGCCAGCGTGCCGCCGCAGCGATGCGCGACCATACGCGGATACGGCCATTGTGCGGAAGATCCGCGATCTATTGCATTTGTCACGTCCCGACACCTTCCGTTCATTCAGCTAGATCGGTTGAGTTTGCTCTCGCAGCATTGCCGGCCTCGCGCGCGAGTGCCCGGCCGTAGTATCGCGCTTCGGCAATCGCGGCGATAGCAAGCGCAGCGCAACGAAACGCGAGATCGCGGCTGCGCATAGGCATACGCAGAATACACAAATTCACAACCCGCCCAAAAAGTACAACACGATCCGGCGGAAGTAGTACGCTGACATCGTACGGATACGTCCGCACCCAGCGCATCGGCGCGCACGCTCATCGAGGCAACAGGCATGTGGCAGGCAGACCGTCATCAGAGAATTCGCGCGTTGCTCTCCACGTTGCAACGCGTGTCGACCGAGCGGATCATGGCGGACCTCGGGGTATCGCGCGAAACCGTGCGGCGCGATCTGCTCGATCTCGAAGCGCTCGGTGAACTGCGGCGCGTGCACGGCGGCGCGATCAAACCCGCCGACGAAGCGCCCATTGCCGAGCGCATCCACATGCGCGTCAAATCGAAGACGGCCATCGCCCATGCGGCCGTCGGGTTGATCGCGAGCGGCCAGACGCTTTTCATCGATGCGGGCACCACGACTACGGCGCTGGCGGAAGAACTGGCGAAACTGGCGAACCTGACCATCGTCACCAATTCAATCGAGGTCGCGATGAAACTGCGCGGCCCGGCCGAGCAAACCGACCCGGCGAACGATGTGATCCTGCTCGGCGGTTCGATCAGCAGCCGCGCGCTGGCGACCACCGGCGCGAGCACCGTGCTGGATGTCCAGCGCTATCGCGCGGATCTCGCGCTGCTGTCGCCGGTCGGCATCGATCACCGGCATGGCGCGACCCACTACGATCACGCCGAAACGGAAGTGGCGCGCGCGATGGTCGCCAATGCGGACCGCGTGGCGATCCTCGCCGACTACAGCAAGATTGGCCAGCGCAGCCGCATTTCCTACTGTTCGGTCGAGAAGATCGACGTGCTCGTCACCAACCGGAAAGCGGCCGACGTCGCCGGTTGTGCCGCATTGAAAAGAAAACTGCCGCAGCTCGTTCTGGCCTGACGCGCGGCGCTCATTCCTTCACATGCATCACGTCGAGCGCTCGCTTGCGCAAGCGCGTATCGTGCAGCGCGCCGGCCGCGTCGAGCACCGGATAGGCGGTCGAGCAAAACAGCGAATTCAGCCGCTTCATGTCGCTGATCAGGTCGAGATGCAATGCACTGGTCTCGATACTGCGCAAGGTTTGGCCGGCAAGCCGGTCCAGATGGCGGTACGAATACGCGCGTTCGAGGTCGCGAAACCGCTCTTTCTCGGTCAGCAGACGTTCGGCGCAACGCAGATCGTTGTTGAGAAACACGGACAACCCCAGTTGCAGATTGCTGACCAGCCGCGCCTGCAAGTCGTCCAGCTCGCCCAGCCCTTCTTCGGAGAACGACAGACGGTGGGCGATTTTCTTTTCCTCACTGCGCCCCAACACGCCGCGCAAATCGGCGCCGAGCACCCTCAGGATGCCGGTGCGCACGATGTGCGAGCCCCACACGAGAAGCGCGACGCCGGCCAGAAGGTTTAAGAGAATCAACATGAGCCACTGCGCATCCGTTCCAGCTGCCATTACCCGAACCGCATGCCGCGCGAACGCGCATCGGGGCGTATATGACCGTAGTGTTGCACATTTCAGGCTTATTGTAATTTTGTGCGTTTGAGTCTTCGCCTATGTGAATTGTGAGCGGCTCGCGTTCGGCTGTTGAGGGTCAGCGGGCGGCCCGGGCATCGAGCAACACTGCTCCTAAGACACCGCCCGCGCCCGCAGTTCGCCGACATCCATTCCTGTCAGAAGCAGCAGACTGGCTACACCGCACGTAGTACACCGGCGCGATATTGCCGCCCGTGACTTTGACGAGCCACGTGTCGATGAACGGCGCGAGCCCGCCGAGCAGCAGCACTGCAAGGTTGTACGTCAGCGCAGCATCTGTCGAGCGCACACGGGCCGGAAACATACTTTCGCTCCCACGCCGCAGCGAGACAGAACCAGTTTCATGCAGAAACATCGGTAGTTGAAAATTTCAACTGATTCTTTTACGTACGGATCGCTGCCGCCACGAAGCTTCGTCTATCATCTGGATGGATGGGCGGACCGCAGGTGCGGCGCCCAAGGCGCTCCCCGCTCCCCCGAACCGGATAACCCCCAGCGGTATGTCATCAGCCAAACCGAAAGCCGGCGTTGCCGCCCAAGACATGAAGTTTGCCCAGTACCTCACGTTCAAACTGGACCTGATCAAGACCGAGATGATCAGTCGTGCCAATGCGGTGTACAAACCCGCGTGCGGCCTGGACGTGCGCTCGCTGCGCGTGCTGCGGATCATCTGCGACGAACCGGGCATCACGGCGACGGCGGTGCGGGAGCAAACGCTGATTGAAAAGACGCTGCTATCGAAGCTGATGGCGGACCTGATCGAGCGCAAGCAGGTGCGGCGGACAATCCATCCGGACGATGCGCGCCATTTCCAGCTCTGGCCGACTGCCGCCGGCAAGCGCACGCGCGCGGCCAGCGACGAACTCGGGCGTGCACTGGAAGCGGAGTTATTGTCTGTGCTCAGCGACGACGAGCATGCGGCGCTCGAGCGGATCGTCGACAAGCTCGTCGGGGCGTTCCGCGCTTCGGCTCAGCGCGAGGGCGCATAACCCGCCGACTGACGGATTTGGCAATGTGACCTATCCGGCGATGCCGCTCGGGGGACAGGCGCCGGGCGCATAAAAAAGCCCGCAACGCGTGCGGGCTTTCATGACAACCGGTAAAGCAGCCAACGGGCTAAACCTTCAGACCACACCCGCGCCATGCGCCTGCAAATCGGCGTGGTAGCTGGAACGAACCATCGCGCCGACAGCCGCGTGCGCGAAGCCCATCTTGTACGCTTCTTCCTCGTACATCTTGAAGGTGTCCGGATGCACGTACGAGCGCACCGGCAGATGGTGTTCCGACGGCTGCAGATACTGGCCGATCGTCAGCATGTCCACGTCGTGCTCGCGCAGGTCACGCATCACTTGCAGGATTTCTTCTTCGGTTTCCCCGAGACCGACCATCAGGCCCGACTTGGTGGCGACCTCCGGATGCAGCGCCTTGAAGTCCTTGAGCAGCTTCAGCGAATGCGCGTAGTCCGAACCCGGACGCGCTTCCTTGTACAAACGCGGCACGGTTTCAAGGTTGTGGTTCATCACGTCGGGCGGCGCGGCGTTCAGAATGCCGATCGCGCGATCCAGACGGCCCCGAAAATCGGGCGTCAAAATTTCGATGCGCGTTTCCGGCGACAACTCCCGCGTCTGACGAATGCATTCGACGAAGTGCGCCGCGCCGCCGTCACGCAGATCGTCGCGGTCGACGCTGGTGATCACCACGTACTTCAGCTTGAGCGCGGCGATGGTGCGCGCCAGGTTGCCCGGTTCTTCCGCATCGAGCGGATCGGGACGGCCATGGCCGACGTCGCAGAATGGGCAACGGCGCGTGCATTTGTCGCCCATGATCATGAAAGTTGCGGTCCCCTTGCCGAAGCATTCGCCGATATTCGGGCAGCTCGCCTCTTCGCACACGGTGTGCAGATTGTGCTCGCGCAGAATCTGCTTGATTTCGTAGAAGCGCGAATTGCCGGTTGCCGCTTTGACGCGAATCCAGTCCGGTTTCTTCAGCTTTTCGATCGGAACGATCTTGATCGGAATGCGGGCGGTTTTGGCTTGCGCCTTCTGCTTTGCGGTGGCGTCGTAGACAGCGGCGGAAGCCGGCACGCCTTCGGGCGCGGGAGAAGTTGCGAGGTTCGCGGTAACGTCAGTCATTCGTTCGGATCCAGTCAGGCGGTAAGCGTACCGGCCTGTGATGGGGCGACGGCCGCGGGACTGCCGTCGAGGTTTGCGGTGAGGCATGTTGCCAGGGTGCGGGCCACGTCGTCCCAGCCGGCGGCAGCGCCGAGCGTTGCCATGTCGACCGTTTCGAGCCCCGCGTAGCCGCATGGATTGATGGCCAGAAACGGCCGCAAGTCCATTTGCACGTTGAGGCTCACGCCGTGATAGCTGCAGCCGTTGCGGATTTTCAAGCCCAGCGCCGCAATCTTGGCGCCGGCGTGGCGCCCGGCGTCAGGTCCCGGCGCCACGTAGATGCCGGGGGCGCCAACCTTGCGTTCTCCGGCGAGATTATACGCCGCCAGGGTGTCGATCACGGCCTGCTCGATCCGCGTGACCATCTCGCGCACCATCAGTTTGCGGCGGCGCAAATCGAGCAGCAGGTAGGCAATCACCTGGCCGGGCCCGTGATAGGTGATCTGGCCGCCCCGGTCGACCTTGACGAGCGGGATGCCGCTGTCGGCGGCCAGCAGGTGGGCTGGATCGCCGGCCTGGCCCAGTGTGAAGACGGGAGGGTGTTCGACCAGCCAGATCTCGTCGGGGGTGTCGGCGGTGCGGGCGTCGGTGAACGCGCGCATTGCCTCGAAACTGACTTCGTAGGGTTCGGAGCCGCGCCAGCGCAGCGTGAGCGGCGCCGTGGCGGGCAAGAGAGACAGGGAAACCGGGCTGGCGCACATGATCCCGGCAGTTTACCGAAGTCTGGCAATCCGCGCCGAGCATGAGGGCATCGCCCGTGCCGGGCCGCGCCGGCAGCGTCGCGGTGCGCGTTGGCTGGGGCGCGAATGAGCGACGTCGATCGTAAGGGCGTAGACGCGCCGCTCAGGGCCGCACCGCGGCGCCGTCTGACCGGGCCCGCGCGGCCGCTGCTCAAGCGCCTCGAGCGGAGCGCCTCAGACCGTGCGCCAGCCGCCACGCATGCGCATCAGCAGCCGCTCGCCGACACGCGCGAGCCAGTTCAGCGCGCGTTCGTCGCAACGCGTCGGCACGGAAAACACGACCTTCGAGGGCGTGCTGCCCTCCGCGCTCAGCCAGAGCCGCTCGCCGCGCCGCAGCCGCAGCGTGTGGCCGGGTTGCAGCCAGTAGTCTTCGACGTCGTCGCTGCGTGTCACCCAGATGGCCCCGCCATGCACGACCAGCTTGGTGCTGCGTGCAACCTTCATCGCCAGCGTTTCGCCGTTACGAATTTCAAACGCGATGCTAGAGGAAATTTCTCGCATGATGCCCTCGCCAAAGTTCGTTTCATGGCTACAATCGTAGGCGTAGCAAGGGTCGGCGCAAAACGATCAATTTTCACCTCTATGTGAGAAATATTGCGATGGACCTCCGTCAACTCCCCGCCCTGAACGCGATCAAGGCATTCGAAGCCGCCGCCCGCCATGAGAGCTTCTCGCGCGCCGCCGACGAACTGTTCGTGACCCACGGTGCAGTCAGCCACCAGATTCGCGCGCTCGAGGCCGAGCTAGGCGTCTCGCTGTTTGCGCGCGACGGCAAACGCGTGCGGCTCACGGAAACCGGCCGGCGTTACGCGACGCGCGTGCGCACCGCGCTGCTCTCGCTCGCCGACGCCACCCGCGAGATCCGCGCCGGCGACCGTGAGCGGCGCCTCGTGGTGTCGATGCTGTCGTCGTTCGCGGCGCGCTGGGTGACGCCGCGCATCGGCAGCTTTATCGAAGCGCATCCGCAATGGGATCTGGAACTGCTGTCCACCAATGCGCTAACGGACTTCGCACGCGACGACGTGGACGTCGCGATCCGTTTCGGCTTCGGCAAATATTCCGGGCTGCACGCGGAACTGCTGCTGGAAGAGACTTTCTTTCCCGCCTGCGCGCCTGATTTCAACGGCGGCAATCTGCCGAAAACCCCGGCCGATCTCGCCAACGTCCCGCTGCTGCGTTCCGACGACGAACTCTGGCGCCCGTGGTTCGACGCCGCCGGCCTCGCCGACTGGCCCGAGCCGAAACGGGGCGTGCTGTATCAGGATTCTTCGAATCTGCTGCAGGCGGCGATCGACGGTCAAGGGGTCGCGCTCACGCGCCGCTCGCTGGCCATGCACGAAATCGCCGCGGGCCGCCTTGTGCGGCTATTCGACGTGGATGCCCCGAGCCCATGGCAGTACTACTTCATCTGCCCGCCGCAAATGCTGGGAGCCGCCCGCGTCAAGGCGTTCCACGACTGGGTGTTCGACGAGGTGGGAAGATTCAAGCAGTTGTTCGACCGGGCTTGCGAGGCGAGGCCCGCCGCAAGCGCCGGTCTGGCGGCCAACGCGTTGCGCGTCGCGCCATGACACGCCGTATCTCGCGCTGCTTTACAGCACGACCTTGACCATGGGATGGCCGGTCAGCGCGCGATAGATATCGTCCAGATGCGCGCGGCTCGTGGCGCGCACCGTGACCGTGAGGCCCGTATAGTTGCCGCCGCTGGACGGCCGCGTTTCAACGCGCGACGCGTCGACTTCGCCGTCGAACTGACGCACCACCGTGATGATGGTCTCGGCGAACTCCGGATGCGATTTGCCCATGATCTTGATCGGGAAATCGCAGGGAAAATCAAACAGTGAGTCGTTCGCGGGATTCATGCTCTGCTCCTTGCTGCGCTTCCTTCGCCTTGGCGCGCTGATACGCCGCATACAGCGCGGCAAAGACCGCACCCGGCTTGCCGACGCCTACCGGCTGGCCGTCGAGCCGGGTGACCGGCAGCACTTCCTTGGTGGCCGAACTGACGATGATCTCGTCGGCCCCGCGCAACTCGGCTTCGGTAATCTCACGCGCTTCGAAGCGGATCCCGCATTCGCCCGTCAGTTCTTCGATCAGACCGTAGCGAATCCCTTCGAGAATCTTGTGACTGCGCGGCGGCGCCGACAACACGCCGTTCTTCACCATCCACACATTCGACGACGACCCTTCGGTCAGCATGCCGTCGCGAAACTGGATCGTCTCGAACGCGTCGTTTTCGGCCGCGTATTGCGCCATCAACACGTTGCCCAGCAGCGACACGGACTTGATGTCGCAATTCAGCCAGCGGCGATCTTCGGCGCTCACGCATGACACGCCTTGCGCGCGCTGCGTGGCGTCCGGCAAATGCAGCGGCGTGACCATCACGAATACAGTGGGCTGGATGCGGGCCGGAAATGCGTGGGCCCGCTTCGCCACGCCGCGCGTGACCTGGATATAGGCAATCGCGTCTTGCTCTGCGGGTAGACCGCCGTGCGCCTCGTTGGCCGCGACCACGCGCTCGATCAGTTCGCGCCAGCCGTCATCGTCGAAAGGATTGGCGATGCCGATCTTGCCGACCGAGCGCGCGAGCCGCGCGAGGTGCTGCGGCAACCGGAAGGCCGTGCGGCCGCTGTGATGCTCGAACAGCGGCGCATACAGCGGCGCGACTTCGTAAATGCCGTCGCCGAAAATAAAGCCGCGGTCGAGCACCGGCACACGTGCTTCGGACAACGGCACCAGCTCGCCATTCAGATAAACGATCGGGTCGAGCGAAACATCGGAAACAGCGGTCATGGCGAACGGCTCTTACTTTTTCTTGTTGAACATCAGCATCAGCGAATCCCACACGCGGCCCACCACGCCCGCTTGCGGCACGGCCTGCAACGCGACCACCGGGAACTGCGCGAGCACCTTGCCGTCGGCCACCAGCTTCGCCGTGCCGACCTGCTGACCGTTCGCGATCGGCGCGACCAGCGGATCGATCTGCTCGATCTGCGGCTTCACCTTGTCGCCCATGCCCTTCGGCACGGTGATGTACTGGTCGCTCTTCACGCCGATCTGCACGCTGTCCTGCGCACCCTTGTAGACGCGCGGCGTGCCGACCACCTGGTTCGCCTTGTACAGACGCACCGTGTCATACGCGGTGTAGCCGTAGTTCAGCATCTTCAGGCTGTCCTGCACGCGGTCGTGCTCCTTGGTCTCGCCCATCATCACCGATACGAGGCGGCGCGATGCGTCGGCCGTGCCCGGCAGCGAACGCTTGGCGCTCGCGATCAGGCAGTAGCCCGCCGCCTGCGTGTGGCCGGTCTTCAGGCCGTCCACGCTCGGGTCGATCCACAGCAGACGATTGCGGTTCGGCTGCTTGATCTTGTTGTACGTGAATTCCTTCACCGAGAAGATGTTGTAGTAGTCGGGGAAGTCGCGAATCAGGCGCGCCGACAGCACCGCGAGGTCGCCCGCCGTCGTGTAGTGCTGCGCGTCGGGCATGCCGTTGACGTCGGCGAAATGCGTGTGGGTCATGCCGAGGCGCTGGGCCTCGGTGTTCATCATGTTGACGAACTGCGCTTCGCTGCCGCCGACCAGTTCGGCCAGCGCGATCGCCGCGTCGTTACCGGACTGGACGATCATGCCGTACACCAGATCGTGCACGGTCACCGGCTTGTTCGCTTCGACGAACATGCGCGATTCGTCGGTGTGCACGCGGCGCACCGCTTCGCTCGGCATCACCGTCTGGTCCATCGTGATCTTTTTCGTCTGCAGTGCTTCGAAGACGAGATACGCGGTCATCAGCTTGGTCAGCGAGGCCGGCTCGACGCGTTCCTCTGCATTGCCGGAGGCGAGCACCTGGTTGCTGGTGGCGTCGACGAGGACCCACGAGCGCGCGTTCACCGCCGGCGGCGGCACTTGCGCGAACGCGCTACTGGCGACGAGGGTCGCCGGCAACACGATGCCGAGCGTGAGCGCGCGGCTGAGCTGGATGGGAACGAAGGAAGCAACTGACGGGAATGACGTGCGGCCGGTGGTGGAGGAGAAACGCATAGGGTCGATGGGTGCGGAAAAATACATCGCGCGCAGGGCGCATAGTTTGGAAGAGCCGGTCAGCGGGCGTCTGGCCGTAAACGGCGGGCGCCCATTGGACTTACGGCGACGCGATCGGTTCGCGCAGCACGCCTCGCACCGGCACCGCTGCGCGCGAAAGGACCTCACGCGTCGCGCGAACTGCCGGCTGGGCGGCGCTGCGCCCAAAAAAGAGCGCTCATTATACGCGCGCTATTCCGCCAAACTTGCGCACGGTGGCGCGATTAATTTGCGTTTGCGCGCACCTGTACCCCCGGAAAACGCACGCGGCGTACGGCTCATCGCCAGGCGTCGACGATGATCCGTTTGAGCACATGCAGCTTGCGATGCAGAAAATGTTCAGCCCCCGGTATCACGACCACCGGCAGTTCCTGCGGACGCGCCCAGTCGTACACGGATTGAATGGGAACCGTCTCGTCGAGTTCGCCGTGAATCACGAGTGTGTTTTGCGGCACGGGCGCGACGTCCCAACGGCTGGCCGCCGTGCCGACCAGCACCATCCGCTCGACCTGCCGACCTTCCTCGCGCAGCTGCGCAGCCACATGCGACAGCACGAACGTGCCGAAGGAAAAGCCCGCGAGCACCAGCGGCAGATCGTGCTGCCCGGCTTCGGCGCGCATGTGATCGAGCACGGCGCGCAGATCGTCGCGCTCGCCGATGCCCGCGTCGTGTTCGCCTTGCGTTTGGCCGACGCCGCGGAAATTCGAGCGGTACGTCACGTAGTTGAGCTGTACGAGCGTGCGCGCCAGCGTCTGCGCGACTTTATTGTCCATCGTGCCGCCGAACAGCGGATGCGGATGCGCGACCAGCGCGATGCCGCGCGGCGCGGCGCCGTTCTCGCGCGTCTCGTCGGGCAAGTCGAGCGCGAGCTCGATCTTGCCGACGGGGCCGTCGATCAGATACTTCTTCGTGTGTACGTTCATGGCGAGGCTTATTGATCGATTTTCAGACGCTCGACGATCTTTCCGTTCGCGAGATGGGAGTCGACGATCTCGTCGATGTCGCTCTCGTCGATATACGTGTACCAGACGCCCTCGGGATATACGACGAGTGCCGGGCCGAGCTCGCAGCGGTCGAGGCAGCCGGCCTTGTTGATGCGCACCTGGCCGGGGCCGGCGAGGCCGAGTTTCTTCACGCGTTTTTTCGCGTACTCCTGCATATGCTGCGCGTTGCAGTTCGCGCAGCTCGGACGCTCGGCACCGGGGTCGCGCTGATTCAGGCAGAAGAAGACGTGGTACTTGTAGAAGGAGTCCATGATGTCCGGGGCGAGACTGTAAGGGAGGACGATGACGCCATAAGCGCGCCTGTTGCGCGGACGATTATAGCGAGCGGGGCTGATGACCGCCGACACGGACCGTGGCCGCGCTGCGGCTCAGCCGCGCTTGTGGCGTGGCCGGAAGCCGCATCAGTTCGCTGGCGCACCCCATGCGCACGGCTCGCGCATGTCCGAGGCAGTGCCAGCGCACGTCCGGCGCACGCGGCGGGCCCATCTTACGCGCACTTCTGTGGACGCTTGCGCTCGGCTCACGCACCACAGGCTCGTGCACATCTGAGGCAGCAATGGCGCATGTCCGACGCACATCGCGGGCGCATCTCACGCGCGTTTGCCCATATTTGAGACCGTGCTCACACCCGCCTCGCGCACATCGCGCGCCCAAGTCACGCGCGCTTCGCGGGCCGCTTAAGCCACGCCTGCTCGGCGACAAATGCCAGCCACACCAGCGCCGCATACGGCCAGGTCCACGCGAGCCAGTGCGCGAGCCCGTTGAAGTGCAGATACCGCCCTTGTCGCCAGTCGGCCAGCACGACATCGAAATACGGATTCACCGGCAGCAGATTCACGAACGCCAGCGCGAGCGCCAACGCGGCGCCCGCGAGCGCCGCGCGCGTGCGCCGCCGCAGACGCAGCGCGACGAGCGCGGCAGCCGTGCCGCAGCCGAGCCCTACGAGCCCGCCCGGTGTCGCCCAGTTGAATGTGAGGCCCGACTGCGATTGCAGAAAGGTGGCGCCCGCTTTCACGCACAACGTGATCACGATGAACAGCAGCAGAAGACGCACACGCGGCGCCCGGCGGCGCACCGGCAGCGAAGCCAGCGCGAGCGCGGCGAACAGGTTGAGCGCGGTGATCACGGCTTCCCACGCGTCCTCGGGCAGCCACGCCGCGGCGAGTGCCGGCCATGCGGCGACGTGCCAGCCGGGAGGCGTCCATGCGAGCAGCGCGTCCTGGGTCGTCGAATCGAAACGCAACCACAGCGCGCGCGGCCAGTTGCCCAGACCGAACAGGCGCGGCGCCGGGTACATCGTCGCGAACGGCCATGCGGCAACCAGACACGCGAGCGCCGCGCGGTCGCGCTCGAACCACAGCAGCCGCATGCGCCGCAACAAGCCGCGATCGAGCAGCGCGCCGGTCGCCGGTGACATGATCGCCGCGCCGAGCAGCGCGCCGAGCGTGTTGGCGGACAGATCGAGGTTGGAAGCGACGCGCATGGGCAGATAGGTTTGCACCGCCTCCATCGTGCCGGACAGCAGCGCGCCGAGCACGAAGGCCGCGCCGACCGCCAGCGGACCCCGCCAGCGCGGATAGATCGCGAGTACCACCAGCGCGCCAAACGGCATATAGCCGACTACGTTGGTGACGACGTCGAACGCCGTCAGGTACTGCGGCATCGGGTCCAACAGAAAGGCGAACGGCGACAGGCCGAGCGAACGCCAGCCCGAAAACGGATACCAGGAACCGTAGACGATCAGCGCGGCATACAGCGCGAGCGCTTGCCGCGCCAATACCGACGGCTGGCGCAGCCACGGTCTTTCGCTCATGCAGCGCTCCGTTGCGTGCGCTGCCGCCCGGTCATTGCGCGGCGACCGTCGCCTGTGCGCCGAGCCACGCGGCGATCTGCGCGACGAGGTCGTCGCTGGCCGTGGCGAGCGCGCGCGCACCGCCGGCCGCGTCAGTAGAAGCCGCCGGTGCTTGGGCGCTGAACGTGCGTTGGCCGACCAGCTTGCCGTTGCGAACGAGGGTGGCGCGCGCGCCGATCGCCGCGTGGCTTTGAGTCGGACTGTCGAAGACCTGCTCGAACTCCGTCAGATCGACTTTCAGAACCGGCGCGGCCACGCCGTCGGCGCCCGTCAGCACGGTGCCGTGCGAACCGAGCGCGCCGCGCAGACGCTGGGTGAGCAACTGCGACGGCGTCATGGCCCAGTGGCTGTTCGCATAAGCCCCCGTCTGCTGCGCATCGGCGTAACTGAGCCGGTAAATCATCCGGTCGGACTCGAGCACCGGGGGCGCGCTTACGTCGAGCACCTTGACGGCGGGCAAGGAGGCGGCCGACGCCGCCACGCCCGGCGGACCGAAGTCGTAACGAATGTCCGCGCCCCCCGCGGTTGTGCCCGCGCAGCCCGCCACCAGCACGCCGAACGCGAGCAGCACCGCCGCAGCGGCGCCCGAGGACCACAACCGTTGAATCGAGCGCGACATGAGATCGTTCCTTTCTGAAGCTTGGGGTTCAGCGCGCGGCTCGGGCGGCGGGCCACGCAAAGCCGGCCTCGCCCGGGCCGGGCGCCGCGGCAGGCGCGCCGAACAGCACGCTGCGCGGGCTGGAGCTGAAGGTGTCCGCCGCGCGATCCACCGAGCGGGCCGCCGAACGCACGTCCTCCGCGAGCGCGTTGACGCGCGGCAAGGTGTCGTAACTCACTCGAGCGGACAGCTCCTGCAACGTGCCGTTCATCGAGTTGAGCGCGTCGCCGGCCTGCTGCGCCGCCGTGCCGACCTTGTCGAGGTTGGTCTGGAGCGGTCCGTTGGGGCGGTTCAGGCCGGTGACGAGCTGGTTCGTCGACGCCAGCGTGCGATCGAGCTGATCGATCGTCCCGGGCAGCCTCGCGGTAACCGGCGCGATCTGCCGGGTCAGGGTCGCGACGCCGTCGGCGGCTTTCTGCAGGCTCGCCGCCGTGCCCAGCAACTGCGCGGCCATCTCCGGCGACAGTATGTTGTTCACGTCGTCGGCGACTTTTTCGAGCTTGCGCAGCATGATGTCGCCGCGCTGCTGCAACTGGTCGAGCAAGCCTGGACGCATCGGCAACTGCGCCACATCGTGAATCGACGACGGCAGCGGCCGCGGATCGTGCCCGGTGTCGTCGAGCTGGATGAAAGCAATGCCGGTCACGCCCTGGAAGCCGAGGCTGCCGAACGTCGAATGGGTGATCGGCGCGTTCGTGTCGACGAGGATGCGAACCAGAATCTGGCCCGGATGGCTCCGATCGAATTTGATCGACTGCACCTTGCCGACATCAAGCCCGCGGTAACGCACGGCGGCATCGGCAAACAGCCCGGTCACGTTGGTGCGCGCGATCAGGTCGTAGGGCACGCGCACGGAACGGTCGATGTTGAACAGAAAAGCGGCCGCCGCGATGGCCAGCAGCAGGACGATCGTGAACAGTCCGGCCCAGAAAGCGTGCGATTTGTTTTCCATTGTCAGGATTCCTGGTTCACAGCGGCAATTCCGACGACGCCGGCGCGAGCGCCGCGCGCGGCAGCTTCGCGCGGCGCTCCGGCGGCAGCGCCTGCAACGCGCGGCGCCCACGCAGACCGAGGAAATATTCGCGGACGAACGGATGATCGAGGCCCGCCGCCTCTTCGACCGGCGCGGCGATCAGCACCTTGCGATCGGCCAGCACGGCGACCCGGGTCGACAGCGCGATCATGGTGTCGAGGTCGTGCGTGACCATCACCACCGTCAGACCCAGCGCGCGATGCAGCGCGGAGATCAGTTCGACGAATTCATCGGACGCCTGAGGGTCGAGCCCGGCGGTCGGTTCGTCGAGGAACAGCAGCTCGGGTTCCAGCGCGATCGCGCGGGCAATGCCGACGCGCTTGATCATCCCGCCCGACAGCGCCGACGGCATCTTCGACGCATGCTTGCACGGCAGGCCGACCATCTCCAGCTTGAGCATGACGATGTCGCGCAGCAGGTCCTCGGGCACCGTGCCCAGTTCGCGCACCGGCTGCGCGATGTTGTCGAACACCGACAGCGACGAGAACAGCGCGCCGCGCTGAAACAGCATGCCCGAGCGGCTGCGCATCAGGAGCGCGGTTTCCGGCGAGATGGTCGCGAGGTCCTCGCCGAACAGCTTGATGGTGCCGGAGGATGGCCGTTCAAGGCCGAGAATCTGCCGTACCAGCGTGGTCTTGCCCGAGCCCGACCCGCCCACGATCGACATGATCTCGCCGCGCCGCACGTCCAGATTCAGATGCTGGTGCACGATGTTGCGGCCGTAGCGCTTGGTGACGTCGATCACTTCGATCACCGGCCCGGCGATCGACGGTAACGGCTGGCCGCGTACGGCCTGGGTGAGCGGCGCGATCATCCGAGCCCCACGTTCTGGAAGAGGATCGCGAACACGGCATCCGCGAGAATCACGATGGTGATCGAGGTGACCACCGAGGTCGTCGTGCCCTCGCCGAGACTCTGCGAATTGGCCTTGATGCGAAAGCCGAAGTGACAGCCGACGAGCGCGACCAGCATGCCGAACGCGACGCCCTTGCCGAGGCCGATCCACAGGTTCGCGATCGGCACGACGCCCGGCAGCGCGCGTGCGAAGTAGCTCATGTCGATGCCGAGCACGACCTTGGCCGCGACCGCGCCGCCGGTCAGCGCGACGATGTTGGTCCACATCACGAGCAGCGGCATCGCCACGCCGAGCGCGACCACGCGCGGCAGGATCAGGCGCAGGCCGTGCGGGATGCCCATCACCCGCATCGCGTCGAGTTCCTCGGTCACGCGCATCACGCCGATCTGCGCGGTGATCGCCGAGCCTGAGCGGCCCGCCACCAGAATCGCCGAGAGCACCGGGCCGAGCTCGCGGATCACCGCCAGCCCGAGAATATTGACGATGTACTGATTCGCGCCAAAGAGCCGCAACTGCTGCGCGGACAGGTAACTGAGCACGATGCCGATCAGGAACGCGACCAGCGCGGTGATGGGCAGCGCGCGTGCACCGGCGTTGTAGACGTTCGCGGAGATCTCGGTCCACGGCGTCATTCCCGGGTTGCGCAGGATCTTCAGCAGATCGAGCACGACGCGCCCGAGCATGGCGACACCGCCATACAGGTGTTCGGAGAACGAGAAGATGGCGAGGCCGAGCCGGGTGAACGGGTCGAACTTGACGATCGGCTCGGGCTTCTCGCGCACCGTGTCGAGCAACGCGATGCGCTCGAAGATATCGCGCTGCGTATCGTTGAGCGTGGTGTCGGGCGGCATCTGGCGGCCCCACACGCGCCACAGCGCCTGGCCGCCGACGTGATCCATCCGGTCGATCCGCGACAGGTCCCACTGGCCAATGCCCTGGGCACCCGTGAGCGAGCGCAGCAGCGGGATCACATGCCCAGTGTCGCGGTCGCGCGCGAGCGCGAGCGCCGTCCACTGGCCCGAAAGCCGGACGATCTTGCCTTGGCTGCCGGCCGCCACTTCCAGGCCGGGCGGAGTGTCGTAGTTCAAGGATCGCGAGAAACTGGTTATCGGATTAGCGGCCATTGTAGCGAACGCACAGCAGATAGGCCCTGCTCGAACCTCACGGAGTTCGCTGTCGCTACAATATGCGCCATGAACGCTTCCAAGACCCCTCCCCGGGCCGCGCCCAACGCGCCCATGGGCGCCGACTGGCGCATCGACCGCGAGCGCGCGGTTGCGCTGTTCGGCGCGCATGCGCATGACTGGCCGATCGAAATCGTCGAAGAAACCGGCTCGACCAATACTGACCTGATGGCGCGCGTCAAGGCGCTGCCGCGTCAAGCCGGCGCACTGCCGCGGCCGATCGTGCGGGTCGCGTATCTGCAGACCGCCGGCCGTGGCCGCCGGGGCCGTCCGTGGTATGCCGAGCCGGGCAATGCGCTGCTGTTTTCGGTCGCTTGCGTGCTGCCGCGTCCGCTCGAAGGTCTCGCGGGACTGAGCCTTGCCGTGGGCGTCGCGCTGGTCGACGGGCTGCGCGCGCTGCCGGTCGCAGGTCCCGGTCAGATCGCGCTGAAGTGGCCGAACGACGTGCTGCTCGAAGGCGACAAGCTGGCCGGCATCCTGATCGAAACCGCGTGGAATACCGACGACGCGAGCGCCGTAGTGATCGGCATCGGCACGAATGTGAAGGGCGCCGACGAACTGGCGGCCCAGGTCGGCGCGCTCAATGCCGGCACGCCGCCCCAAGCGCGCGGCACCGTGCCGACCGCGCTGCAACGCGCGCTGCCGAACGCCAATCTCACCGACACGCTCGCCGCCGAACTGAACGCGCTCGAACCGGCACTGCAACGCTTCGGCGCCGAAGGGTTTGCACCGTTCCAGGCGCGCTGGAATGCCGTACATGCGTACGCGGGCCGCGAAGTCGTTTTGCTCGAACAGGGTGAGGAACTGGCGCGCGGCGTGGCGGCGGGCGTAGACGAGCGCGGTCAGTTGCTGCTCGATACCGCGAACGGCCGCCAGACCATTGCAACCGGCGACGTTTCGCTGCGGCTGGCCGACGGTGCCGCATGACGAACGGCGCGCCTTATCTGCTGATCGACGCAGGCAATAGCCGGATCAAGTGGGCGCTGGTGCGCGCGGACGGCACACAGCTATCGGCCGGCGCGCTGGCCCATGCAAGCGAGGGCGGCGCCGATCGCCCCGACTGGTCGAGCTTGCCGACCCCGGCCGGCGCCTGGCTGTCCAACGTCGCCGGCGAAGGGGTGGCCGCGCGAATCGCAGCGCTGCTCGACGCGCACTGGCCGCACCTGCCGCTTACGACGATCCGCGCGCGCTCGCAGCAATGTGGCGTGAGTAACCGCTACACCGCGCCGCAGACGCTCGGCAGCGACCGTTGGGCCGGCATGATTGGCGCGCGCGCAGCGTTTCCCGGCGAGCATCTGCTGATCGCGACGTTTGGCACGGCGACCACGCTCGAGGCTTTGCGGGCGGACGGCTGCTTTGTCGGCGGTCTGATCGCGCCTGGCTGGACGCTGATGATGCGTTCGCTCGGCGAGCACACCGCGCAACTGCCAACGCTCGACGCCGCCGCGGCCCGCGGCCTGCTTGTGGATGACGACCGCGCGCCCGACGCGTCGCGCCGCGGCCTCTTCTTCGCGACCGATACGCCGCGCTCCCTGTCCGCCGGTTGCACGCTGGCCCAGGCGGGGTTGGTCGAGCGGACGTTGCGCGACCTGCAGGACGAATGGCAGGTGCCGGTGCGGCTGGTAATCGGCGGGGGCGCGGTGGACGAAGTGGCGAGCGCGCTGAAAGTACCGCATACTCGGCACGACTCACTCGTGCTATCCGGGCTCGCGCTGATCGCCGCCGACAGCACAACGCAATACGACGCCTGAGCCGCGGTCCCGCAGACGTCAGCCGCTCACTTTTTCTCGACGGGAATAAACCACGATGCTTCGCTGGCCGATCGCCATTTTGTTACTTGCCAACGTCCTGGCATTTGTCGCGGTGCGTGGAGTGTTTGGCCCAGCGCCCACCGCCGGCGGGCGCGAGCCTGTCCACCTGAATCGCGAAGTTCACCCGGAGTGGTTGAAAGTGCAGGCGGTCTCGATGGGGCAGGCGGCCGACCAGGCGGTCGTCGGCGCTCCCGCGCCGGCTGCGCCGATCGCGGCGTCCGCATTGCCACAGTAGCGGCGGCCGGGAGCAGGATGAGAGGGCGGGCGCGGGATGCCCGGCTTCGGGCTTCGGGCTTCGGGCTTCGGGCTTCGGGCTTCGGGCTTCGGGCTTCGGGCTTCGGGCTTCGGGCTGCAGGGGCTTCGGGCGCCAAGCCCCTGCATCAACACGACGACATTGCGCCGCCACCTCGGCACCGCATCTTCAGCTTTGTGTACGAACCTTCCTCAGCAGCGCGGTGGTCGAGCGATCGTGCTCGAACGGGATTGCGAGCGCCTGGCCGCCCCAGCCGCGCACGACGGCCGACTCTGGCAGCGCGTCCATGTCGTAGTCGCCGCCCTTGACCAGCACGTCCGGCCGCAGCGCCGAGATCAACTCGACCGGCGTCTTCTCGCCGAAGCACACCACGTAATCGACGCTTTCCAGCGCTGCCAGCAATGCCATCCGGTCGGCTTCGTTGTTGATCGGCCGGTCGTCGCCCTTGCCTAGCATGCGCACCGAAGCATCGCTGTTCACGCCGACGATCAAACAGGCGCCCAAGGCTTTGGCATCGGCGAGATACGTTACATGCCCGCGATGCAGGATATCGAATACGCCGTTGGTGAACACGACCGGCGCGCTCAACGAAGCCCGTTGCTGAACCAGGGCATCGCGCGTAAGAATCTTGCGTTCGAAAGTAGCAGCCATCACAAAGAAGGAAGAGAAAAATGCCGTCACCCTACACGGCGAATGCCATTCAGCAAAACGGTCCGGCAAGCTAACGCCTGCCGGACCGTTTTCAGAAACTAAAAACTTTGCGCAGCGCGGTCGCCGAAACGGGCGTGAGTTCGCGCCACAAACGAGCACTCAATGCGCACTCGATGCGCACTCAACGCGCACGGAACGCGCGCACTTACCGCATCAACCGCATCAAGCCGGTTGTTCCGCCGACTTCTGGTCCGCCTGCAAACGCGCCACCACTTCCTTGCGATAACGGTTCAATTCCTGCGCCGTACTGAACGTACGCTCGAACAGGATCGACAGGTTGTGCAAAATGCGCTCAACCACCTTCTTTTCCCAGCCGTCGTCGAAACGTATCTGCTCGTCGAGCCAGCGTTCGAGCCATTCCGGGTCCGGCAGGCGCGATTGAATCGTGTCGCGCGGGAAGAGCGCCTGATTCACGTGCAGGTTGGTCGGATGCAGCGGCTTTTCGGTGCGGCGCGCCGATGCCATCAGTACTCCGATCTTCGCAAACGCGGCTCGCGCGATGTCGCCGGTCTGCGCCATCGCTTTCTTCATGTAGCGCAGATACGCGCCGCCATGCCGTGCTTCGTCGCGCGAAATGGTTTCGTAGATCTGCTTGATGACGGGCTCCGTGTGCCATTCGGCCGCGCGGCGATACCAGTGATTCAGGCGGATTTCGCCGCAGAAGTGCAGCATCAGGGTTTCGAGCGGCGGCGCCGGATCGAACTCGAAGCGCACCGCGTGCAGTTCTTCTTCGGTCGGACACAGTTCGGGCTTGAAGCGGCGCAGGTATTCCATCAGCACCAGGGAATGCTTCTGTTCTTCGAAGAACCACACGCTCATGAACGCGGAGAAATCGCTGTCGTGATGATTGTCACGCAAAAACATTTCCGTGGCGGGCAGCGCCGACCATTCGGTGATCGCGTTCATCTTGATCGTCGCAGCCTGCTCGTCGGTCAATAGCGATGCATCGAACTTGTCCCAGGGAATGTCTTTCTCCATGTCCCATCGAACGGATTCGAGCGATTTATAAAGTTCCGGATAAAGCATGGTGTTCATAGTCCCACCCCTGTTCTGCACATACGGTCTGTGTCTGTCACTACTACGTGTAGCAATTTTCGCTCACGCCGAACGAAACGCACTTTCTGTCGGCCAAGCATTGAATTTTACGCGGTAATTGGCTGCCCAGATGCACCGGGCAGCAAAGAAGTCCCGGCCTGTGCGCCAGCGGGTTGACTTTCGGCAAGTCATGCGCTGGGCGGCCAACCGTGGGTGAGGGATACCCTATGCCTGAGGTCGAGCCAGCTTGCGATAAAAACGCACCGTCCAGCCCTGCGCCGGCGATTTGCGGCGTCAAACTAAGCAAGGGCGGCTGGATTGGTTGTTTTCAGCGCACGCCCAAAAGCCAAATTAAGCTTACACTATGATAGCACGCTGATTTGTCAGAACCCGCGACAGGAAAGCCGCAATTGCGCTGGCGGATTGATCCTGTTCAACGAAATCGCCTATTTCATGAAGGGCCGCAGACAAGCGGGTAAACCATGCCGGGCACGAAGGATCGTTTGAATGATGGGGGATGTCGTGCCGGCGCGTGGCTTGCTCCCCGCCTTCCCTTCTGCGTTCCGTCCCGGCCGCTACCCAGACTTTTTCGCGCCCGTGCCGCCCGTGCCCGAGCCGCCCGCGCGCTTCGCGGCTGCCGGCGCCCGCTTCGCAGCGGGCCGCTTGGCGGCAGCCTTCGGGTCCTCCGCCGACGCGGACGAGGCGCCGGCCGCTGAACCACTCTCTGGCCCTGCGTGGGCCGCACCCTGCGGGGCGTCCGTTGCGGGCTGTCCACCCGCCGCTGCCGCCGCCACGCCCGGTTGCGTCATCGCAAACTGGGCGATCTGGTTGAACTGCGATTGCAGCAGATTCCACCACGCGGACGCGTCGAACGGAGGTGCGGCGGGTGCCTCTTCTTCGCCATTCCTGGCTGCAGCGGCGTTATCCGGTTGCGCCGCGGCGCTTTCCGACGACGCGGCGCCTTCTGACGACCCGGCGCTTCGCGCCGCGCCAGCCGCCGAATGTGGCCAGCCGCTGGCCGGCGCGGGACTCGCCGCGGCAGATGGCTTGGCCGGCTGCGCCATCGACGACTGCGCGAACGCGCCGAACGCGCGCAGTGTGGCGAGGGTGGCGCGCTGCACTTCGAGCGCCTGGATCGCGGACTGCAGCATGCTCAGATTCAGCTTTAGCCATTGTTCGACCGCGCGCATGTCGGTGATGCGCTTGTCGAGTTCCTCGACGTTGGTGAGCGGCGCCATCATGTCGGACATCATCGACAGCGACGGGCCGAGGCCGCCGCCGGGTTGCGCACCCGTGAGCGCGGAACCGAACGGCGAGAGCCGCATCATGCCCCACATGCGATCGAGCATTTCAGCCGGCGGAAAACCCGGAAAGCCGGGAAAAGGCGGCGTGGAATCAGTCGTGTCGGTCATGCTTGTCGCCTCGCTGCATAAGAGGAAGAAGTGAACGCGATGCGCGCGTGCGTCAGTCGATCATACCTCGCCAAACACCCCGTCAGGTCGGGCTGTCGTCCGCCGCGCCGCGGTTGCCGCCGTTGTTGCCGTCGTGGTCGGCAACATCGCCGGACCGTTGCCGCGGCGGCTCCCGCCACGGGTCGCCTGCGCCGAAGTCGGGCGCGCGGCGCTCGCGCAATGAGCTCACGCCTTCACGCACGTCCGGCCCCGCAAAACCCATGAATTCCAGCGCGAGCGACGTATCGAACGCGGGCCCCGCCGAGCGCAGCCAGTTGTTCAATGCGTACTTGGTCCAGCGAATCGCCGTCTGCGAACCGTTCGCGAGCTTGCGGGCGACTTCGAACGCTTTGGGCAGCAGATCGTTTTCATCGACGGCGAGCGACACCAGACCGATGCGTTCCGCTTCTTCGCCGCTCACCGGCTCGCACAGCAGCAGGTAGTACTTGGCCTTCGCCATCCCGCACAGCAGCGGCCAGACGATCGCCGCGTGATCACCGGCGGCGACGCCCAGACGCGTATGCCCGTCGATGATCCGCGCGCCCTTCGTCGCAATCGAGATATCGGCTAGCAACCCGGCCACGAGTCCCGCGCCGACCGCCGGGCCGTGCATCGCCGAAACGATTGGCTTGCTGCAGTTGATCACGTTGTAGACAAGATCGCGCGCTTCGCGCCACACGCGCGCGCGCACCTCGAAATCGCTCGCCATGTCCTCGACCAGTTGGAGGTCGCCGCCCGCCGAAAAGCCCTTGCCGGCGCCGCGAATGATCGCGACGCGCGTGTCGGGATCGCGGTCGATGGCGCGCCAGATCTCGGCCAGTTCGAAGTGCATCCGTGCGTCGGCGGTGGCGAGTCCGCTTTTGTTCGCGCCCTCGCCGCTCATCACGACTTCCAGCACGCCATGCGCATGACGATGCAATTGCAGCGACTGATAGCGCGCGTAATACGCGTCGTTACGGTGCGGTGCGTGAGACATGATAAGGAATCCGTATGTTGCTGCATTTGTTGAGCCGGTTGAAGCGGGACCCCACCGGCAAGCGCAGGGTCAGCGGATTCAACGCGGTTGATAAACCCACTTCGCGTTCCTGATTTCGACCATCACGCGCGCGCGCTGATCGAGTCCGAGGTGATCCGTCGCACTCATGTCGACCACGCCGTTGGTGTCGGCGAGTCCATGGGTCGCTTCGAGCGCATCGCGCAGCGCCCGGCGGAAGTCCGGCGTGCCCGGCGCGCCCGCCTTCAGCGCGATCGGCACCGCCGCATTGAGCAACGCGCCCGCGTCGGATGTGTACGAGCCGAACGCCGACACGCTGCCGGCTCCATGCAGCGCCTCGAAGCGCGCGATGTAGTCGAGCGCGAGGCGCTTGGCCGGATGATCCGCCGGCAATTGCGCGGCGACCAGCACCGGGCTCGCGGGCAGGAAGGTGCCGTTGCAATCGGCGCCGCACACGCGCAGGAAGTCGTTATTGCCGACCCCGTGATTGTGATAGATCAGCCCTTTGTAGCCGCGTTCGCGCAGAGTTTTCGGCGGCAGTGCGGCGGGTGTGCCCGCGGCGCCCACTACCACGGCATCGGGATGGGTCGCGAGGATTTTGAGGACCTGGCCCGTCACGCTCGGATCCGTGCGATTGAAGCGCTCGCTCGCCACCATGCCGATGTGATGCAACTGCGCGAACTTCGCGACTTCGGCATAGAAGGTCTCGCCGAGCGCGTCCGCCTGACCGATGAACGCCATCGTTTTGACGCCGTGCGTGCTCGCGTGTTCGGCGATGGCCGAGGCCATCATCGCATCGGTCTGCGGCGTCTTGAATACCCAGCGGCGCTTCGCATCGACAGGCTCGATGATCTTCGCCGATGAAGCCAGCGAGATCATCGGCGTTTGACCTTCGGCGACCACGTCGATCATCGCCAGCGAGTTCGGCGTGATCGACGAACCGATGATCGCGTCGACGTGATTCTCGGAGATCAGCTTCTTGGTGTCCTGCACGGCCTGGGTGGTATCGGACGCATCGTCGAGCACGATGTATTCGACTGTCTTGCCGCCGATCTGCTTGGGCAGCAACGCGACGGTGTCGCGTGCGGGAATGCCGAGTGACGCGGCCGGTCCGGTGAGCGACAGCACAAGGCCGATCTTGACCTGCGCGAACGCCATGGCGGGCAATGCGCAAGCCAGCGCGGCACAGAGGCAGGCGGCGCAACGCGCGAGACGGTTGCGGTGCTGACCCGCCATCGCATTCGCACTCGCGCGCACGTTTCGGGATTCAAGGGATTCCAATCGCGGCATGCTGTCTCCTGACGTCGGTTTTTCGTTTTGGTCACTGCCGATGCCCGCTCGCGCGCTGCTGGGCGCGAGTCTCGGGCCTGACTCTTCACGGGTGCTACGCGGTTTTTCTCCCTACCCAGCGGCCGGCCACCCCGGCCCTGCCGCCGCGCCAGTCAGTGTAGCCGCGCGCCGGAGTGGCGGCATCGGGCGAAACCCTTTCGCCTCGACGAGCTCGCGTCGAGTTTGCGGAGATGCGGTCTCGGGCCTCATGCCGCGTCGCTCCAGCACGGCTGGCTTAAACCGGCTTCAAACCGGCTCGCATCCCGGCTTCACTCGAGCGCGGCTTCAATCCAGCGGCGCGATGCCCTGCTCGATCGAGCCGAAAATCGACTTGCCCGCGTCGTCGAACATTTCGATCTTCACCACATCGCCGTACTTCATAAACTCGGTTTGCGGCGCCCCATGCTCGATGGTTTCGAGGCAGCGCTTCTCGGCGATACAGCAGTAGCCGCGCCTCGCGTCCTTGTTCGACACCGTGCCCGAGCCGACGATCGCCCCGGCGCGCAGATTGCGCGTCTTTGCCGCGTGCGAGATCAGCTGACCGAAGTGAAACACCATGTCGGTGCCGGCATCAGGCTGGCCGACCTTTTTGCCATTCCAGTGGACGATCATGGGCCGGTGCACGCGGCCTTCGCGCCAGTATTCGCCCAGTTCGTCGGGCGTGAGCGCGACCGGCGCGAACGACGTGGCCGGCTTGCTTTGGAAAAAGCCGAAGCCCTTCGCGAGTTCGGCGGGAATCAGGTTGCGCAGCGACACGTCGTTGACGAGCGTGATCAGACGCACGCTTCTGAGCGCCTGGTCGGGCGTGACGCCCATCGGCACGTCGGCGGTGATCACGGCGACTTCCGCTTCGAAGTCGATGCCGAATGCTTCCGACGCGCACACCACGTCGTCTTTCGGTCCGATGAAATCGTCACTGCCGCCCTGGTACATCAACGGGTCGGTCCAGAATTCCGGCGGCATGTCGGCGCCGCGCGCGCGCCGCACCAGTTCGACGTGGTTCACGTACGACGAGCCGTCGGCCCACTGGAACGCGCGCGGCAGCGGCGCCATGCATTGCTTCGCATCGAAAGAGAAGGTGTTGCGCGCGCGGCCCTGATTGAGCGCGTCGTAGAGGTCCTGCAGTTGCGGCGCATAGAAGGCCCAGTCGTCGAGCACGCGCTGCATGGTGGGCGCGATCGCGTCGGCGATGGCCGCGGTGTGCAGGTCGCGGGACACGACGATCAGTTGGCCGTCGCGCGTGCCGTCCTTCAGCGTGGCAAGTTTCATAGAGAAGTGAACCGTGTTAGTGACGATGGAGGGAATCTATTCTACGATGGTGAATCGGCGTGATCCAAGGGATGCGGCTCGCGCGGCTCGAGGCAGGTCGCGGCGAGGGTGGTCTGCCATGCGTTGCAGGCGTGAAGCGCAAGCGCGGTTGACAGACGCGATCGGCGTATCTCTCTCAGCCCCGCTTGCCAACCCGGCTTGTCGAGCACGCCGTACGGCGCAATGTCACGCCCACCACGCATTTCCTTCGTCATTCTTTGAACGCGCAATGCGCCCTGCTCATGCCTCCAAGTTCCCGCTCCGGCGCGATCCGCACCACCGCCGACAAGGCGCCACCCGAACCGCTCGACATGCCGCAAGCCGATGACGATAGCATCGAGACCGGCGAAGAGAAACTGCGCTCGGGCATCCAGTCGATCGAAGTCGGCTTCAGACTGCTCGACGTGCTGACCCGCGAACCGCGCGCAATGATGCTGCGCGATCTGGCCCAACGCGCCGGCATGAGTCCGGCGAAAGCACATCGCTACCTGGTCAGTTTCCTGCGCCTCGGCGTGGTCGCGCAGGACCCGCTGTCGGGGCGCTACGAGCTGGGTGGCTTCGCGTTGCAACTGGGGCTCGCAAGGCTTGCGCGCGTCGACGGCGTGAAGCTCGCGCGGATCGCGCTCGCCGAACTGCGCGACCGGCTCGACCTGACGGTGGGCATCGCAGTGTGGGGCAACCAGGGGCCGACCATGGTTCACTGGATGGAATCGAGCCATCCGGAGAAGGCATCGCTGAAACTTGGCGACGTGATGCCCTTGCTCGGTTCCGCCACCGGGCTGCTGTTCGCCGCGTATCTGCCGGCCAGCAAGACCGCCGCGATGCTCGAGCGGGAACTGGCCGACACGCGCCGCTCGTCGCATAGAAGCGGCCCGCGCACGCGCGAAGAGGTAGGCCAGGTTCTGGCCGAGGTGCGCGAGCACCAGGCGGCGCGTGTCGAAGGGATCTTGCTGCCGAGCATCCACGCGTTCTGCATGCCTGTCTTCGACGCAACCGGCGAGCTCGCGCTAGGGCTCGTCGCGCTTGGCCAGGAAGGCGCATTCGATATCAACTGGGGCGGCGAGATCGACATGGCGCTGCGCGAATGCGCGCAAAAGCTTTCATACGAGCTGGGGTACAGCGCCGCGCCGCGGCATGCGGAATGATGCATCGGTACGGACTCGATCGAGGCGCTCGGCTCGAAGCCGCTGGCAGCAGTTTGCATGAGCGGTGCAAAAGGTTTGGGGTGCGCGCGTTTTCGCCGACGCGGAACATCGTGCGCGGCCGGGCGGTCGAAACCGTTCGCCGCAAACTCATGCGCCTCATCGCGCGTTAGCAGCGCAAATCGGGCAGCTTTGCCGTCAAGCGGCGCGAGCGCGCCATACTGAGCAATCCCAACATTACCAGCCACCACACATTCGATCGCCGATGGACACTGCTACCGCCGCACGCCGTTCCAATCGACCGCCGAGCAACGGGCCGCGCGACGGTTCGCGCGCTTGGCGGTGGCTTGCGGTGCTCGCGGCGGTCGCCGTCATGCATTGGCTTGCCGCACAGTGGTTCGAGCACACCCAGGTGACACTGAAACCGGCGGACCACGAGCGCATGCCTGTGCAAGTCGCGCTGCTGAGGCCCGAGCGAATCGAAACGAAGCCCGCCGCCGCGCCGCCTAAGCCCGCCCCAGCGCGGGTGCGCAAGCCCGTGGCGAGCCCGCCGCGCGAACATGTGCTGACTGCGCTGCAGCCGGCAACGCAAGCCGCGCCGCCGGCTGCAGCAGCATCGGGCCCCGCCGCGAGCGAGCCGGCCGCGGCGCCTGGGTCCGGCGCGAACGCCGCGGCGAGCGCCGCGAGCACCGCCGCGACCAGCGCACCTGTGGCCGCCAGCGCGCCGCAAGCGTCGAATGGCGTGAAGTTTTCCGTCCCGCCATCCGGCGAATTGCAGTACGACACGTTCTTCAACGGTGTGCGCAACGCGCCTGGCACGATTCACTGGAGCAGCAACGGGCAAAGCTATGAAATGATCGTCTCGGTTCCCGTGCCTTTCGTCGGCCCCTTTGTCTATTCGAGCCATGGACGCATCGACGCATTCGGCCTCGCGCCGGATGAGTACGTGGAAAAGCGTGGCCGTCGCGCGGAGGACATCGCGATCTTCAATCGCAACGAAAAAAAGATCGCGTTCACGCGCACACCGGCTGCCTTGCCGCTGCAAGACGGCGCGCAGGACCGCTTCAGCATGGTGATGCAGTTGGCCAGTCTCGTACGAGGCGAGCCGGCGGCCTACGAGCCTGGGGTCGTACGGCAGTTCTTCGTGGTCGATAACGACAGCGGCGAAAACTGGCCGGTCGAGGCAATCGGCGACGAAACGATCCGCACGACGCAAGGCTATCTGGACACGCGTCATTTCAAGCGCCTGCCTCGCCATGAAGGCGATATGCGTCGCATCGACGTATGGCTCGCTCCGTCGCTCGGGTGGCTGCCGGCGCGCATCGTGCAAACGGAGCCGAACGGCACGCAAGTCGAACTGCTGTGGCACGGCAAGCTCGCTATCGACACCGCGGGCCTCGCTGATGGCAATGGCGCAACCGCCGCCTCCCCTTCGCCCTCGCCTGCTGCGCCCGACAATTCAGCCGAGCCACCGCCCGCCGACACATCGGCAACTGCGCCCGGCGCCGCGCCGGTTTCGCCGGTCGATTCGACCTGGCCTGGCATCATCAAGCCCTGACATCCCTTCACTAAACAGGGTCTTGCGCACATCGTCGAAACTTCGGCGAGGACGCTGACTCCCATCGACTGCTGCAACCGTTCGCGTTGCCGCTGCGTATGACAGACAACGCACGCAGGCAACACCCGGCGACGCGAACGAACCCTCCCACTGCGTTACTTTCAAGGAGCCCGCATGCAAGTGACCATCAACGGCATTGAAACGCGCTACGTACTGAGCAACGAGGGCGGCGGCCCGTGGCTGACGTTCATCCATCAACTCGGCGGCGACCTGTCCGTCTGGGACCAGCTTGCCGGCTATTTCCGCGACGACTACACCGTGCTGCGCTACGACCTGCGCGGCCACGGCCACACTGCGCTGTCCAATCAGCCGTTCAGTGTCAGCGATCTGTCGGACGATCTCGCCGCGCTGCTCGATGCGCTCGATGCCCCGACCACGCACCTGGTCGGCATGTCGATGGGCGGCATGATCGCGCAGCAGTTCGCTGTGGACCACCCTTCGCGCGTCGACAGTTTGACGATTGCCGACAGCACGAGCGGCACCTTGCCGGAAAACCGCGCGGTATGGGACCAGCGTGCCCATGCGGCGCGCAGCGACGGCATGGCCGCGCTGCTACCGTCGACGCTGAGCCGCTGGCTCACGGCCGGGTTTCAGGCCGCCCACCCCGAAGCAGTGGAGCCGATTCGCGAAGTGCTCGCCAATACGTTGCCAGAAGGCTACGCAATGGCATCCGAAGCGGTGCGCGACTTCGACATCCGCAGTAAGCTGGGAAGCATCCGTTGCCCAACCCTGACTGTGGGAGGTCGCCACGACGCGGGCACGCCCCCTGCTGCCACGCAGGCAATAGCAGACGCCATAGAAGGCGCGCAGTTCGAACTGCTCGATGCCGCACACCTCGCACCCATCGAGCAATCTCACCGTTTTGCTGCACTGCTTGAAACGTTTCTAGAGAAGCCGGTCTAACCGGTAGGTTCGGAACTTCTACAAGCGTCAATCCGGACCCACCCCTTGAATTCCACCACATACGCTCCACGTATGGTGCAGAAACGGCCAGGAGCCAACGGAAATAAGGAGTGTCGCCATGCAAATGATCTATAACAGCCCCAATTATTGTGTCGTCGAGTTTCCGCCGCAGGAAGGTCTGCTGGCCATGAAGTCGGGTGGCTACGAGATCGTCGACAAAAACATGCAGCGGGAAATCTACATCGACGGCGCGATGGCGGCGCGTTTTCGCGAGCACGTGCAAAAGCTGATCGAAGAGGAACCGTCGCTCGATGAAGTCGACGAATTTCTCGGCCAGTTCGACAGCCTGATGCATCAACCGGTGATCCTTCACTAACCGCGGGGCCACACAATTGCACTCAACGTTATGGGCGACCCACATTGATTGACCGCACCGCCGGTGCAGCCGGCGGCTCGCGAGCAACACGCTCGGCAGTCATGAAGCGGCCCAGCAGGCTTTCGCCTCGCTGGGCCGTTTTCTATTCTGCCCGTTCGTGGGCGTGCATTTCAGAGCAGGCCCCGGCGATCGCGGCCCGCGCGTTCGCAGTGTGTCGTTATCTTTGCCGCTCCCGTCCCCGTCACGCCAGCCCAAGGGCCGCTTCGGCCGCGCCGGGCGCATCCGACCGGCAGCGGCTACAATGACAGGTTTCCCGAGAAAGCCGGCGCAAGCCCCTCGTCCGCCATGAACCAGCCTGCTCAAACCGCCATGCCAGTCCGTCCCGAGCCCGCCTACACACGCGGCACGGCGCTGCCCGCGCTGCTCAAGTCGCGCATCCTGATCCTTGACGGCGCGATGGGCACGATGATCCAGCGCTACAAGCTCGACGAAGCACGTTATCGCGGCGAGCGCTTCAAGGACTACGGGCGCGATATCAAGGGCAACAACGAGTTGCTGTCCATCACCCAGCCGGGCATCATCGCCGAGATTCACGAGCAGTATCTGGCGGCGGGCGCGGACATCATCGAAACCAACACGTTTGGCGCGACCACGGTGGCACAGGCGGACTACGGCATGGAAGCGCTGGCGGCCGAGATGAATCTGGAGTCGGCAAAACTGGCGCGCGCCGCGTGCGACAAGTTTTCGACGCCAGCCAAGCCGCGCTTCGTCGCCGGCGCAATCGGACCGACGCCGAAGACCGCGAGCATTTCGCCCGACGTGAACGATCCGGGCGCGCGCAACGTGACCTTCGACGAACTGCGCACGGCCTACTACGAGCAGGCCAAGGCGCTGCTCGACGGCGGCGTGGACCTGTTCCTCGTAGAAACCATCTTCGACACGCTCAACGCAAAGGCCGCGCTGTTCGCACTCGACGAGCTGTTCGAAGACACCGCCGAGCGTCTGCCGATCATGATCTCCGGCACAGTCACCGACGCATCCGGACGCATTCTGTCGGGACAAACGGTCGAGGCGTTCTGGAACTCGCTGCGTCACGCGAAGCCGCTCACCTTCGGGCTGAACTGCGCGTTGGGCGCAGCGCTGATGCGCCCATACATCGCCGAGCTGGCAAAGCTGTGCGACACCTACGTGTCGTGCTATCCGAACGCCGGTTTGCCGAATCCGATGAGCGATACGGGTTTCGACGAATTGCCCGCGGACACCTCGGGCCTGCTGAAGGAATTTGCGCAGGCCGGTCTCGTGAACATTGCGGGCGGCTGCTGCGGCACGACGCCGGAGCACATTGCGGCGATCGCGCAGGCGCTCGCCGATGTGAAGCCGCGTCAATGGCCGACGCAATATCGCGACGCCGCATGAGCGTTATGAGTCAGGCGGCCGGCACGCTGGCCGCCGCTCTGGCGTCACACGAACAGACGCAGCCAGGATGTACCTCAGCCGCAGTCAAGCCGCACCTCAACGCAAGCAATCGACTCGCACATACGCCATGACCGATCACACCATGCGCCTTGCCGGCCTCGAGCCGTTCAACGTCACGTCCGGGACGCTCTTCATCAACGTCGGTGAACGCACCAATGTGACGGGCTCGAAAGCGTTCGCACGAATGATCCTCAACGACCAGTTCGACGATGCCGTCGCCGTCGCGCGCCAGCAGGTCGAAAACGGCGCTCAGGTGATCGACGTCAACATGGACGAGGCGATGCTCGATTCGAAAGCGGCGATGGTGCGCTTCATGAATCTGATCGCGTCGGAGCCGGACATCGCGCGCGTGCCGATCATGATCGACTCGTCGAAGTGGGAAGTGATCGAAGCGGGTCTGAAGTGCGTGCAAGGCAAGGCGATCGTCAATTCAATTTCACTGAAGGAAGGCGAAGAGGCGTTCCGTCATCACGCGAACCTGATTCGCCGCTACGGTGCAGCCGCCGTGGTGATGGCCTTCGACGAGCAAGGCCAGGCCGACACCTTCGAGCGCAAGACGCAAATCTGCAAGCGCTCGTATGAGTTCCTCGTGAACCAGGTCGGCTTCCCGCCGGAAGACATCATCTTCGATCCGAACATCTTCGCGATCGCCACCGGCATCGAGGAGCACAACAACTACGCGGTCGACTTCATCAACGCAACGCGCTGGATCAAAGAGAACCTGCCGTATGCGAAGGTGAGCGGCGGCGTGTCCAACGTGTCGTTCTCGTTCCGCGGCAACGACCCGGTGCGCGAGGCGATCCACACCGTGTTCCTATATCACGCGATCCAGGCGGGGATGGACATGGGCATCGTCAACGCGGGGCAGCTCGGCGTGTATGCCGACCTCGATCCGGAGTTGCGCGAGCGCGTTGAAGACGTCGTGTTGAACCGTCGCGAAGACGGCACGGACCGGCTGCTCGAAATCGCCGACAAGTACAAGACCGGCGCCGCGAAGAAGGAAGAGAACCTGGAGTGGCGCAATCAGCCGGTCGAGAAGCGTCTTTCGCACGCGCTCGTGCACGGCATTACCAACTTTATCGTCGAAGACACCGAGGAAGTGCGCGCGAAGCTCTCAGCCCAGGGCGGCCGGCCGATCAGCGTGATCGAAGGTCCGCTGATGGATGGCATGAACATCGTCGGCGACCTGTTCGGCCAGGGCAAGATGTTCCTGCCCCAGGTGGTGAAGTCCGCGCGCGTGATGAAGCAGGCGGTCGCGCATCTGATCCCGTTCATCGAAGAAGAAAAGAAGCAGCTCGCCGCGGCCGGCGGCGACGTGCGCGCGAAAGGCAAGATCGTCATCGCCACCGTGAAGGGCGACGTGCACGACATCGGCAAGAACATCGTTTCGGTGGTGCTTCAGTGCAATAACTTCGAAGTGGTCAACATGGGCGTGATGGTCCCGTGCAACGAGATTCTCGCAAAGGCGAAGGTCGAGGGCGCGGACATCATCGGGCTGTCGGGTCTGATTACGCCGAGCCTCGAAGAGATGGCCTACGTCGCGTCGGAAATGCAGCGCGACGATTACTTCCGCGTGAAGAAGATTCCGCTTTTGATCGGTGGCGCGACCACCTCGCGTGTGCACACCGCTGTAAAGATCTCGCCGCATTACGAAGGCCCCGTGGTGTACGTGCCGGACGCGTCGCGCTCGGTGTCGGTAGCGTCGAGCCTGCTGTCCGACGAAGGCGCGGCGAAGTACCTCGACGAGCTGAAAACCGACTACGACCGCATCCGCGCGCAGCACGCCAACAAGAAGGCGCTGCCCATGGTCACGCTCGCCGAAGCGCGCGCGAACAAGACCAGGGTCGACTGGGCCAGCTACCAGCCGGTGAAGCCGAAGTTCATTGGCCGCCGCGTATTCAAGAGCTTCGATCTGAACGAGCTGGCGAACTACATCGACTGGGGTCCGTTCTTCCAGACGTGGGACCTGGCTGGCCCCTATCCGGCCATCCTGAACGATGAGATCGTCGGCGAATCGGCGCGGCGCGTGTTCTCCGACGCCAAGTCGATGCTCGCGCGCCTGATCCAGGGCCGCTGGCTGCAGGCCAATGGCGTGATCGCGCTGTTGCCGGCCAACACGGTGAACGACGACGACATCGAGATCTACACGGACGAGTCGCGCTCGAAGGTTGCGCTCACGTGGCGCAATCTGCGCCAGCAAAGCGTACGTCCGGTGGTGGACGGCGTGATCCGGCCGAATCGCTCGCTCGCCGACTTCATCGCGCCGAAGGATTCGGGCGTGGCCGACTACATCGGCATGTTTGCCGTGACGGCGGGGCTGGGCGTCGACGTGAGGGAAAAGCAGTTCGAGAAGGACAACGATGACTACAGCGCGATCATGCTGAAAGCGCTCGCCGACCGCTTTGCGGAAGCGTTCGCCGAAGCGATGCACGCGCGCGTGCGGCGCGATCTTTGGGGCTATGCGAGCGCCGAAAACCTCTCCAGCGACGAACTGATCGCCGAAAAGTACCGCGGCATCCGCCCGGCGCCCGGCTATCCGGCCTGCCCCGATCACCTGGTGAAGCGCGACATGTTCGACGTGCTGCAAGCGAACGAAATCGGCATGACTGTCACCGAATCACTCGCGATGTTGCCGGCGGCCAGCGTGTCGGGCTTCTATCTGGCACACCCGGACAGCACGTACTTCTCGGTCGGCAAGATCGGCCAGGATCAGCTCGAAGACTACGCGCGGCGCATGTCGCTGTCGAAGAAGGACGCCGAGCGGGCGTTGGCGCCGTTGCTCTGAGCGGTCGGCGGGAACCCACTATATCGGTGCTCAAAGCCTGAATATTTGCGGCAACGTAATTTTCGGCTTTGTAGACTGAAGCGGTTTTATCTCGCCAGACGCGGCCAAAGCCCGTCCGCTCATCGCATTGCAATTGTCAACGGAGAGAAAATCGTATGAAAAAGCTGACGCTGTTCCTCACTGCTGTTTCGCTTGCGGTGAGCGCCTCTGCGGCGCTCGCCCAGCCCGCTGCGCCGGCCGGCTCCAGCGCGGTCAGTTCGTATTCGCCGCCGACGGTGAAACACGTGAAGAAGCCGAAGAAGCAAAAAATGAACAAAGACGCGTCCGCTCCGATGGCCGCGCCGGCCGACGCCGCCAGCCAGTAACGGCACGGCCGGTCGGTCGGATAAAAGGGCCGAACGACAAAGAGCCCGCATCGAGCGGGCTCTTTTCGTTTGATGCGCTTGGCGCGCATTCAATGCGCCGTCGCTCGATCAAGCGGCTTTCGCGCGTGCTGCACACGCTCACGCCCGCGGTGAGCGGGAATCACAGCCCCCAGACGATATCCGCGTTTTCCCTCTGCGCCGCGCGCAGCATGTCGAGGAACGGATACGCGCGCTGCGCGAGCCCCGGCGGAATCTCGTGATGCTCGTGGCCGTCCTCGCCTTCGTGAAAATGGCCGTCATGTTCGGCGCGCTCGCGCTTGTCGAAGGTGATCGCCGCCTCCAGTTTCTCGATGGCCGCGCTGGTTTCCTCGTGCGTGATGACGCCGCGCTCCCCAAGACGTTTGCCGATAATGCCTACCAGATACTGAGCCAGATTCTCCAGCATCATCACATCTGGGCAGGCGTGGCATTTGAAAGTAATCAGCATGACTATTCCCTTTTTCATTATGGCGGATCGACGCGCGGGCGCCGCCCAAGGCGGCCGCCAGCGCGCGCTACGTTGGCTCGCCGATCAGACGCCGCGGCCACGGCCCTTGCTGGGCATCTCATTGAACATATTAGCACCTGCTAAAATCCGTCTGGACGGAAAAAGGGCGGCGCACTGTGCCGCGCGCGGCGAAGCGCAAGCAGTGTGGCCGGGCCTGACGGGCCGCTACCCCGCAAGCCGTGGCGGCTACCGCCACGGCATGGCGACCTGCACCGGCAAGCACGTTGCAGGCAATGCGCCCGATTGGGCGCCCCACGTGCCCGATATGCCGCGCCGGGCGCATCGCCGCTTTCCCCGCTTATAACGAATCGGCTGCGCCAGCCGCGCGGCCGGCGCCTCTTCCGCATCACCGGATCGCCTCACTGGACTCGCAACAAGCATGCTGCCCGCACATAAACAGACCCTCGAAACACTGCTCGCCGACACCGTGAAGCGCGTCGCGCTCGCCACGCAAGGCGCGAGCGAAGCCGCCTTCGTGTTGCCCACCATCACGCTGGAACGCCCCAAGGTCGCCGCGCACGGCGACGTCGCGTGCAATGTGGCGATGCAACTGGCCAAGCCGCTGCGCGCCAATCCGCGCCAGCTGGCCCAACAGATCGTCGACGCGCTGCTCGGGCAACCGCAGGCCCAGGCGCTGATCGAGGCCGCCGAAGTGGCCGGCCCCGGCTTCATCAACCTGCGGCTCGCGGCCTCGGCCAAGCAGGCGGTGATCGCCGCGGTGCTCGCGGAGAAAGAGCGCTTCGGCCGCTCGCAACGCGAGGCCGGCAAGCATGTACTGATCGAATTCGTGTCGGCCAATCCGACCGGCCCGCTGCACGTCGGCCATGGCCGCCAGGCGGCGCTCGGCGATGCGCTGTCGAACGTGCTCGCCTCGCAGGGCTGGGACGTGCACCGCGAGTTCTACTACAACGACGCGGGTGTACAGATCCACACGCTCGCGCTGTCGACCCAGGCGCGCGCCCGCGGCCTCGCGCCCGGCGACCAGGACTGGCCGCCTTCGGCGTACAACGGCGAGTACATCGCCGAGATCGCGAAAGACTACCTGAACGGAGCCACGGTGGCCGCGAGCGACGGCGAGCCCGTCACCGCCGCGGGCGACATCGAGAACCTCGAGGCGATCCGCCGCTTCGCCGTGGCCTACCTGCGCCGCGAACAGGACATGGATCTGCAGGCGTTCGGCGTGAAGTTCGACCAGTATTACCTGGAGTCGTCGCTGTACACGGAAGGCCGGGTCGAGCAAACCGTCGAGGCGCTGATCGCCGCCGGCAAAACCTACGAAGAAGGCGGCGCGCTGTGGCTGCGCACCACCGACGACGGCGACGACAAAGACCGCGTGATGCGCAAGACCGACGGCACGTACACGTACTTCGTGCCGGACGTCGCCTATCACGTCGCCAAGTGGCAACGCGGCTTCACGAAGGTCATCAACATCCAGGGCTCCGATCACCATGGCACGATCGCGCGGGTGCGCGCCGGCCTGCAGGGTCTGGGCATCGGCATTCCGAAGGGCTATCCCGACTACATCCTGCACAAGATGGTCACGGTCATGCGCAACGGCGAAGAGGTGAAAATCTCCAAGCGCGCCGGCAGCTACGTGACGGTGCGCGATCTGATCGAATGGTCGGGTGGTGCAACGCCGGGCTCGGAAGCGGCCGTCGACCTGATCGACGAGGAAACGATTCGCCGCGGCCGCGACGCCGTGCGCTTCTTTCTGATCTCGCGCAAGGCAGATACCGAGTTCGTGTTCGACATCGACCTTGCGCTCAAGCAGAACGACGAAAATCCGGTGCATTACGTGCAGTATGCGCACGCGCGCATCTGCTCGGTGATCGCCGAATGCAAGGCGCGCTATGGTTCGGATGAAAGCGTGGACGAGACCACGCTCGCCGGCGTCGACGTGTCGCGGCTCACGAGCGAGCGCGCCATGGCCCTGCTGAACAAGCTCGCGGAGTTCCCGGACATGCTGCAACACGCCGCCGACGAACTCGCGCCGCACGCGGTCGCGTTCTACCTGCGCGAACTCGCCGGGGAATTCCACTCGTTCTACAATGACAGAGCCGAACGCGTGCTGGTCGACGACGCGGCCGAGCGCAATGCACGCGTCGCGCTGCTCGCCGCCACGCGTCAGGTGCTGGCCAATGGTCTGGCGACGATCGGCGTCTCCGCTCCCGTCAAGATGTAACTCCTCCGGCGCAACATGCACGCGGCCGTCGCTATAATCGGCGGCCGTTCCTGGATTCTTTTTGCAGGTGATTCATACGATGGCAAAAGCACGCCGCACAACAAAGCAATCGAAACAAACCGGGGGGACTTTTCTCGGCATCGTGCTCGGCCTGATCGTCGGCCTTGCCATCGCGGTCGTGGTGGCGCTGTATATCACCCGTGCGCCTACGCCGTTCGTCTCGAAGGTGGCGCCGCCCGCCGCGTCCGAAACCGGCGCCGCGACCGGCCAGCCGCAATACGATCCGAACCGTCCGCTGCAAGGCAAGACGCCGGGCCAGCCGGTGCCGCAAGCCGCGCAGCCCGCGCCGCCGAATACCGCGCCGGGCCAGACCAATTCGCAAACCCAGTCGGGCATGCTCGAAGAACCGCAGATCGTCGAAGTGCCGCCCTCGGCTGGCACTGCGAACGGCAACGCTAACGGCACTGCGATCGCACCGAAGCCGTCGCAGGATAACGGCGTTGGCGCGAGCGTCGCACAGGCTCCGGCGAAAAAGCCGCAAGTGTCCAGCGCACCGTCCGTCACCGCAGCGGGCTCCGCGCCGAAGAGCACGTCGGCGGCCACGGTCGCGAACGTCAAGCCGGGTTCCGGCGCAACGCCCGCGCCGGGTGACGCGAACACCGGCTACTTCCTGCAGGTGGGCGCCTACAAGACCGCGGCCGATGCCGAACAGCAGCGCGCGCGTCTGGCGTTCCAGGGCTTCGAATCGAAGGTCACCCAGCGCGATGCGGGCGGAGTGACGTACTATCGCGTGCGCATCGGACCGTTCTCGAAGTTCGAGGACATGAATTCGAGCCGTCAGCGTCTGTCGGACGCGGGCGTGGATACCGCCGTGATCCGCTTCACCAAACAATAAACACGCGGTAATCGCCGGCGCGTGCAGCCACCGAACTATCGGCGCGCCGCGCGTGTCACAGGCACGTCGGACGACTGCAAGGTCTCATACCAAAACCAGGAACGGTGGCGGGCAATTGCGTGGCGCCACCGTTTCATCGCCTACTCGAGTCAACCCAACATGAAAAAACTTTTGAGCATTCTGTTTCTCTCACTGGGCCTGGTTGCAGCCTGCGCGCAGGCATCGCCGAGCGCGCCGGTAGCGGGCAAGGACTATACGGTGCTGGCCACGCCGCAGCCTACCGACGTGCCGGCCGGCAAAATCGAAGTGACCGAGTTCTTCTGGTACGGCTGCCCGCACTGCAACGAATTCGAGCCGTACCTCGAAGCATGGGTCAAGAAGCAGGGACCGGACGTGGTGTTCCGGCGCGTGCCGGTCGCCTTCCGCGACGACTTCATTCCACATTCGAAGATGTATCACGCGCTCGACGCGCTGGGCCTCGCTCCACAGCTGACGCCGAAAGTTTTCAATGAAATCCACGTCAACAAGAACTACCTGATGACGCCGGAAGATCAGGCCAAATTCCTCGCGAAGAACAGTGTCGATCCGAAGAAGTACATGGAAGCGTACAACTCGTTCTCGGTGCAAAGCGACCTTCAGAAAGACAAGAAGCTGCTCGACGAGTACAAGATCGACGGTGTGCCGACGCTGGCCGTGCAAGGCAAGTATGAAACTGGCCCGGCCGCGACCAACAGCCTGCCGGGCACGATCCAGGTGCTCGACTACCTGGTGCAGCAGGTCCGCACCAGGAAGATGTAAAGAAGAGGCGCCGTAATGAGTTCGCCGCTCAAGGTTTTCATTACCGGCGCCTCGAGCGGCATCGGCCTCGCGCTCGCCGACGAGTACGCCCGGCGCGGCGCGATTCTCGGCCTCGTTGCCCGCCGCGGCGACGCGCTCGCCGCCTTCCAGGAGTCCCATCCGCACAACGCCGTCTCGCTCCATTGCGTCGACGTTCGCGACGCCGATGCGCTCGCCGATGCGGCCGCGCGCTTCATCGCGCAACACGGTCTGCCCGACATCGTGATCGCCAATGCCGGCATCAGCCGCGGCGCCGTTACCGGCCACGGCGATCTGCGCACCTTCCGCGAAGTGATGGACGTCAACTACTTCGGCATGGTCGCCACCTTCGAGCCGTTCGCCGCCGCGATGATTGCCGCCAGGCGCGGCACGCTGGTCGGCATCGCCAGCGTCGCCAGTGTGCGGGGCTTGCCGGGCTCCGGCGCGTACAGCGCGTCGAAGTCGGCGGCACTCAAGTATCTGGAGGCACTGCGCGTCGAGATGCGGCCGCACGGCGTCGGCGTCGTTACGATCGCGCCCGGCTATATCCGCACGCCCATGACCGAGCACAACCCGTACACCATGCCGTTCCTGATGGATGCGGACCGCTTCGCGGCGAAGGTTGCGCACGCGGTCGAGCGGCAAACGGCGTTCGCCGTGTTCCCCTGGCAGATGCGCATCGTCGCCATGCTGCTGCATGTGCTGCCACGCTGGCTCTACGACTACGCGTTCCAACACGCGCCACGCAAGCCGCGGGCCACCGCGGAGTAGACCATGCAGCCTCATGCGGTCGATGCAGCCGGCGTCGCGCACGACACAGCGGGTCACGACGCGCGCATCGTGTCGCTGGTGCCGAGCATCACCGAGACGCTGTTCGCACTGAAGCTGGATGCGCAGATCGTCGGGCGCACTGGCTTTTGCGTGCATCCGCGCGAGAAGGTGCGCGCAGTGCGCAAGGTCGGCGGCACCAAGGCTGTGAATCTGGACGCCGTTCGCGCGCTGCGCCCGACCCATTTGATCGTCAATATCGACGAAAACGAGCGCGATACGGTCGAGCAATTGCGCGCATGCGTGCCGCACATCATCGTGACTCATCCGCGCACACCGCAAGACAACCTGGCGCTTTACGCGCTGCTGGGTGAGATCTTCGACCGCGTAGATGAGGCGCAACGCCTGAGCGAGCTGCTCGAAGACCGGCTGCGCGCAGCCGCCACGCAGGCGTTCGCTGCGCAGAACGTGCTGTATCTGATCTGGCGCGAACCATGGATGACCGTCGCGCGCGACACCTACATCGCCGCCATGCTGCGGCTCGTGAACTGGCGCACGCTGCCCGCTGTGCAAGGCGGGGTGGCAGGCGCGGCACGCTATCCGACGCTCGACTTCGGCGCCGCGCCCTGGCTCGCGGACGTGGATCGCATCCTGCTGTCCAGCGAGCCGTATCGCTTTACGCCGACCCATCGCGACACGCTCGCGCGCGATCCGCGGCTGGCCGGCACGCGCATCGAGTTGATCGATGGCGAAATGGTGTCGTGGTACGGCGTGCGCGCGATCGAGGGTGTCGACTACCTGATGCGGCAAGCAAGCGCGGCATGACCATATGGATATGCGAATTCTGTTGTTGTCGCCGCAATCACCCTTCGATAAGCTTTTTCGCCACCGCCGCGGCGCGCATGGGCAGGCTCACCCAACTATGCGCGAGCGCCGGAAACGTATCACAATCGGTGAAGACGCCAACGCCCTTCCCGCGTCGCCGGAATAACCACACAACCCGACGCACTGCCTGACTGCGCTCGTTATGGGAGAACCTATGCGCTTCAAACTGCTCGCAGCCGCCGTACTGTTCACGGCGCCCGCGCTCGTGCTCGCCAAACCGTTGACCGTGTGTACCGAGTCGAGCCCCGACGGCTTCGACGTGGTGCAGTTCAATTCGCTGGTCACGACCAATGCGTCGGCCGATGTGATCTTCAACTCACTGGTCTCGTACGACGAGGCCACGAAGAAAGTGGTACCGGCACTGGCCGACAAATGGGACGTCAGCGCCGATGGCCTCACCTATACATTCCATCTGCGCCCGAACGTGCAGTTCCAGACCACCGACTACTTCAAGCCGACGCGCGCGCTGAATGCAGACGACGTCGTCTTTACGTTCGAGCGCATGCTCGACGACAACAACCCGTGGCACAAGGTAGCGGGCGCGAGCGGCTTCCCGCACGCGCAGTCGATGGGCTTGCCCAAGCTTATCAAGTCGGTCAGCAAGGTGGACGACAATACCGTCAAGTTCGAATTGAACGCGCCTGATGCGACGTTCGTCCCGATCCTCACGATGGGCTTCGCGTCGATCTATTCGGCCGAATACGCCGACCAGTTGCTCAAGGCGGGCAAACAGGCGGACCTGAACGCGAAGCCGGTCGGCACGGGCCCGTTCATGTTGAAGAGCTACACGAAAGACGCGGTGATCCGCTACGACGTGAACCCCACCTACTGGGGGCCGAAGCCGAAGATCGACCGTCTCATCTACGCTATCACGCCGGACGCGACGGTTCGGGCGCAGAAGGTCAAAGCGGACGAATGCCAGATCGCGCTGTCGCCCAAGCCGCAGGACCTGGCCGACGCGAAGAGCGACAAATCGCTCGCCATCGTGCAGACGCCGGCGTTCATGACCGCGTTCGTCGCGTTGAACACGCAAAAGAAGCCGCTCGACAACCAGAAGGTGCGTGCGGCGCTGAACATGGGGTTCGACCGCAGCTCGTATCTGAAGACCGTATTCGACAACACCGCGACGCCGGCCACGAATCCGTATCCGCCCAACACGTGGAGCTATGACAAGTCCATCAAGCCGTGGCCGTACGATCCGGTCAAGGCGAAGAAGCTGCTCGCCGAGGCGGGTTATCCGAACGGCTTCGAAACGACCATCTGGGTGCGGCCGAACGGCAGCGTGCTGAATCCGAGTCCGAAGGCCGGCGCCGAACTGCTCCAGGCCGACTTCGCGAAGATCGGCGTGAAGGCGGACGTGAAGGTGATCGAATGGGGCGAGCTGATCAAACAGGCCAAGCAAGGCCAGCATGACTTGCTGTTCATGGGCTGGGCCGGCGACAACGGCGATCCGGACAACTATCTGTCACCGCTTTTCAGTTGCAATGCGGTGAAGTCGGGGATCAACTTCGCACGCTTTTGCGATCAGGATCTGGACAAGCTGATCGCCGACGGCAAGGCCACGCCGGACCAGACCAAGCGGAGCAAAGCGTATGAACAGGCGCAGCAGATCATCCACGATCAGGCGCTGTGGATTCCACTCGGGTATCCGACTGCCGCCGCGATCACGCGCAAGAACGTGAGCGGTTATCACGTCAGTCCGTTTGGACGACAGAACTTCGGGACCGTGTCGGTGCAGTAATTCAGCGCGCGCCTGAAGCGGCGCAAACGCAAGCCCGGTTGCGCAACAGCGCACCGGGCTTTTTTAACGACGCGTCCGCGCGATCACGCCGCCGCAAAGCGGATCACGCCGTCCGCGTCCTGCGTTCGCTTCAGTTCGCCCGCGAGCCACAGCAGATGCAAATGCGCGAGCGCCTCGCCCAGCGCGAAGGTCATCTGATGGATGTCGAGCTGGCGCTTGAACATCAACGGCACGATGTCCGCGGCGCTACGCGGCTTCTCCGTGCATGCCTCGCGCACTTCGGCGAGCCGCGCGTCGTGATGCTCGCGCAGTTGCTGGATACGGGTGCGCACGCCGCGAAACGGCCTTCCATGCGACGGCAGCACGAGCGTGTTCTCCGGCATCATCTCGTAGCGTTCGAGCGACTCGAGATACAGCGCGAGCGGCGTGCCTTCCGGCTCGATGTCGAACACCGACACGTTGGTCGAAATGCGCGGCAACACCATGTCGCCCGAGATGAGCACACGGCTCTCTTCGCAATGCAACGCGCAGTGTTCCGGCGAATGACCGAAGCCCGTCACCACACGCCACGTCCTGCCCCCGATCTGCACGCCGTCCGCTTCGCGCAGACGCCGGTATTGCGCGGGAATCGCCGGCACGAGGCTCGAGTAATAGCTCTTGCGATTGCGCAGTTGTTCGAGCGAGTCAGGATCGTTCAGGCCATGCCGTGCGAAGTGCCGCGCCGCCCCTTCGCCGCCGGCATTCGAACCGTCGCCGGTGGCCATCACGCGGGCCTGCATGTATTCGCCGAGCGTCATCCATAGCCGCGCGTCCCAGCGCTTTTTGTCGCCGCCGCTGCACACCCAGTGCGCGAGGCCGATGTGGTCCGGATGGCAGTGCGTGACGATCACGCGCAGCACCGGCAAGCCGTCGAGCAACGAATCGAAGACGGTCTCCCAGTTCTGCTTGATGGTGTCCGAGGCGATGCCGCAGTCCACCACCGTCCAGCCCTGCTGGCCGTCGATCTCATCACGCAGCAGCCACAGGTTGATGTGGTCCAGCGCAAACGGCAAGGGCATGCGCAGCCAGAACACGCCGGGCGCGACTTCCATTGCCTCGCCCGCTTCCGGCAAGCGATCGTCGAAGGGGTATTGGAGTTGATGTTCGAGTGCATTCATTGGGGATGTCTTCCTCCGTCGGCCGTCCGCCATGGCAAGTGCGATGTCGGGCGGCGGGTTGTCGCATGATTCGGGCGCTCATGGCGCGAGGGTGGCGGGTTCCGCCCTCTCGCGTCGTCGTTGCAGCAAGGGTTGCGTTCAGCTCAGGTTGACGATAACGTAAACGTCGATTCTATCGTTCAATCCGATTTTCTGCCCGGCCACGGGAATCCCGATGAACACGCAATACACGATCACCGAGCTCGCGCGGGAATTCGACGTCACGCCGCGCGCGATCCGCTTCTACGAAGATCAGGGTTTACTCGCGCCGAGCCGCGAAGGGTCGAGCGGTCTGCGACGGGTCTATTCGGGTCGGGACCGGACCCGCCTGAAGCTCACGCTGCGCGGTAAGCGGCTCGGCTTCACGCTGTCAGAGATCCGCGATCTGCTCGATGTGTACGAGTCGCCGACCGACACCGTCCCGCAACTGCAAGCGTTCCTGGCCACGGTGGCGCGTCATCGCGAGGTGCTGGAGCGTCAACTGGAAGACCTCAACGCGACGCTCGAAGACCTCGCGCAATACGAAGCGCAGGCGCGCGCGCTGCTCGATGGCGGCGCTCGTCAGGCACGTTCCGGTTGAGCGCGGCGCGCGCAAGAGGAACGCAACGTACCGCGCGTGACGCGCGGCGAAGTGAAGCAAAGCAGAGCAGAGCGCTGATTTCTTGCCGGGTGTTACATCGGTGAACCCGGACGAACCGGCGCAATGAGCGGAGATAGCCCGAAAGCGGGCCAACGCCTGCCAACGCCCACAAGGCGACGAGGCGCGGGCCGAGCGGCGCGATGCGCCGCAAGCCCACCCGGACGATACAATCACGGGTGTCTTCACGACATGGGACGAATGCACGGTCGACATGAATCACTTCCCCAAACTGCTGTCGTCGCAAATCGGCTTTGACGTCGCCCAGACGATGCTCGAAGGATTCGACCGCCACTACCGGATCTTCCGCGACGCCGCGATCCGTGCGAAGACGCTCTTCGAAGCCGGCGACTGGCATGCGCTGCAAAAGCTCGCGCGCGAGCGCATCACTTCGTACGACGAACGCGTCGAGGAATGCGTCGAAGCGCTGGAAGACGAATACGACGCGGAAAACATCGACGACGAGGTGTGGCAGCAGATCAAGCTGCACTACATCGGCCTGTTGACCACGCACCGCCAGCCCGAGTGCGCGGAGACGTTTTTCAATTCGGTGTGCTGCAAGATCCTGCATCGGTCCTATTTCAACAACGACTTCATTTTCGTGCGCCCGGCGATCGCGACCGAATACCTGGAGAACGACGAGCCGGCCGCGAAGCCCACTTACCGCGCGTATTACCCGGGCAAGGATGGCCTTGCCGCGACGCTCGAACGCATCGTCACCAACTTCCAGCTCGAACCACCGTTCGAAGACCTGACGCGCGACGTCGGCTGCGTGGTTCAGACGATGCTCGACGCGTTCGGCGCGTTCGACGAAGCACCGAACTTCCAGATTCACGTGCTCGCGTCGCTGTTCTACCGGAACAAGTCGGCGTATATCGTCGGACGGATCATCAACGGCGACGCGCTGCTGCCGTTCGCGCTGGCGCTGCGCCATGTGAAACCGGGCATGCTCGGGATCGACACGGTTCTGCTCACGCGCGAGCAGTTGCAGATCATCTTCAGCTTCGCGCACTCGTATTTCCTCGTCGACATGGAAGTGCCGTCCGCGTACGTCGAATTTCTCGGCAACATCATGCCGGGCAAGCCGAAGGCGGAAATCTATACGTCGGTGGGCTTGCAGAAGCAGGGCAAGAATCTGTTCTATCGCGATCTGCTGCATCACCTGTCGCATTCGAGCGATCGGTTTGTCATCGCGCCGGGCATCAAAGGGCTCGTGATGCTGGTGTTCACGCTGCCGTCGTTCCCCTATGTGTTCAAACTGATCAAAGACAGCTTTCCGCCGCCGAAGGAAACCACGCGCGCGCAGATCCAGGCAAAGTATCAGCTCGTCAAACGCCACGATCGCCTGGGGCGTATGGCGGACACGCTCGAATATTCGAGCGTCGCGTTGCCGATGTCGCGGCTCGATGAAGCGCTCGTGCGTGAACTCGAAAAGGAAGTGCCGTCGCTGATCGAACATGACGGTGAGAACCTGGTGATTCGCCACATGTATATCGAGCGACGCATGGTGCCGCTGAATCTGTTCCTGCAAAACGGCAACGACAGCGACGTCGAGCACGGCATCAAGGAATACGGCAATGCGGTGAAGGAGCTGATCCAGGCGAACATCTTCCCCGGCGACATGCTGTACAAGAACTTCGGCGTGACGCGTCATGGTCGCGTCGTGTTTTACGACTACGATGAAATCGAATATCTGACCGACTGCAACGTGCGCGCCGTGCCGGCACCGCGCTACGAGGAGGACGAAATGTCGGGCGAGCCGTGGTATTCGGTCGGCCCGCACGACATATTCCCCGAGACGTACGGCACATTCCTGCTCGGCGATCCACGCGTGCGGCGTTCGTTCATGCAGCATCACGCGGACTTCTTCGACCCTTCGCTATGGCAACGGTACAAGGATCATCTACTGAAAGGCGAACTGCCCGACTTTTTCCCGTACGACAGCAGCGTGCGCTTCTGCGTGCGCTATCCGGAGCGATTTGCCGATGCGCGCAGCGCACCGACTGCACCGACTGCACCGGCTGCCCCGGCAGAGGAGCCCAGCGTGCGCGTGGCGTGAACCGTCTGCGCCGCTCGCAGGATCGACTGCATCGTCCGCCCTTATGTAACGACTTCGACCTGTCAAGGTCGAGCAACCGCCAACAAGCATCATGACCACGAACGTTTCCCAGTCTTCCCATCCGCTTTCGCATCTGTTCGACAACAACGACGCTTGGGTCACCCGCAAGCTGTCCGAAGACCCGCAGTACTTCTCGCGACTTGCTCATCAGCAGACGCCCGAGTATCTGTGGATCGGCTGTTCCGACTCGCGGGTGCCGGCGAACCAGATCATCGGCTTGCCGCCGGGTGAAGTGTTCGTCCACCGAAATATCGCCAACGTGGTGGTGCATACCGATCTGAACTGTCTGTCGGTGATCCAGTTCGCCGTCGATCTGCTGAAGGTCAAGCACATCATGGTGGTCGGCCATTACGGCTGCTCGGGTGTGGGAGCGGCGCTGCATGGCCGCCGCGTGGGTCTCGCCGACAACTGGCTCGCTCACGTGCAGGATGTGCGCAGCAAGCACGCCGCGTTGATCGAGGAGTGGCCGCTCGGTGAGGCGCGGCATCGGCGGCTGGTGGAGTTGAATACGATCGAACAGGTGGTGAACGTGTGCCGCACCACCATTGTCAACGACGCGTGGGCGCGCGGTCAGGAGCTGACCGTGCACGGCTGGGCCTATGGTGTGCACGACGGCAAGATGCGCAACCTCGGCATGATGATCGGCGACGCGGCCGCGCTCGACGCAACCTACAAGGAGTGCGTGGCCGCCGTGTCGGCGAGCGGCCCGCGCAACGCTGATAACGACATGGTGGCCGCCGACGCGGCGCAACTCGGCGACGTGCCGGCCATCGTCGAAGGTGTGATCAGGGAGCTTAAGCATGACGGAGACAAACATGACTGAGACAGGCACGAACGGCAAGCGCACCGAAGCGCAGGCCGATCCAGTGGTGATCGTGAGCGTCGCGCGCACGCCGATGGCGGCATTTCAGGGCGACTTCGCTTCGCTCACCGCGCCGCAGTTGGGCTCGGTGGCAATCGAGGCCGCCGTGCGGCGCGCGGGCCTCGAACCGCAACAGGTCGACGAAGTGGTGATGGGCTGTGTGCTGCCCGCCGGGCTCGGCCAGGCGCCCGCGCGGCAGGCCGCGCTCGGCGCCGGCTTGCCATTGGGCACTGGCTGCACGACGGTCAACAAGATGTGCGGTTCGGGTATGCGCGCGGCGATGTTCGCGCACGACATGCTCGCCGCCGGTTCGGTCGATGTGATCGTCGCGGGCGGCATGGAGAGCATGTCGAACGCGCCGTATCTGCTGCCGAAGGCGCGCGGCGGCATGCGCATGGGCCACGGCCAGGTGATCGATCACATGTTCTATGACGGCCTCGAAGACGCGTACGACAAAGGCCGTCTGATGGGCAGCTTCGCCGAGGAATGCGCCGGGTCGTTCGACTTCACCCGCGAGGCGCAAGATGCGTTCGCGGTCGAATCGCTCAAACGTGCGAAGCGCGCAAACGAAGACGGCTCGTTCACGTGGGAAATCGCGCCGGTGACCGTGGCGAGCCGCAAAGGCGAGGTGAGCGTCGATCGCGACGAGCAGCCGTTTAAGGCCAACCTCGACAAGATTCCGACGCTCAAGCCCGCGTTCAGCAAAACCGGCACGGTGACGGCGGCGAATTCATCGTCGATTTCCGACGGCGCTGCCGCACTGGTGATGATGCGCGAATCGACGGCGAAGCGTCTGGGCATCGAACCGGTTGCGCGCGTGGTCGGCCATTCGACCTTCGCGCAGGAGCCGGCCAGGTTCACCACCGCGCCGGTGGGTGCGATTCGCAAGCTGTTCGAGAAGAACGGCTGGCGTGCGGACGACGTCGATCTGTATGAAGTCAACGAAGCGTTCGCGGTCGTGACGATGGCGGCCATGAAAGAGCACCATCTGCCGCATGAAAAGGTCAACGTGAACGGCGGCGCATGTGCGCTCGGCCATCCGATCGGCGCCTCGGGCGCACGGATTCTGGTGACGCTGATCGGTGCATTGAAGAAGCGCGGCCTGAAACGCGGCGTCGCGACGCTGTGCATCGGCGGCGGCGAAGCGACCGCGATGGGTGTCGAACTGGTTTGACGCGCCTCACCGCGTCGCCACAACGCTTGAGGTATTCAATGACGATGAAGACCGTGTTGATTGTCGGTGCGTCGCGCGGCATCGGCCAGGAGTTCGTGCGGCAGTACAGGAAAAGCGGCTGGCGGGTGCTCGCCACCGCGCGCGACGACACTGCGCTCAGCGCGCTGAGCGCCCTGGGCGCCGAAACCTTCGCGCTCGACGTGACCGCGCCCGAGCAGATCGCCGCGCTCGGCTGGAGGCTCGACGGCGAACGGCTCGATGCGGCGATCGTGGTGTCGGGCGTGTACGGCCCGCACACCGCGTGCGTCGAGACCATCACCGCGGAGGACTTCGATCACGTGATGCACACCAACGTGCGTGGCCCGATGCAATTGATGCCGGTGCTGCTGCCGCTCGTCGAGGAAGCTGGCGGCGTGTTCGCGGTGATCTCCAGCAAGATGGGCAGCATCGCCGAAACGAGTGGCACGAGCGGCTGGCTGTATCGCGTGAGCAAGGCCGCGCTGAACGATGCGCTGAAGCTCGCCTCGGTCGAAGCGTCCCGCGCGACCTGCGTGTCCTTGCATCCCGGCTGGGTGCGCACCGACATGGGCGGCGCGCAGGCGGCCATCGATCCCGAACGCAGCGTCGCCGGCATGCGCGACGTGCTGGCGCAAGCGGCGGCCGAGCGCGACGCGTTCAACGGCCGCTTCTATCAATACGACGGCACGCCGCTCGACTGGTAAGGAGACAGCTTCATGGTGCTGGACCAGGATCACCTGATGGTCCGCGACGCGCTGCGTAGTTTCGTGCGCGAAGCGATCACACCGTATGCGCCTGCGTGGGACCGCGAGCGCACCTTTCCACGCGACGTGCACCGGCAGCTCGCGGAACTCGGCGCGTACGGCGTGCTGGTGCCCGAAGCCTATGGCGGCGCCGGCATGGATGCGCTGGCGCTGGCGCTGATTCTCGAAGAGATTGCCGCGGGCGACGGCGGCACCTCGACGGCCATCTCAGTCAACAACTGCCCGGTGTGCAGCATCCTGCTGACCTACGGAAACGACGCGCAGAAACGCGACTGGCTGACGCCGCTCGCGCGCGGCGAGATGCTCGGCGCGTTTTGCCTGACCGAACCGCAAGCCGGCTCCGACGCGTCCGCGCTGCGCACCACCGCGACGCGCGACGGCGACTCGTATGTGCTGAACGGCGTCAAACAGTTCATCACGAGCGGCAAGAACGGCAACGTCGCGATCGTGATGGCCGTGACCGACAAGACGGCGGGCAAGCGCGGCATCAGCGCGTTCATCGTGCCGACCGATGCGAAAGGCTACGTGGTCGCGCGCGTCGAGGACAAGCTCGGCCAGCACTCGTCGGATACGGCACAGATCATTTTCGAAGACTGCCGCGTGCCGGCCGCGAACCTGATCGGCGCGCCGGGCGAAGGCTACCGGATCGCGCTGTCGGGGCTCGAAGGCGGGCGTATCGGCATTGCGGCGCAGAGCGTCGGCATGGCGCGCGCCGCGTTCGAGGCCGCGCTCAGCTACGCGAAGGAGCGCGAGAGCTTCGGCGCGGCGCTGTTTTCTCACCAGGCGGTGCAATTCCGTCTCGCCGACATGGCGACGCAACTGGAAGCCGCGCGTCAACTGATCTGGCACGCAGCGGCGCTCAAAGACGCCGGCCAGCCGTGCCTGACCGAAGCGGCCATGGCCAAGCTGTTTGCGTCGGAAGCGGCCGAGCGCATCTGTTCGGCGGCCTTGCAGATTCACGGCGGCTACGGCTATCTGACCGACTTCCCGGTCGAGCGGATTTATCGCGACGTGCGCGTGTGCCAGATTTACGAAGGCACCAGCGACATCCAGAAAATCCTGATTGCGCGCGGTCTGAACTGAGCTCGATGGATACCCTGCAACGACCGTCCGACTGCCCTTGCGGCGGCGCCGCGCCCGGCCAGCGCAATGGCGCCAAGGCACCCCGCTTCGCGCAATGCTGCGGCCGCTATATCGACGGCGGCGAGGCCGCACCGCGTGCGCTCGAACTGATGCGTTCGCGTTACAGCGCTTACGTCGTCGGCGCAACGGAATATCTGCGCGCCACCTGGGCGCCGCAAACCTGCCCCGCCGATCTCGACGCGGACCCCGCGTCGCCCGGCGCGCCGCGTTGGCTAGGACTGCAGATAAAAGCCTTCGCTGAAACGGACGCCGATCACGCGAGCGTCGAATTCGTCGCGCGATACAAGTTGGCCGGGCGCGCGCACCGGTTGCACGAGCTGAGCCGCTTCGTGCGCGGCGATGACGGGCGCTGGCGCTATGTCGATGGCGAGGTCGGCGACTAGCGCGTGATCCGTCGCCCTGCCCGTTGATAGGCTCTGACGACGCAGCGGCGCGCAATGCGCTGTCCACGCGCTACTGTCCCTTGAGGGCAGCGACCGCACCCATCGTCTACGCGGGACAAGCCGAGGCGCACCGACGATCCAATACGCGCTCAGCGCGCTTCCAGGGAGCCGCGACGATCCTTTCCTGCCAGAGCGTCGGCGCAGCCAGGATCATGACCCGAGCCAGCGAATACGCGAACACGCGCCACGGCACCCGGCTTGCAAGGACCCTTAAGCACTCCCTTCACTTCTGTTTCCCCGCCTTAGAATCACTCCAGATTTTTCTGTGCTTCCTTTCATTTTCAAGCGGCCGATAGTTCGACTGAAAGAATCGTCGCGGTACGCGGCGTCCGTTGAAGACCCATCGATCGTTAGCACGCCGCGTTTTCCGCCGGAATTACCCCAAAAAGTCGGGACACTATGGCCCCCGTTCGATGCTTGTCCAAAGCCCGACGGATGTCCTTGACTGGGCACGCAATTTTTGCGGCGCGGGTTCTCCTTGATTGCACAAAACAAATTTGTCGTGCCAGGATGTGGCGGTAGCTTCATGACGTCACTTGGCGAGAGCGGATCGATACCGGCTCCGCAAAATGCGCAGGGGCCCTGCCGATTAGCACATAGTGGGTGCGGCGGCGGTTCCGGGCAGCATCAGTGGCGCTCATCATCGGCGCGTGGGGTCGCGTCGGCCGTTTGGGTTCATCTCGTGCGATCTCGATTGGCGTACGTGCGCTTCGCGCACTGCGTACGCGGATGGGTTTTTGTGTGTCGAAAACCGCGGACGAAAGGCGAACGTCAGCGCGGTTGCGGCAAACAGACATCACGGTGTTCAGCGCAGGTCTTCCAGCAGGTACGTGAATGGTGCTCAGCAAGTTTGTGACGAGGTATGCGGTGATTTGTGCAGCGGCTGCGTTCGCTGTCGCAGTCGCGCACGCCGACCCGCTCGCCGACACGCAGGCGGGACCGCTGACCCGCGCGCACGTGCCGCGTATCGCGCTCGACGACGACGTCTACTTGCCGACCGCGCGCCTGAACGAACAGATCATCCGCGTGCCGGTGGACGCCGACGGCAAGGTTACGCTGGAAACGACGATCTACAAGCCGGACGGCGCGGGCCCATTTCCGATGATCGTGTTCAACCACGGCAAGATTCCCGGCGACCCGCACGCGCAGGAACGCAGCGATCCGCTACCGCTCGCGCGCGAATTCGTGCGCCGCGGCTACGTCGTGGTCGCGCCGAACCGCCAGGGCTTCGCTAATTCCGACGGCGTGTATCAGCAGGACGGTTGCGACATCGAACGCAACGGCCTTGGGCAGGCGGGCGACGTCGCGGCCACGATCAGCTACATGTCGAAGCAACCTTACGTGGACGCCGCGCATATCGTCGTGGCCGGCACTTCGCATGGCGGCCTTGCGACGATGGCCTACGGCACCGAGGCGGCCCCGGGCGTGCGGGCGTTGATCAACTTCTCGGGCGGCCTGCGGCAGGACGCCTGCACCGACTGGCAGGGCAATCTGACGCGCGCTTTCGGCGCCTACGGCGAGAAGACCAAGGTCCCGTCGCTGTGGATGTACGGCGACAATGATTCGGTGTGGAGCGCGCCGCTCGTGACTGCCATGTACTCGGCGTACGGCGCGCACGGTGCGGCCGCGCGGATGGTCGATTTCGGCAGCTACAAGAACGATGCGCATCGGCTGGTCGGGGACCGCGACGGCGTGCGAGTGTGGTGGCCGGCCGTCGAAGCCTTCCTGGCTCGCGTGGGCATGCCGACCGGCGTGCAGTATCGGGTCGCCGATCCTTCGGCGCCGAAGGCGAGTGGCTTCGCCGCGCTCGATGCGGTCGACGCCGTGCCGTTCCTCGATGAAGCCGGGCGCAGCGGGTATCGGAACTTCCTGCATCAGTACCCAAGCCGCGCGTTTGCGGTGTCGGATTCGGGTGCGTGGTCGTGGGCCGAGGGGGGAGATAACCCGATGTCGGTGGCGATCGCCAATTGCCAGAAGCAGAGCTCGGACCCTTGCCGGTTGTACGCGGTGGACAACTCGGTGGTTTGGGGCACGCAGTCTACGCAGACGGCGGCCGACGGTACGCAAGGCTCAGCCGGCAACGCGCAAGGACGGCCGGCAATTGCCAGTCGCGAGTGAATGAGGGCCCGGATCTAGCGCCGTGCACCGATCGCGCACGTCGCGCGTGATCGGCACGAAGCAATCGTCGCGGCTTGCGCGCGAGTATCACCAGGCGTGTCCCTGCGTTATTGCGTGTGCCTGCGGCCGCGCTCATATCCGCCGCATTCGTGGCGTCGAAATCTCCAAGCTTTGTTCTCCTTTCATCTGTCGCTGGCGCCGATAAGCGACGGCTCGGGTGTTGTTGCCATCGTCCAATCTGCCATCTGAAAAGCTGCTGCAAAGCGTCGGGGCGTTATCGTCGTGCGACGAGAGCGACGCCCGTTTCGTCGCTGTTGCTTTTCATCGCACCGGCTTAAAAACGCGCCGCTCGCTCCGATTCCCGCCCACAACCGCCCACTACTTTGCCGTCGTCAACTGCGCCCATCAGCGACCTTTGCGACCGAACAGAAACGACCTGCGCCGAACCGCGCCGAACCCCAACGGCGCAAGCGAAATCGGCTCTTCAGGCACTAGTGCACAGCGCCAGATAAACCGCTAATCTCGACCCCACACGCCCCGCGAAAGCGCGCGCAGCGCCGCAAAACGATGCGCGCAGCGCGCCGGAAACGGCCCTAAAAGCCAGCCCGCGCAGCGGCAACCCAAGCACCCTGACGCACCCTGGAGTACCCGTTGGAAAAACCAGCCGCATCCTCAGCCGCCTCTGAAGACTGGGTGGCCCGCAGCCTGCGTGCCGTGTGGCATCCGTGCACGCAGATGAAGCACCACGAGCGCTTGCCGCTCGTCCCCGTCGCGCGCGGCCAAGGCGCGTGGCTCTATGATCGCGCCGGTCGTCGCTATCTGGACGGCATCAGCTCGTGGTGGGTCAACCTCTTCGGTCACGCGAACCCGCGCATCAACGCGGCATTGAAAGACCAGCTCGACACGCTCGAGCACGCGATGCTCGCGGGTTGCACGCACGAGCCGGCCATCGAACTCTCCGAGCGCCTGAGCGCGCTCACCGGCAACACGCTCGGCCATGCGTTCTTCGCGTCGGACGGCGCATCCGCCGTCGAAATCGCGCTGAAGATGAGCTTCCACACCTGGCGCAATCGCGGTTTCGCGGACAAGCAGGAATTCGTCTGCATCGCCAACAGCTACCACGGCGAGACCATCGGCGCGCTGGGCGTGACGGATGTCGCGCTGTTCAAGGACGCCTATGATCCGTTGATTCGCCATGCGCACGTCGTGGCGTCGCCGGACGCCCGGGTTGCGCAGCCCGGCGAATCGGCCGCCGATGTTGCACGCCGCGCGCTGGATCAGGTTCGCTCGCTGTTTGAAGCGCGCGCCGCGCGAATCGCCGCGCTGATCGTCGAGCCGCTCGTGCAGTGCGCAGCCGGCATGGCCATGCACGACGCGTCATACCTCACCGGTCTGCGCGCGCTATGCGATCAACACGGCGTGCATCTGATCGCCGATGAAATCGCCGTCGGTTGCGGGCGCACCGGCACTTTCTTCGCGTGCGAGCAAGCCGGCATCTGGCCGGACTTCCTGTGTCTGTCCAAGGGTATTAGCGGCGGCTATTTGCCGCTTTCCATCGTGCTGTCGCGCGATGAAATCTTCGCCGCTTTCTATCACGACGACTTTGCCCGTGGCTTCCTGCATTCGCACTCCTACACCGGCAACCCGCTCGCTTGCCGCGCGGCGCTGGCTACGCTCGATCTGTTCGCAAGCGACAACGTCCTTACCAGCAACGCGCAAAAGTCGGCACAACTGAAGGGCGCACTTGCGCCGCTCGCCGAACACGAACAGGTCCGCAATCTGCGTCAGTGCGGCACGATCTTCGCGTTCGACGCCGTGATCGACGACCCCGCGCATGCCAGGAGTTTCTCGCGCCGCTTCTTTGAAAACGCGTTGCAGCGCGAACTGCTGCTGCGCCCCATTGCGACCACGGTTTATCTGATGCCCCCATACATTCTCGACGACGAAGAACTCGCGCTGCTCGCATCGCGCACTCGTGAGACTTTCGAAGCCACGCTCGCGGAGACCCGCTAATGCATTTGCTGGACACACTCGCCCAAGGGCTGAACGAAATCGACGAGCGCGGCCTGCGGCGGCGCCGCCGCACCGCCGACACGCCGTGCGCCGCGCACATGACCGTGGACGGCCGCTCGATCATCGGCTTCGCCAGCAACGACTATCTCGGCCTTGCCGCGCATCCGCAGCTGATCGAAGCGATCGCCGAAGGCGCGCGGCGCTACGGTGCGGGCAGCGGGGGTTCGCATCTGCTCGGGGGCCATTCGCGCGCGCATGCGCAACTCGAAGACGATCTGGCCGAGTTCGCCGGCGGCTTCGTGGATGCGCCGCGTGCGCTCTACTTCAGCACCGGCTACATGGCGAATCTGGCCACGCTCACCGCGCTCGCGGGACGCGGCACGACGCTGTTCTCGGACGCGCTGAACCATGCGTCGCTGATCGACGGCGCGCGTCTGTCGCGGGCCGACGTGCAGATCTATCCGCACTGCGACATGGACGCGCTGAGCGCGATGCTCGACGCCTCCGACGCAAACGTGAAGGCGATCGTCTCCGATACCGTGTTCAGCATGGACGGCGACGTCGCCCCGCTGCCGCGTCTGCTGGAACTCGCGGAGCGGCACGGCGCGTGGCTGATCGTCGACGACGCGCACGGCTTCGGCGTGCTGGGCCCGCAGGGCCGCGGCGCGATCGCGCAAGCCGCGCTGCGTTCGCCGAACCTGATTTCGATCGGCACGCTCGGCAAGGCAGCGGGCGTGTCGGGCGCGTTCGTCGCGGCGCATGGCACCGTGATCGAATGGCTCGTGCAGCGCGCGCGTCCGTACATCTTCACGACGGCGTCGGTGCCTGCGGCCGCGCATGCGGTGTCGGCGAGCCTGCGCATCATCGGCAGCGACGAGGGCGACGCGCGGCGCGCGCATCTTCAACAGTTGATCGAGCGCACGCGCGCCATGCTGAAAGCGACGCCGTGGATTCCAGTCGATTCGCACACCGCCGTGCAGCCGCTCATCATCGGCGCGAACGAGGCGACGCTCGAGGTCGCTGCCACGCTGGATCGCGCGGGGCTCTGGGTGCCCGCGATCCGGCCGCCGACCGTGCCGGCCGGCACCTCGCGTTTGCGCATTTCGCTGTCCGCCGCGCACTCGCACGCGGACCTCGACCGGCTCGAAGCCGGCTTGCAACAACTCGGAGCCAACGCCGCATGACGCTCGCGAATCCACCCGCGCTGTCGCTGTTCGTCACCGGGACCGACACCGAAATCGGCAAGACCTTCGTGTCCACCGCACTGTTGCGCGGCTTCGTTCGCGCAGGCCTGCAGGCCGCCGCGATGAAACCGATCGCCGCCGGCGCATTCGAACTGAACGGCGTGCTGCACAACGAGGACGCGGATCAACTCGACGCCGGGTCCAACGTGCTGCTGCCGCCGACGCTGCGCACGCCGTACCTGCTGAAGGAACCGGCCGCGCCGCACATCGCGGCCGCGCTGGAAAACGTCACATTCGACCTGGAGCACATCGTCGCGTGTCATGCACAGGCCGTGCAGCGCGCACAGGTCGTGGTGGTGGAAGGTGTCGGCGGCTTTCGCGTGCCGCTCACCCCGACGCAGGACACCGCCGACCTCGCGGTTGCGCTGAAGCTGCCGGTCGTGCTGGTGGTCGGCATGCGCCTCGGCTGCATCAACCATGCGCGGCTCACTGCGGAAGCCATCGCCGCGCGCGGGCTCACGCTGGCCGGCTGGGTCGCGAACCGCATCGATCCGGACATGACGTTTGCCGACGAAAACATCGCGTCCATCCGCGAGCATCTGGCACACGAATACGCTGCACCGCTGCTCGGCAGCGTGCCGCATCTGAGTCCGCCTTCGCCAGAGCTCGCGGCCGACAAGCTCGACATCGACCGGCTTTTGCAGACGCTGCGCGAGACGCATCACCATACGCAGTACTAAATCACATCACATTCATTCATGAGGATCGACCCATGACGCAACTGAACATCGCTCCCGCGCCCGCCGACGTGAGCCACGATGCCAACTCCGCAGCAAGCCGCGCACAGCGGCTCGCGCGCTGGCGCGTTGCCGACATCGTCGCGTTGTACGAACTGCCGTTCAACGACTTGATGTTCCGCGCGCAGCAAACGCACCGCGAGCATTTCGACGCGAACACCGTGCAACTCTCGACGCTGCTGTCGATCAAGACCGGTGGCTGCGAGGAAGACTGCGCGTACTGTCCGCAGTCGGTGCATCACGATACGGGCCTGCAAGCGGACAAGCTGATGCCGGTCGACGACGTGCTCGCCGCCGCCAAGGTCGCGAAAGAAAACGGCGCGACGCGCTTTTGCATGGGCGCCGCGTGGCGCAATCCGAAAGACCGCCACCTTGAACCGATCAAGGACATGATTCGCGGCGTCAAGGCGATGGGTCTGGAGACCTGCGTGACGCTCGGCATGCTGGAAGCCCATCAGGCGCAAGGTCTGCGCGAAGCGGGCCTCGATTACTACAACCATAACCTCGACACGTCGCCCGAGTTCTACGGCCAGATCATCTCGACGCGCACTTATCAGGACCGTCTGGACACGCTCGAACGCGTGCGCGACGCGGGCATCAACGTATGCTGCGGCGGGATCGTCGGGCTGGGTGAATCGCGCCGCGAACGTGCGGGGCTGATCGCGCAACTGGCGAACATGGAGCCGTATCCGGAATCGGTGCCGATCAACAACCTGGTGCAGGTGGAAGGCACGCCGCTCACCGGCACTGAAGCGATCGACCCGTTCGAATTCGTGCGCACCATTGCGATTGCGCGCATCACGATGCCGAAGGCGATGGTGCGTCTGTCGGCGGGCCGCGAGCAGATGAACGAAGCATTGCAGGCAATGTGCTTCCTCGCCGGCGCAAACTCGATTTTCTACGGCGACCAGTTGCTGACCACCAGCAATCCGCAGGCCGAAGCCGACCGGGCACTGCTGGCGCGCCTGGGGATGCGTGCCGAAGCGGCGCAGCAGATGCCGATGGATAAGAGCGGCTGTGAACACGGCTGCGATAGGCCCGCGGCGTCGAACTGAGCGCATCAATCACGCGAACGCGCGCTGCGCGGCCTCGAACGCCGCCTCGCGAAAGCGCAGCGGCGCCGCGCGATGCACGAGCGTATCGACGAAATACCTGGCGCGCGGCCATGGGCCGAAACCGGCCGCGGTGTTGATGTGGCCCGCGTCGCCGAGATTGACGAACGCGCTGCCGAAACGCTGCGCAAGATTGCGCGCGCCGGCGAGCGGCATCCACGGGTCCGTTTCGCTGCCGATCAGGATCGACGGCACCCCGAGACGGCGCGCGTCGAACGATCCCGCGAATGCGAATTTCTGTGGGCTCGCGGGCGCCACGAGCAGCACGCCGACCACATTCTTCGCATCGGACGCCTGCTGCAAAGCATGCGCCGTCGCGAGGCAGCCGAAGCTATGCGCGGCGAGTACGAACGGGCCGCGCTCGCGCGCGAGCAGGTCGCGCAGCGACTGCGCCCAGCACGCGATATCCGGCGCATCCCAGTCGGCCTGTTCGACCCGCAGCGAGCGCGCAAACTGCCGCTCAAGCCACGTTTGCCAGTGCGCGCCGTCGCTGCCGTGCAGGCCCGGCACGGTGACGAGCCGGGGCGGCCATGTCGATCTGGTGCATGAAAGCATAGGTGCCTCATCACGGGAAACCGGGCAGCCATTGTCTCGCGGCGAGTCGCGCAGACGAACCAGGTTTTTGTGCTTTGGTTATCGCCAAACCGTGGACAAGTCGTGGCAAACACGGCACGCCTCGGCGGGCACGCGGACCGCGATGCCGTACGCTCGTGCGCAAACGCGCGCGATCGGCGTCGAAAAAGTAGAATGAGGCCTATCCTTGGAGTGAGGAGGCCTCATGCAGCGAGCGTCGTCAGAAGTGCCGCAGCCGTTGCGACGGGGCTTCGTCGTCCGCCGACCCGACAACGCGTGCGCCTTCTCGAACGTATGAAAATCCTCTTCTACCTACCGCAGACCGACGCCGACCAATGGTTGCACGACTTCGCGCGCGCGTTGCCCGAGGCCGATCTGCGCGAATGGCAGCCGGGCGACACCGCACCCGCCGATTTCGCGATCGTGTGGCGTCCGCCGCATGACATGCTGGCCGGCCGCGACGACCTGCGCGCCGTTTTCAATCTCGGCGCGGGCGTCGATGCGCTCCTCGCGCTCGAACACGAGCAACCCGGCACACTGCCGCGCAATGCCCAGTTGATCCGCCTTGAAGACACCGGCATGGGTCCGCAAATGGCCGAGTATGTGACCCACGCAGTGCTGCGTTACCTGCGCCGTTTCGACGAATATCAGACGCTGCAAAACGAACGCCGCTGGCAAGTGCTCGATCCGCATCCGCGCGAAACCTTTACGGTCGGCGTGCTCGGCCTGGGCGTGCTCGGCGCTCAGGTGGCGCAAGCGGTGGCGGCGTTCGGCCTGCCGGTGCGCGGCTATAGCCGTAGCGCGCGGCAGATCGACGGCATCACCACGTTCGCCGGCGCCGCTCAATACGACGCGTTTCTCGACGGCGTGAAGGTGCTGGTGAATCTGTTGCCGCATACGCCGGATACCCACGACGTGTTGAACGCGCGGACCTTCTCGAAGCTCGCGCGCGGCGCGTATCTGATCAACGTCGCGCGCGGCGGCCATCTGGTCGAAGCGGACCTGCTCGACGCGCTCGCGAGCGGCCAGCTTGCCGCCGCCACGCTCGACGTGTTTCGCGACGAGCCGTTGCGCGCCGATCATCCGTTCTGGCAAACGCCGCGCATCACTATCACGCCGCACATGTCCGCGCTGACACTGCGCGAAGAAAGCGTCGAACAGGTTGCGCGGAAAATCAAAGCACTCATGCGGGGCGAGACAGTTGGCGGCGTGGTGAATCTCGAACGCGGCTACTGATGGCAGCGAACCCGATTGAACCCGCGCAATGAACCCGCCAATTCAAATAGCGCAAAAAGCGCCGCCACGCGCGGCAGGAGACAGATCATGGCCTTACCGCAGCAAGTGAAGATCGTCGAAGTCGGTCCGCGCGACGGACTGCAGAACGAAAAAGAATTCGTGCCGACCGCCATCAAGATCGAGTTGATCAACCGCTTGTCCGCGGCGGGTTTCCGCAATGTCGAGGCGGCCTCGTTCGTGTCGCCCAGGTGGGTGCCGCAGATGGCCGACGGCGCGGACGTCATGGCCGGTATCGAACGCCGGCCGGGCACGCTCTACTCGGTGCTGACGCCGAACCTGCGCGGCTTCGAAGGCGCGCTCGCCGCACGTGCCGATGAGATCGTGATCTTCGGCGCCGCCAGTGAGGCGTTCTCGCAGAAGAACATCAATTGCAGCATCGCGGAAAGCATCGATCGATTCGCGCCGGTCGCGGCCGCCGCGAAGCAGCATGGCCTGCGAATTCGCGGCAGCGTGTCGTGCTCGCTCGGCTGCCCGTATCAGGGCGAGGTGCCGGTCGCCTCGGTGGTGGATGTGGTCGAGCGCTTCGCGGCGCTCGGCTGCGATGAAATCGATATCGCCGATACGATCGGCGTGGGCACGCCGAAGCGCACGCGCGAAGTATTCGAAGCGGTGACCCGCGTGTTTGCGCGTGAGCGTCTATCGGGCCACTTCCACGACACCTACGGCCAGGCGCTCGCGAATATCTACGCGGCGTTGCAGGAAGGCATCGAGATTTATCACGCGTCGGTGGCCGGGCTCGGCGGCTGCCCGTATGCGAAGGGCGCGACCGGCAACGTCGCGACTGAAGACGTGCTGTATCTGATGAATGGGCTCGGCATCGAGACCGGCATCGATCTCGCGCAGGTCGTGGCGATCGGCGACTTCATCTCGACGCAGATCGGCCGCCCCAACGTGTCGCGCGCCGGTAAAGCGCTGCTCGCGAAGGCGCGCAGCGAAGCGGCCAACTGCGTTTGAGCATGTCCGCCCGGCGCACCGGGCATGTATCGATTGCACCTCGCCCGCTCGTTGAACATATCCCACTCTCAATCAGGACCTGAAGCGATGACCGACCACTTGTCCCGCGAATCCGACGATCTCACCGCGCTGCCCGACTCGGCACGCCGCGTCGCTCAGTTGTTGCGCGAACGCGGTCACGTAGGGCGAGTCGTGATGCTGCCGGAGACCGGCAAGACTTCCGCTGAAGCCGCGGCCGGACTCGGCTGCTCGGTGGCGCAGATCGCCAAGTCGATCCTGTTTCGCCGCCGCGACGACGATGCGCCGGTGCTGGTGATCGCAAGCGGCGCGAATCGCGTCGACGAAAAGAAGGTGGCCGCGCGGGTCGGCGCGATCGGCCGGGCGGACGCGAAGTTCGTCCGCGAAAAGACGGGCTATGCGATTGGCGGTGTGTGCCCGATCGGCCACGCCACTGAACCGCTCACGCTGATCGACGCCGACCTGCTCGCGCTCGACAGCCTGTGGGCCGCCGCAGGTCATCCGCATGCGGTGTTCCACCTTACCGCGCAGGAGTTGATCGCGTTGACGGGCGCGCCAGTCGCGGACGTGGCACTGCGCGAGACGGCGTGACACGATGAGCGCACGCATGCATCACTCAGACGAACACGGCGCCGTGTCATCGCCTTGCATCGGCGTGTGCACGATGGATGCATCGACCGGTTGGTGCGAAGGCTGCCTGCGCACCATCGAGGAGATCGCCGGCTGGTCGCTGTTCGACGACCGCGAGAAGCGCGCGGTATGGGACGCCCTCGCGCTGCGCCACGCGCAGTGGCCGGCGGATCGTAGCAGGGCAAAACGATGAACGCGCCGCCGCGCATCGTCGAGATCGGCGAGACGTTCAGCTCGACGTTCGAGTTGTCGGCGGACTCGGTCAAATCGTTCGCCACGCTCGTCAACGATCTCAACCCGTTGCACCACGACGAAAGCTATGCCGCGCAAAGCCGCTTCGGCGGTCTGATTGCATCCGGCACGCAGCCCACCGCGCATTTCATGGCGCTGCTCGCGACGCATTTCTCGACCTACGCGCAACCGCTCGGCCTCGAGTTCGATATCAAGCTGAAGAAGGCCGTCCATGCAAACGACTCGCTGACCATCCGCTGGCGCGTGCGTGACGCGTACTGGAAGCCGAGCCTGAACGGCGATCTGACACACCTCGAAGGCATGGTGATCAATCAGCGCGGCGAGATGGTGTTGATCGGCAGCTCCACCATTCTGGTGATGCCCAAGCCTGAAGCATCCGAGCGCGCGAACGCACGGAACGCCGCGTCATGATCACGCTGCCGGAATCCGTCCGCGTGTTCGAACGTGGCTGGCTTTCGTCGAACAACGTGCTGCTGGTCGACGACGCCTGCGCTGCGCTCGTCGACACCGGCTATGCGACGCACGCGCCGCAAACGCTCGCGCTGCTGCGGCAGATGCTCGGCGCACGGCCGCTCGATCTGATCGTCAACACGCATCTGCATTCGGACCATTGCGGCGGCAATGCGCTGTTGCAGGCGACCTGGCGATGCCGCACCATGATTCCCGCCGCGCAAGCCGACGCCGTGCGCGACTGGGACGAAGCGCGCCTCACTTTCCGCGCGACCGGTCAGGCTTGCGAGCGCTTCGACTTCACCGGCACGCTTCTGCCCGGCGCGCAACTGCGGCTGGGCGAGCTGGACTGGCAGGTACTCGGCGCGCCCGGTCACGATCCGCATTCGCTGATGCTGTACTGCGCGCACGAGCGCATCCTGATCAGCGCGGACGCACTGTGGGAAAACGGTTTCGGTGTCATTTTTCCCGAGTTGCAAGGCGAAAGCGGGTTCGCCGAACAACAGGCCGTGCTCGACGCGATTGCGACGCTAGACGTGCGCGTCGTAATCCCAGGCCACGGTGCGCCGTTCACGAACGTGGAACAGGCGCTGGAGCGGGCCTTTTCGCGCGTCGCGTGGCTGCGCGCCGATCCCACGCGCAATGCGAGGAACGCCTTGAAGGTGCTGATCGTGTTCAAGCTTCTGGAAGTGCGCGCGATGCGCTGGGACGCGCTGCTGCACATGCTCGACGGCGCCGCCGTCATGCGCGCCGCCGCGTCGATGCTCGAGCCGCGCCGTCAATGGCCTGCGCTGGTGAAGGAGATCGTCGGCGAGTTGGTGGCGAAAAATGGACCGCTGCAAACGGATGGCACGCTGATCGTCGCGCGCCTCGTATGACGCGCCGGTGCGTGATAGTGCCGCAACGACCAGCGGCGCACAAAAACCTCGCCCCAAAAAAAGAAAACCGCTCGACCATCAAGGCGAGCGGCGGAAATTTTGTCGGACGTGATCAGCGTCGCTATGAATGATACGCGTGGCGGATTTTTGACCGCATCGGTGATTTCCCTACGGAAGCTTGCGCCCCCTTCGGTGGTGTAAAACCGCACGTAGCGCCGCTTGTGTGCAATGGGTCCCCGAATATGAACAATAATCGCACAACAGATCCCATAGCCCGCGCAAATTAATTTGGAATCCAGATCATTTTCGCTGCGCAAATAGACACCGCGTTCGTTATGTCGACGAAAAACGTTTCTGCGGCACGATCCGCTAGCCGAGGTTGACGCCCGCAGCTGCCAGCAGAATCAGCGCTGCGCCCAGCACCTGAATCCACGCGAGGCTCTGCCCAAAGGCGACGCGATCGACGACGATCGCCACCACCGGATAGAGTCACCGAGCGCGCGGAGACCAGCACCGCGATCGTCAAGACGACGCCGCTCGAGCGCCGCTTGCCGCCGCCCGGCTAAACGGCGCGCACTGGCTCGCCTTGCGACAGCGCATGAAAAGAGCGACGGACTGACTATTACCGTTCGACCGCTGCGAAGAACGACAGCATTTCGGCAAGCAGTTCGTCCGGCGCCTCTTCCGGGATGTAATGTCCGCACGGCAGCGCGCGACCGCTGGCATCGCGCGCAACCTGGCGCCATTCGGCGAGCGCGTCGAAGCACTTCTCGATCACGCCTTGATCGCCCCACAGTATGCGCAGCGGACAGCCGATCTTCGCCCCGCGTTCGATGTCGGCACGATCGTGTTCGAGGTCGATGCTCGCCGACGCGCGGTAGTCCTCGCACATCGCATGCACGGCGCCCGGCTGAGCGAGTGCGGCGCGATAGGCTTCGAGTGCGGCAGGCTCGAATGGCGCAAGGCCCGCGTGGCGACTGCCCATCACCGCATCGACATAGGCGGCCGGGTTCATGCCGATCAGCGTTTCGGGCAACGGCTCGGGCTGGATGAGAAAGAACCAGTGGAAGTAGTGCGTCGCGAACGTGCGGTCGGTGGCTTCGTACATGGCGAGCGTCGGCGCGATGTCGAGCAGCATCAGACGCTCGACAGCGTCCGCATGATCCAGCGCCATCCGATGCGCGACGCGCGCACCACGATCGTGCGCGCATACGAGAAATCTCGCGAAGCCGAAATGGCGCATCACCGCGACCTGATCGGCGGCCATCGTGCGTTTGGAATACGGCATGTGGGTGGCGTCGCTCGGCGGTTTGCCCGATGCACCATAGCCACGCAGATCCGTCGCGATCACGGTGAAATGTGCAGCCAATTGCGCGGCGCAACGATGCCAGATCAGATGCGATTGCGGATGCCCATGCAGCAGCAGAAGAGGCGGCCCCGATCCGCCCTTCATTCCGAAGATATCGACGTCGTCCAAGGCAACGCGAAAGGGCGTGAAATCCTCGAAGGCCATGGCGTCTGTCTCCAGGTCATTGATCACTGACTGCATTGTAGGGGCCGCGAATGCATGCACGGGGTGGTGCAACCCACGCACGCATTGAACCCGAACACTCCTTCCAACCATTCGAAGCCAAACCGCGGGCGCATTCTGTGCCCTTAGCCTATAATCGAACGATCGTTCTTAAACAGCGGAACGGCTTCGGCCGAGGCCGGCGAGGATCATCCCAGTGCGAACCGTCCACTGCGATACGCCGCAACCCGTGTGCCGCTAAACTCACTCAACACTCAACACTCAACACTCAACGCCGGGCGCTCAAGCTGGCACCGGCTCGTCCAGATCAGGAGACTCGCACTATGGCATTGCCCGCCGTCCTGCAAAACCTTGCGCTGCCCGTCGTCGCTTCGCCCATGTTCATCGTCAGCTACCCGGAACTGGTGTTGGCCCAGTGCAAGGCCGGGATCGTCGGCTCGTTCCCCGCGCTCAATGCGCGCCCCGCTGAACTGCTCGACGAATGGCTTTCCCAAATCCAGGGGCAACTCGCCGAGCACAAGGCGGCCAACCCCGCTGCGCTCATTGGGCCCATCGCCGTGAATCAGATCGTCCATCAGTCGAATACGCGGCTGGAGCACGACGTTCGCGTGTGTGTCGAACACCAGGTGCCGATTTTCATCACGAGCCTGCGCGCGCCCGCCCGCGAGATCGTCGACGCCGTGCATAGCTACGGCGGCATCGTGCTGCACGACGTGATCAACCTGCGGCACGCGCAAAAGGCGCTGGACGCGGGCGTCGACGGTCTGATCCTCGTGGCATCGGGCGCGGGCGGACATGCGGGCACGACCTCGCCGTTCGCGCTGGTCGGCGAGGTGCGGCGCATCTTCGACGGCCCGATCGTGCTGTCCGGCTCCATCGCCAACGGCGGTTCGATTCTCGCCGCCCAGGCAATGGGCGCGGACCTCGCGTACATGGGCACGCGCTTCATCGCGACCAGAGAGGCGCACGCGGTCGACAGCTATAAGCAGGCGATCGTCAACTCCACGGCGTCGGACATCATCTATACGAACTTGTTTACCGGCGTGCACGGCAACTACATCCGCGAGAGCATTCTGAATGCGGGGCTGGACCCGGACGCACTGCCTGAGTCGGACAAGAGCAAGATGAATTTCGCCGGCGACAAGGCGAAGGCGTGGAAAGACATCTGGGGCGCAGGCCAAGGCGTCGGCCTGATGGACGATATCCCGAGCGTGAGCGAGCTAGTGCAGCGTTTGTCGAAGGAATACGACGATGCGAAGGCGCGCCTGGGAATTGCGGGCCACGCTTCGCGCTGACAACGGCCAACGCGCCCGCCTACATGTTGCGGCGGTACTGTCCGCCCACCTCGAAGAGCGCGTGCGTGATCTGCCCGAGCGAACACACGCGCACCACGTCCATCAACACCGCGAATACGTTGGCGTCGTCGATCACCGCGCGCTTCAGACGTTCGAGCGCGGCGGGCGCCGCCTCGCGATGCCGCGCCTGGAAGGCGCGCAGACGTTGCAACTGGCTCTGCTTTTCGGCGTCGGTGGAGCGGGCCAGCACGATCGGCTGCGGCGCCTCATGCGGATGCGCACTCAAGAACGTGTTCACGCCGACAATCGGATACGAGCCGTCATGCTTGCGATGCTCGTACAGCATCGACTCGTCCTGGATGCGCCCGCGCTGATAACCGGTTTCCATCGCGCCGAGCACGCCGCCGCGCTCGGTCAGCCGGTCGAATTCGGCAAGCACGGCCTCTTCCACCAGGTCGGTCAATTCGTCGATCACGAAACTGCCCTGGTTCGGATTCTGGTTCTTCGCAAGCCCCCATTCGCGGTTGATGATCAACTGGATCGCGACCGCGCGGCGCACCGAGTCCTCGGTCGGCGTGGTGATGGCTTCGTCGAAGGCGTTGGTATGCAGCGAATTGCAGTTGTCGTAGATCGCGATCAGCGCCTGCAGCGTGGTGCGGATATCGTTGAAGTCGATCTCCTGCGCGTGCAGGCTGCGGCCCGAAGTCTGCACGTGATACTTGAGCTTCTGGCTACGCTCGTTCGCGCCGTAGCGCTCGCGCATCGCGATCGCCCAGATGCGCCGCGCGACGCGGCCCAGCACCGTGTACTCGGGGTCCATGCCGTTCGAAAAGAAGAACGACAGATTCGGCGCGAAGTCGTCGATCGACATGCCGCGCGCCAGATAGGCCTCGACATAGGTAAAGCCGTTCGCCAGTGTGTAGGCGAGTTGCGAGATCGGATTCGCGCCGGCTTCGGCGATGTGATAGCCGGAGATCGACACCGAATAGAAATTGCGCACGCGGTGCTCGACGAAGTACGCCTGAATATCGCCCATCACTTTCAGGCTGAATTCAGTCGAAAAAATGCAGGTGTTCTGGCCTTGGTCCTCCTTCAGGATATCGGCCTGCACGGTGCCGCGCACGTTCTCAATTGCCACGCGGCGGGCCGCGACGAGTTCGTCCTCCGTGAGCGGGCGGCCCTGTTGCACTTGCCTGCGCGCAATCTGCTGATCGATGGCGACGTTGAAGAACATCGCGAGGATGGTCGGCGCGGGGCCGTTGATCGTCATCGACACCGACGTTTGCGGCGAGCACAGGTCGAAGCCGTCGTAGAGCGCTTTCATGTCGTCGAGCGTCGCGACCGACACCCCCGAATTGCCCACCTTTCCGTAGATGTCCGGACGCTCGTGCGGTTCTTCGCCGTACAGCGTGACCGAGTCGAACGCCGTCGAAAGACGTTTGGCGGGCATGCCTTCGGAGAGCAGTTTGAAGCGGCGGTTGGTGCGCTGCGGATCTCCCTCGCCGGCGAACATGCGCGTGGGGTCTTCGTTCTCGCGGCGGAACGGAAACACGCCGGCGGTAAACGGGAAGTAGCCGGGCAGATTCTCAAGCATCAGCCAGCGCAGGATTTCGCCGTGGTCGACGAATTTCGGTAACGACACCTTGCGGACTTCCGACCCGGACAGTGTCGTCACGGTGAGCGCCGTGCGAAGGTCGCGGTCGCGAATGCGCACGACGTGCTCGGTGCCGGAATAGGCAGCCACGGTTTGCGGCCACGCGTCGAGCAGTTTGCGTTCGCGTTCGCCTAGCGCTGCGGAGCGCTGGGCGATCAGGGTGTCGAGGGACGATCGGATTTCGTGCGTTGCGGGTGCGGTCGCTGCGGCGGCTTCGGCTGCTGCGCCGGTTGGGTCGGTTGGGTCGGTTGGGTCGGTTGGGTCGGTTGGGTCGGTTGTGCCGACAGTGCCAGTTGCAACGCGCTCTGTGCCAGTACGGCCCATTTTCGCGTCGACGCGTTGGCCCACGTTTGGGTCCGCTTTCGCATCGTCGCTCGCTTCGCCAAGCATGCGGCGCGCCTCAATCAGTTGCCAACGCTCGCGCGCGATTTGCGCTTGCGCATCGGCTCGCTCGCGGTAGGCGTGCACTGTCTGGGCAATCTCGGCCAGATAGCGCACGCGCGCCGGCGGCACGATCGCGTGGCTGACGCTCGAGAAGCGCAGACCCTCCGGCGCGGACAAACGGCCGTCCCCCGAGCGCAGCCCGTGCGCGCGCAGCGCATCGGCGATGTGCCGATACAACGCGCTCACGCCATCGTCGTTGAAGCGCGAAGCGATGGTGCCGAACACCGGCATCGCGTCGGGCGATTTCGCGAAGTCGGCGCGATTGCGCTGCACCTGCTTGGCGACGTCGCGCAACGCGTCCTGCGCGCCTTTGCGATCGAATTTGTTGATCGCGACGAAATCCGCGAAGTCGAGCATGTCGATCTTCTCCAACTGGCTCGCCGCGCCGAACTCGGGCGTCATCACGTACAGCGATTCGTCGACGAACGGCACGATCGCCGCGTCACCCTGCCCGATGCCGGACGTCTCGACGATGATCAGATCGAAGCCCGCCGCTTTGCACAGCATCAGCGCGTCGGGCAGCGCGTCGGAGAGTTCGCTCGACGCTTCGCGCGTCGCCATCGAACGCATATAGACGCGCGCGCCGTTGCCCCAATCGCCGATCGCGTTCATGCGGATGCGGTCGCCCAGAAGCGCGCCCCCGGATTTGCGGCGCGACGGATCGATTGCGAGCACCGCGATGGTGAGCGCGTCGCCGTAGTCGAGCCGGAAACGGCGGATCAGCTCGTCGGTGAGCGACGATTTGCCGGCGCCGCCCGTACCGGTGATGCCGAGGACCGGAACAGCGGCGGCTTGGGCGAGCGCAGACAGGGTTGAACTGCGGGTGGGATCGGCGGCCTGTGCTTCGAACGCGCTGATGAGTTGCGCGAGCATGCGGAAGGTGGGATCGGCGGTGTTGGCGGTGTTGGCGGTGTCCGGACTTGAACCACCGTCGGCGCGCAACTTATCGTCTGCACGCTCCACATCGCGGGCTTCGAACCGCGGCAGCCGCCGCGCCAACAGACCCGCGACCCGCTCGTCCAACGTCAACCGCTCCGCGTCCGCCGCCGCGCGCGCGCCTTGCGGGCAGCGCGCGATCATGTCGTCGATCATCCCCTGCAGACCCAGCCGTTGACCGTCATGCGGCGAATAGATCTTTTCGACGCCGTAGTGCTCGAGTTCGGCGATCTCTTCGGGGACGATTACCCCGCCACCCCCGCCGAACACCTTGATGCGCTCGCCGCCGCGCGCGCGCAGCAAGTCGACCAGATAGCGGAAATACTCGTTGTGACCGCCCTGGTAGCTGGATACGGCGACGCCGTCGGCGTCCTCTTGCAGCGCGGCGGTGGCGACTTCAGCGACGGAGCGGTTGTGGCCGAGATGGATCACCTCGACGCCGCTCGCCTGCAGGATGCGCCGCATGATGTTGATCGACGCATCGTGGCCGTCGAACAGTGCCGCGGCGGTCACAAAGCGCAGGCGCCGGCCCGCAGGCAGCTTGTGGCCGCCCGCGCGCTGCGGCATGGACAGATCGGTCATGTCTCCCCCAGATCGTGACGCGTGGGTGCTCGCAACCAGTATAGCGAAACGGGTCACGGTGCCCTGCCCGGTCTTGCCGCGCTTTGGGCCGCGCTGCTGAACGAGATAAGCGCGCTCGGCGGCTCTCGACAGCGCATGAACACCAACGCGTCGCTCAAACACGCGCGCACCTGCCCGCGCGCCGGCTTCCGGCGCGTCAGCTACCGCGCCGCCAACGCCTTGATCTGCTCAAGAGACGGCCACAGCGATTCGTTCGAGAACCGCTCAGCCAGAAAATCGACGAACGAGCGCACTTTGGCCGACAGATGCCGCCGGCTCGCGTACACCACATGAATCGGCAATTCACGCGGCGGCAATTCGTCGACGAGGAGCGGCACGAGACGTCCCGCGGCCAGGTCGTCGCCGATCACCTCGGTGCCGAGCGTCGCGATACCTGCGCCCTGCAGCACGATCACGCGCTGCGCTTCCAGATGATTGACGATCAGATTGCCTGACAGGCGCACGCGCGGCGACGCGTCGCCGGTGGCGACTTCGAGCGCCGACACGCCCGCGTACTGCAAGTAGTTGTGGTTGGCGAGATCGGCGACGCTCGCGGGCACGCCGTGCCGCCGCAGATAGGCGGGCGACGCGCAGAGCACGAGGTGCGCGGTCGCGATCTGCCGCGCGATCAGCGACGACGACTTCAGACCGCCAGGCGAAGCGCGGATCGCGACGTCGAAGCCTTCGTCGATCAGTTCGACCACGCGGTCGGACAAGGTGATGTCGACGGTCACTTGCGGGTACTGCGCGGCATAGTCCGCCACCGCGGCCATCACCTGGCTCAAGCCGAATGCCGAGAGCGACGACACCCGCAAGCGCCCTTGCGGCACGACGCTGGCCGCGCCGACGGCCTGCTCCGCTTCGTCGAGTTCGGTCAGCACCTGGCTCAGCCGCTCGTAGTATTCGCGGCCCGCCTCGGTCGGCGCAACGCGCCGCGTGGTGCGGTTCAGCAAGCGCGCGCCGAGCTGCTGTTCGAGGTGCATCACATGCTTGCTCGCCATGGCCGCCGACATCTCCATGCGCTGCGCCGCGCCGACGAAGCTGCCGACTTCCACCACATGGCGGAACACTTTCATGCTGACCAGCGTGTCCATCCGAATCGCTCGCTGAGGAATCAATGGACGCCATTTTGCCGGGTTTATCAAGAGCGGGGCAGCAAACCCGCACGGCTCGGAGGCTAGAAGCGGCGAAGCCCGCTTTCCAACGGAAGGCGGGCTTCGCAATTGATGCTCGTTTCTGTGTGCGCTTGCTATGGCGCCCGTTTGCCCGCGAGGGCGGCCGGAGCCGGCGCACTCGCTCAGCTTCCAGGCAACGCCTAGAACTTCGCGCGCAAGCCCGCACCGTACGTGTTGCCGCTCGACTGACCGGTGATGTGGTCATAAAGGTACGCCGCGTACACGTCCGTGCGCTTGGACAACGGGTAGTCGTAGCCGATGGCGGCCGTCTGCCGGGTCTGGTTGGACCCGCCGCCGTTACGGGAATATGCATATGAGGCCATCACCGAGCCCGGGCCGAACGGCACGGTGACGCCGCCTTGTCCCGTGTTCACGTGCCAGCTCGTGACCTGCTGATTGTTGTACGTGTACATGTACTGGCCATACAACTTCACGAACTTCAGGTCGTACGACACGCCCGCTTGCGCGACGCTCTGGCTGCGCAGTCCGGGGACGCCCGACGTTTCGAAGCTGCCCAGGTCGCCCGGCACGTTGTTGAAGTTCACGTACTGGTAGACCGCGGTCGCCGCGAACGGGCCGTGGAAGTACAGCACCTGACCGCTCCACTTCTTCGCGCCGTTCTGCGTCGTGTTGCCGAGCGCGTACATCGCGGTGGCCGACAGGCCGCTGAAATTCGGCGACGCATACGACACCGCGTTGTTCCAGCCGGAGTCGCCGGTTACGCCCTGATCGGTCGTGTAGGTCGGAAACGTACCCAGACCGAGGTACGTGTGATAGACCATGGGCGAGAACACGTACGAGTCGACGAACGGATTGAAGAGGATCGTCGAGACGAACAGCGGCGTGGTCAGGCGGCCCGCGGTCACCGTGCCATACGGCGATTCGATTCCGACGTAAGCATTGCGCGAGAACGTAGTGTCGCCCGTGAAGCGACCGTACTGGCCGTTCTGCGCGCGGAAGAAGCCTTCGAGCGTGAAGATCGCCTTGTAGCCGTTGCCCAGATCCTCAGTTCCCTTCATGCCCCAGTATGACGTCGACATGCCTCCGCCGGACACCACCACAGCGGTCTTTCCCCCGGGGAATTTCTGCGCGCCGACCCATTCGTCGACCTGACCGTACAGCTGCACACTCGATTGCGCAAAAGCAGACGATGCACTGGCCAGCAAAGCGGCACACGCGGTTGCCTTGAGGGTGGTCTTCAGCGCACTGCTGATGCTTGTTTTCATGGGTTCTCCAGTCTTTTTTGAAAAGGGTGCGGCTGTGCGAAAGGGGGCTCGCGCGAAGCAGGGGTTATCGTCCGTTGGATCGTCGAGCCAATCTGGGCGGACCCATCTTTGCGGACCATTTTTATGGACAAAAATATGGGCGGTTATTGCGGGTATAGCGATCTGATTAGTTTGGTCGCTTATCGGTCTGATATTGGCCCGGCCCGCGGACTTCCTGTGCGAGCGGCGCTAGCCCTCGCAACGGACTAGCGGCGCCAACGCCATGCTGGCCCGGCGACTGAGCATGTGACGGACGTGCAAATGGGCGCCGAGCTGGAAACGCCCCGATTTGACGACGACAGGGGTTTTCCCTGCGAGCGTTTTCAAAAAAGTGTGGCGTCGAAACGTCACATTGGGTGGGTCCCGAAGCTCGGACGACGTGCGCATGCGTGAGCGCCGCGACCGAACGCAGGCGGTTGGGGACGCAGAGGAGTTCGGCAGGAATGCTGAACGAGATCGTTTGGTGGGGTAAGCAGAAGGGTGACGTCTTGGCCGGCGTGGCTGAGTGACAACACGCTTTATTGCCAACGTCTGTCGGCGGCACGCCCCGCGATGCTGGCGGATGTTTGCTCCCGGCCAGGGCGTCGCCGGTGGCTGTTCGCGGCTATGTCCTCGCGGCAGGTTTTTGGCGGGTGATTGCTGCTGGGTGGTTGCCTGGCGGGCGGTTGCTGGCGGGTGATTGCCGCTGCCGGGCGGTTGATGGCGGGTGGGGTGGTTGTTCGCGAGTGGGTGTTCGCGGCTCCCGGCTGGCTCCTGCCGGCTGGATGCCCGCCGGCGTTTGCTCAGCGGCGAGCAAGCAGCCGCTAGTTGCGATACGGCGAGCCTTCCGCTTGACGCGGGTCGCCGGTGGAGCGCTGCGTTGCCCGCGCGGAGCCGCGTTCTTCGTTGTAGCGAGCGACGTCAGCGCGAATCGACCCGCTACGCACGGGCCCATTGGGTGGCGGCCGTGGCACCGACCGTGATTCGGCGCTGACGGGCGTAATGGCGCCGGCGTACTGCAGACGGCCACCGTCGTCGGCGGCATAACCGGGCGGTCCGGCCACACGCCGCATGCCGGGGCGATAGACATTGAAGCCGTCGGCGTATGGGCCGCCCGAGAGTACATAGCTGCGCCCGTGAAGCGGGTTACGCGCGGATCCTGCCGCAGAGGTGCGGTAGGACTGATGGCCGCCGTTGCGCGCTTGACCATGCATTGCGCGGTCTGGAGCGACTTGCGCGTGACCGGCGGCGGCGCTGCCGTGCGGCATGCCCGGCGCTTTTGCAACGGCGAACGAACACAGCGCAGTGATGACCGCGCCCCACGCCCAGTGCCTCCTTCTCGACGACCCGTCCACCTGGTGACTCTCATGCCCGAAGACTTGCCTGAAGACCACCGTTCGAGCTGCGATGGACTTGTCGTGGGACTGGTAGAGACGCCGCGTTGATATCACGACGCGGGTCATCCCGGCGGCCTTTGAACGGTAATTTATGGGCGGCGGCAGGGGGTGTCGAGCCAAAAAGTGTTATGCCTCAACCGTTGATGTAACACCTTGTTACTGCGGCGTTTTTGACGGCAGAGTGCTTGCGCCGAGGCGAACCAACAGCCTGAGTACGCGGTGGTGGAGCGTCTTGCATCGCGCTTTGCGATCGAAGAAATTGCGCGTTGCCTTTTCGCGTGAATCGCAAGATCGAAGTGGACCCATGACCATGCTTCGCCAATACTGACATCAAGGCAGACCGCGAGGTTCAGCGCCCGCACTCGGGTCTGATGCAAGCATTTCATTAATCAATTCAGCAAATGAATTTGCGTTTTGAATCGGATTGCGACCACAATAGGTGTTTGCCCTGAACGGGCGGCGACTTCTTCACGCGTGTACGCGCGCGAACGCGCCGCACCATTGCGCATCACCGAAACGAGATCCCGACATGCCCCGCCCCAAACTGCTTCCCGACGACTTCACCCTGTGCCTGGTGGGCGCCGTGATCCTTGCCAGCCTCCTGCCCGTGCATGGGCAGGCGGCCGTCGGGTTCAACTGGGTGACCAACGTGGCGGTCGGTCTGCTGTTTTTCCTGCACGGCGCCAAGCTTTCACGCGAAGCGATCGTTGCGGGGGCGACGCATTGGCGTCTTCATCTGCTGGTACTTATCAGCACGTTCGCGATGTTCCCGCTGCTCGGCCTCGCGCTTAAGCCGCTCCTTTCGCCACTTGTCACGCCGACGCTCTACACGGGGGTCCTCTTCCTCTGCGCATTGCCGTCGACGGTTCAGTCGTCGATTGCGTTCACGTCCATTGCCAAAGGCAATGTGCCGGCCGCCGTATGCAGCGCGTCCGCTTCGAGCCTGCTCGGCATCTTCATCACCCCCGCGCTCGTCAGCGTCGTCGTCACCAATCAGGCCGCGGGCGGCAGCGCCTCGCCGTGGCACACAATGGGCAACATCGTGCTGCAACTGCTGGTGCCGTTCGTAGCCGGGCAGCTGCTGCGCCCGCTGATCGGTAAGTGGATCGAGCACCATCGCGGCGTGCTGAAGTTCGTCGATCAGGGCTCCATCCTGCTCGTGGTGTACGGCGCATTCAGCGAGGCCGTCACCGAGGGCCTGTGGCACCAGATTCCGCTGTCCGCGCTGGGCGGCCTGCTGCTCGTAAGTGCCGTGCTGCTCGCGCTCGCGCTGGGCGTGACGATCTTCGTCAGCAAGCGCCTCGGCTTCAACCGGGCCGACCAGATCACGATCACCTTTTGCGGTTCGAAGAAAAGTCTCGCCGCCGGCGTGCCGATGGCCAAGGTGATTTTCGCGTCGCACGCGGTGGGCGCCGTGGTCTTGCCGCTCATGCTGTTTCACCAGATCCAGTTGATGGTCTGCGCCGCGCTCGCGCAGCGCTGGGGCGCGCGCGACATGAGTGGCGAGGCCCCGCTCGCCTCGCGCAAGCGGCCTGCCGCCGCCGTCGCGCGCCGTTGAATACGCGCGCAATGCAAACAGGACATTCATAAGCGCCCTCCCTGAGCGTCGTTTGAAGAAAGCCGCCTTGTGCGGCTTTTTGTTATTTCACGCGCAAACGGGGGCGCTGTCGCCTCAGCCGGACGGCATAGGACGATTCCTGGCCGGGCACTGGGGGAAGCAAGTCCACGAACTTCGGCTGAGCGCCGAACGAATACCGGTGAGACATCCGGCAAAATCCGCCATTGTTTAGTCGTTTTACTAAACAGCATATTGCGGGCCAACCTTAGGGTCTGCTGGGCTTTCCGGGTAATTACCGACTCGCGAAGGGCGGCTCGCGCCGTGTTTTACTATACAATCGCCCGAACCCAATCACCTGCACGGCCGCTCTGCGGCGGCCGTTTGATCCGATGGCCACGACCATCCGCGACATCGCCCGCGTGGCAAGCGTGTCGATCGGCACCGTCTCACGCGCGCTCAAGAATCAGCCCGGCCTGTCCGATGCCACCCGCGAGCGCGTGGTGGAAGCGGCGCGGCAGCTCGGTTACGATGCCGCCCAGCTGCGTCCGCGCATCCGCCGGTTGACCTTCCTGCTGCACCGCCAGCACAACAACTTCGCCGCCAGTCCGTTCTTTTCGCATGTGCTGCACGGCGTGGAAGACGCTTGCCGCGAGCGCGGCATCGTGCCTTCCGTGTTGACCGCCGGTCCCACCGAAGACGTGATTCAGCAGATGCGCCTGCATGCGCCGGACGCAGTCGCGGTGGCCGGCTTCGTGGAACCCGAAACGCTGACCACGCTGGTCGCCATGCAACGCCCGCTCGTACTGATCGACTTGTGGGCGCCCGGCCTGCGCTCGGTGAATCTGGACAACGCCGCGGGCGCCACGCTCGCCATGCGGCATCTGTTCGAACAGCAGCGCAAGCGCGTCGCGTTCATCGGCGGCTCGCTCGCGCACTTCAGCATTGCGCAGCGCGCGCTCGGTTACCGGCGGGCATTCTTCGAAGCGGGGCTGCTGTTCGACCCGTCGCTCGAAGTCACCATCGACGCCGGCCTCGATCCCGACACCGGCGCCGCGCGCGCCATGCTGCGCCTTCTCGACGCGCCCGGTCCGCGCCCCGACGCGGTGTTCGCCTACAACGACGCCGCCGCGCTCGCCGCGCTGCGCGCGTGCCTCGCGCGCGGCCTGCGCGTGCCCGAGGACATCGCCATCATCGGCTTCGACGATATTCCCGCCGCCGCGCATGCGACGCCGCCGCTGTCGACCATTTCGGTCGACAAGGAAGCGCTCGGCCGGCGCGGCGTCGAGTTGCTGCTTGAAGACACACCCGCCGAGCTGGAAGTCCGCTTGCCTGTTCAACTGATTGCCCGTGCCAGCACTTTGGTGAAAATGCCATGACGCAACCCGTCCCGCTTCAGCCCGCCAACGCCGGCACGGTGCCGTCCGTCGACAGCTTCCGCAGCCGCGAGTTTCTGCTTGCGCACGTGCAGGACACGCTGCGCTTCTACGCGCCCAACGTGTTCGATCCGAGCGGAGGCTTCTTCCACTTCCTGCGCGACGACGGTTCCGTCTACGACAAGACCACGCGGCATCTGGTGAGCACTTGCCGCTACATCTTCAACTACGCGATGGCGTATCGACAGTTTGGCGACCCGCAGCATCTGGAATACGCGCGCCACGGTTTGCGCTTCCTGCGCGAGGCCCATTGGGACGCGCAGCGCGAAGGCTACGACTGGGAACTCGAATGGCGCGACGGCAAGAAGCGCACACTCGACGCGACGCGCCACTGCTACGGTCTCGCGTTCGTGCTGCTCGCCTATGCGCACGCGGCGATGGCCGGCATCGAGGAAGCGAAACCTATGATCGGCGCGACCTTCGAGTTGATGGAGCACCGCTTCTGGGATGCCGCCGCCGGCCTCTATGCCGACGAAGCGTCGCCCGAGTGGCGGGTCAGCTCGTACCGCGGGCAGAACGCGAACATGCACACCACCGAGGCGCTGCTGGCCGCGCACGAAGCGACCGGCCATCTCGTCTATCTGGACCGCGCCGAACGGGTCGCGTCGAACATCACGCTGCGGCAAGCGAAGTTGTCGCAAGGTCTGGTGTGGGAGCATTTTCACGCAGACTGGTCGGTCGATTGGCACTACAACGAGGAAGACAGCTCGAATATCTTCCGCCCGTGGGGTTTCCAGCCCGGACATCAGACGGAATGGGCGAAGCTGCTGCTGATCCTGGAACGCTTCCGCCCGTTGCCGTGGTTGCTGCCGCGCGCGATCGAACTATTCGACGCCGCGATGACGCATGCGTGGGACGACGACCACGGCGGCCTCTACTACGGCTTCGGCCCGGACGGCACGGTGTGCGACCACGACAAGTATTTCTGGGTCCAGGCCGAAACCCTGGCGACCGCCGCGCTGCTCGGCAAGCGCACGGGCAACGAACGCTTCTGGGACTGGTACGACGAGATCTGGCGCTACAGCTGGGCGCACTTCGTCGATCACAAATACGGCGCGTGGTACCGCATCCTCACCTGCGACAACCGTAAGTACAGCGACGAAAAAAGCCCGGCGGGCAAGACCGACTATCACACCATGGGCGCGTGCTACGAAGTGCTCGCTCATGCGCTGCCCGATGCCGCGGCCGCCCCGTCCACCCCGTCCATAGCGCCTGAATCGGCGGAGAAAACACAATGACCACTACCAGCGCAAGCCCCGAATTCCCCCTCTTCGTCTCGGCCGGCGACATCCTCACCGATCTCGTGCGCACCGGCGCGTCGCAGTGGCTCTCGCGCCCCGGTGGCGCCGGCTGGAACGTGGCGCGCTGCGTCGCGCGGCTCGGCTTGCCGACCGCGTGCGCCGGCTCGCTCGGCGTCGATAACTTCTCCGACGACCTGTGGAACGCGAGTGTCGCCGCGGGTCTCGACATGCGCTTCATGCAGCGCGTGGAGCGTCCGCCACTGCTTGCAATCGTGCATCAGACACATCCGCCCGCGTACTTCTTCATGGGCGAGAACGGCGCCGACCTCGCGTTCGATCCGGCGCATTTGCCGAAAGGCTGGATCGGCCACGTGAAGTGGGCGCACTTCGGTTGCATCAGCCTCGTGCGGCAACCGCTCGGCGATACGCTCGCCACGTTGGCGGCCGAGTTGCGTTCGCGCGGCGTGAAGATCAGTTTCGATCCGAACTACCGCAATCTGATGGCGCACGGCTACGAGCCGACGCTGCGCAAAATGGCGGCGCTCGCCGATCTGATCAAGGTATCCGACGAGGATCTGCGCCTGCTGTTCAAGACCGACGACGAGGCCGCCGCGCTCGCGCAATTGCGCGCGATGAATCCGGCCGCCACCGTCATGGTGACGCGCGGACCGGAGCCGGCCATGCTGATCGAAGGCGATTCGGTGATCGAGGCGCGCCCGCCGCGTGTCGAGGTGGTCGATACCGTCGGGGCTGGCGATGCGTCGATCGGGGGTCTGCTGTTCAGCCTGATGGCCGCGCCGCAGCGCGGGTGGCCCGAGCATCTGGCGTTCGCGCTGGCGGCCGGCGCGGCCGCGTGCCGGCATTCGGGTGCGCATGCGCCTTCGCTTGATGAGGTCGTTGCGCTGCTGTAATCGTCCTGCCTTGTTCGGCGTGCAGTGTCGTGCATAGGGAGCGTCGCGCGAGCGTGAAACCGAAGCCCCGTCATCGTGCTAGGATGAAAAACCGAAACCGTTGGAGGGAGCGACGTCATGGAAGACATCACCTACACCAAGGGCATCTACACTGCAACGGCTACGGCAAGAGAAGTCGGCTCCGATACGTGGCAGGGCGTGGTGACCCTCTCACGCGACGAGGGCGACCCCAACGCCGATCAGGAGACCACGCTCTACGAAGTCGAAGCGACCTCGTCGACGGTGCAGGAAGCGCTCGAGGAAGCCAAGGCGCTCGCTCATCGGATTCTCGGGGAAATCGAACTGTAGGTGGAGGGGCGCCGCGCGCTGTCGCGCCGGGCCATCTCGAATCAACCCGCAGGAGGCGTTCATGGCTGAACAGCTCTTCCTCTACGGCGTGTACTCGATACATGTCCGCCCAATAGAACTCAGCGGCGCACGCTGGGATGCGGAGTATGAAATCCGCCATCGCGACAAAGCAGTGAAATCGTGGACCACGGTCGGCGGCGACGACGGATACGCCGACGAAGCCGAAGCGGTAGCGGCCGCACATCAGCAAGCGCTCGACGATATCGAGCACGGCGCGGGAATCCCAAAGCCGCGGGCGTTTCCTTAGGAGGCGGTCTTCGGGCGATGCGGTATCCGGCTAAAGGCGAAGCTTCGCAGGGGCGCTCGCCGTAACTCGGTGCACAAAACGCGCACCGTCACAGCGCAGCGGCACCGCGATGCCTGAACGATCCCCGAACATGCGACGCATGTCACGCACGTTGCGCGTGCCGCGCGAACATGACTGCGAACGCAGTTGCGCGCGCCGCGAGGACGCCACCGTGAAGCCCATAGCACGCGGTGCAGCAACGCCCGCAGCAACCCCGCTGTCCGCACTGCCCCAGCACGACCGCGAACGCCATAACGCCGCCACTTCCATCGCCCACTCGCCCGCCCAAAATCAGCTTTCGCACGCCGAATGCCGTGCTACGCTTGGCCCGTCTTCATCTCCCCGAGCACGCAATGGTCACTGAACAGTCGGACCGTTTTTCCGGCATCGGCGAAGCCGAAGCGGGCGCGCAAAAGCGCCGCGCGCGCGGCAGCCGTGAACTGCGTCTGGACGATCGCGTGGTGATCGCGCACGGCATGCCGACACCGTTCTGGCAGGACCTGTATCACCGCGCGCTGGTCGTGAGCTGGCCGATGTTTTTTATCTCGCTCGCGGTGCTGTTCGCGCTGCTCAACACCACCTTCGCCGCACTCTATATGCTCGGCCGCGCGCCCATCGCCAATCAGTTTCCGGCGGGCTTCGGCGGCGCGTTTTTCTTCAGCGTCGAGACGCTCGCGACGGTCGGCTACGGCGACATGCATCCGCAGACCGTCTACGCGCACACGATAGCGACGCTGGAAATTTTCGTCGGGATGTCGGGCATTGCGTTGGCGACCGGGCTGATCTTCGCGCGCTTCTCGCGGCCGCACGCGAAGATCATGTTCGCCCGCTATGCGATCGTCCGCCCGCTCGACGGCCGCATGACGCTGATGGTGCGCGCGGCCAACGCGCGCCAGAACGTGATCGCCGAGGCCCGCGCAAAGCTGCGCATTCTGCGCCAGGAAACGTCCGCCGAAGGCTACATGCTGCGCAAGCTCTACGACCTCACGCTGGTGCGCGATCAGCACCCGGTGTTCAAGCTGGGCTGGACGCTGATGCACATCATCGACGAGAGCAGTCCGCTGTTCGGCGAAACCGCCGAGACGCTCAAAGGGAGCGACACGTCGCTGTTGCTCACGCTCGAAGGGGTCGACGAATCGACCTCGCAGACCATGCAGGCGCGTCACCTGTGGACCTGCGACCAGCTCTACTGGCACTATCGTTTCGTGGACATCATGAGCGAGCAGGATGGCGTGAGCCACATCGACTATTCGCATTTCGACGAAGTCGTGCCGCTCGACGCTGCGCCTCTTCAGCATGACCTGGCGGCCAACGTGGCGGCACACCAGGTGGCGCGATAGGCGGCGTGCCCGGTCACGCGCCAAACCGCGCCGCCCGTGCCGCCCGCAACGGCGCTGCGGCACCAGGGCATACCCGAATCGCGCGGTAGCCTGGCAAATCCAACTCAAAACCTGATTAAAACGCGCGGCTCCTCGCGCTCATTCGCCAACGGCTCTGCAAAGTAGAAAAAATCCTCTCGCCTCGGCGCTGAAAAATAGAGTCTCTTCCGCAAAGTGCCTTTCTGGACCCCGCTTTGGCGCGGATTCGAAACGGCAACCGCTTTATGGGATTCGGTAAGTGCCAAAGCATAGGACCGGAGTAGGCGCTAAAGCGCCAGCTCCGGATCGGCATGCCAAAGCAACCACGCGGATCGACAACTGGAGATTCACTCATGACCGCTCGCCTGCCCATCGACGGCACGCCCGCTCTCGCCGACTACAAGCTGTCCGACAATCTCACCGCGACGCGCGGCCGCATCTTCCTGACCGGCACCCAGGCACTGGTGCGCCTGCCGTTGATGCAGCGCGCGCTCGACAAGGCGCGCGGCATGAACACCGCCGGTTTCATCAGCGGCTATCGCGGCTCGCCGCTCGGCATGGTCGACCAGCAGCTGTGGAAGGCGAGCAAGCTGCTCACCGCGAGCGACATCCGCTTCCTGCCCGCGATCAACGAAGAACTCGCCGGCACCGCCGTGCTCGGCACGCAGCGTGTCGAAGCGGACCCGGAGCGCACCGTCGAAGGCGTGTTCGCGATGTGGTACGGCAAGGGCCCGGGCGTGGACCGCGCTGGCGACGCGCTCAAGCACGGCAACGCGTATGGCTCGTCGCCCCACGGCGGCGTGCTGGTGGTGGCGGGCGACGACCACGGCTGCGTGTCGTCGTCGATGCCGCATCAAAGCGACTTCGCGATGATGGCCTGGCACATGCCGGTGGTGAATCCGTCGAACATCGCCGACATGCTCGAGTTCGGGCTGTACGGCTGGGCCCTGTCGCGCTTCTCGGGCGCATGGGTCGGCTACAAGGCAATCTCCGAAACCGTCGAATCGGGCTCGACGGTCGACCTCGATGCGCTGCAATCCTCATGGACGGTGCCGCAGGATTTCACGGGGCCCGCTGGCGGCCTGCACAACCGCTGGCCCGATCTGCCGAGCCTGACGATCGAGTCGCGCATGCACGCGAAGCTCGATGCGGTGCGCCACTTTGCGCGCGTGAACAGCATCGACAAATGGATCGCGCCGAGCCCGCACGCGAACGTCGGAATCGTCACGTGCGGCAAGGCGCATCTGGATCTGATGGAAACGCTGCGCCGGCTCGATCTGACGGTCGCCGATCTGAACGCGGCCGGCGTGCGCATCTACAAGGTCGGCTTGTCGTTTCCGCTGGAGATGACGCGCATCGACACGTTCGTTGACGGCTTGTCCGAGGTGCTGGTGATCGAGGAAAAAGGCCCGGTCATCGAGCAGCAGATCAAGGACTACCTGTACAACCGTACGAAAGGTGCGCGGCCGGTGGTGATCGGCAAGCAGGCCGAGGACGGCTCGATGCTGCTGTCGTCGCTCGGTGAATTGCGGCCTTCGCGCATTCTGCCGGTGTTTGCCAACTGGCTCGCCCAACACAAGCCGACGCTCGACCGGCGCGAACGCGTGGTCGACCTGGTCGCGCCGCAAATCCTCTCGAACGCGGCGGACAGCGTGAAGCGCACGCCGTACTTCTGTTCCGGCTGCCCGCACAACACGTCGACCAAAGTGCCGGAAGGGTCGATCGCGCAGGCGGGTATCGGCTGTCACTTCATGGCGTCGTGGATGGAGCGCGACACCACCGGCCTGATCCAGATGGGCGGCGAAGGCGTCGACTGGGCCTCGCATTCGATGTTCACGAAAACGCGGCATGTGTTCCAGAACCTCGGCGACGGCACCTACTTCCATTCCGGCATTCTCGCGATTCGCCAGGCGGTCGCCGCGAAAGCCACCATCACGTACAAGATTCTCTATAACGACGCGGTCGCGATGACGGGCGGCCAGCCGGTCGACGGCAGCATTTCCGTGCCGCAGATCGCGCGCCAGGTGGAAGCCGAAGGTGTGTCGCGCTTCGTCGTGGTCAGCGACGAGCCCGAGAAATACGACGGCCATCACGATCTCTTCCCGAAGGGCACCACGTTCCACCATCGCAGCGAAATGGACGCGGTGCAGCGCCAGTTGCGCGACACCGACGGCGTGACCGTGCTGATCTACGACCAGACCTGCGCGGCCGAAAAACGGCGGCGCCGCAAAAAAGGCGAGTTCCCCGATCCGGACAAGCGTCTCTTTATCAACGAGGAAGTCTGCGAAGGCTGCGGCGACTGCGGGGTGCAGTCGAATTGCCTGTCGGTGGAACCGGTCGAAACGGTCCTCGGGCGCAAGCGCCGTATCGATCAGTCGTCCTGCAATAAAGATTACTCATGCGTGAATGGCTTCTGCCCGAGCTTCGTCACGGTGGAAGGCGGCAAGCTGAAAAAAGCCGCGGGCGCCGCGTTCGATCCGCAAGCACTCGCCGCCCGCGTCGACGCGCTGCCGGTTCCGGCGACGCAGCTCGATGCCGCGCCGTATGACATCCTCGTGACGGGCGTCGGCGGCACCGGCGTTGTCACGGTCGGTGCGTTGATCAGCATGGCCGCGCATCTGGAAGGCAAGAGCGCGTCCGTGCTGGACTTCATGGGTTTCGCGCAAAAGGGCGGCGCGGTGCTGTCGTTCGTACGCTTTGCCGCGCGGGACGAGTGGCTCAACCAGGTTCGCATCGACACGCAACAGGCCGACGTGCTCCTCGCCTGCGACATGGTGGTCGGCGCGAGTGCCGATGCGTTGCAAACGGTGCGTCACGGCCGCACCCGCATCGTCGTCAACACGCATGCCATTCCGAACGCGACCTTCGTGCAGAATCCGGACGCCACGCTGCACGCCGACGCACTGATCGACAAGATGCGTCACGCGGCGGGCGCCGAGCGCATGTCGACCTGCGACGCGCAGGCGCTCGCCACGCGTTTTCTCGGCGACACGATCGGCGCGAATATCCTGATGCTCGGTTACGCGTGGCAACTCGGTCTGGTGCCGGTGTCGTTCGGCGCGATGATGCGCGCGATCGAACTGAACAACGTCGCCGTGCCGATGAACCAGCTGGCGTTTTCGATCGGCCGGTTGGCCGCCGAAGATCCCGCCGCGCTCGAAGCGCTATGGCAGTCGCGGCATCTGGCGAAGCAGGCCTTGCGCGTCGACACGCTCGACGAACTGATCGCGCATCGCGAAGGACGCCTGCAGACTTACGGGGGCGCTGCCTACGTGAAGCGTTACCGCACGTTGGTCGATGCCGCACGCCGCGCGGAAACCGCCGTAGACCAGACAAGCGAGCGCGTGACGCGTGCGGTGGCAACCACGTTCTATCGCCTGCTTGCGGTGAAAGACGAATACGAGGTGGCGCGTCTGCATACGGACGCCGCATTCCGTGAAGCGCTCGAAGCGCAATTCGAAGGTGTGGCGGGCAAGGACTTCGGTATCAAGTTCAACCTCGCGCCGCCGACGCTCACGCGCGCCCAGCCCGGCGTCAATCCCACCAAAAAAACCTTTGGCCAGTGGATGTGGCCGGTGCTCGGCATGCTGGCGAAATGGCGCGGGCTGCGCGGCACGGCGCTCGATCCGTTCGGCCGCACGCTCGAGCGCAAGATGGAGCGCGAACTGGCGAGCGACTACGAAAGCACGTTGCAGCGCGCGCTCGCGAAGCTCGACGCGACCCATCTGGAAGACGTCGCCAAGCTCGCGGACCTGCATGCGCGGGTGCGCGGTTACGGTCACGTGAAGCTGGCGAATCTGGCCGGTGTGAAGCGAGGCGAACGTGAGTTGGCGGCACGCTTGCAGATCGATGCGGCAACGGGCGATGCGGTGAAGAAATCGCTGGAGGAGATGAAGGGCGCCGGACAGTTGCGCGGGATTCCGGTGGTGGTGGCGAAGTAACACCGGCTGGCCAACGCGCTGCGCAGCGTGAATGGAAAAAGCCGCTTCGGGTGTCGGCTCGAAGCGGCTTTTACTTTATCTGGCGGTTCCGCTATGCAATGCCAGCCGCGCCGATGTCATCGGCGTTGGCATTCAGCAAGGCCCTCACTTGCGCGACCTTTGCCGTATCGACCGGCGCCAGACCCTTGCCGCCTATCCGCACGCCCGAGCCGAAATGCACCGCTTCGACACCGGTTCTGCGCACGAAGCCCGCAACCGCATCGACCGTCAATCCGGCGCCGGCTAACACCGTGCAATGCGAGCCGCGCGCCTGTTGCAGCAATTCGCGGAGCGCCACATCGGCGTGCAGCACGGACGGCTTGCCGCCCGAGGTCAGCACATTCGTCACTGCGTCGAATTCGAGCAAGAGATCGAGCGCTTCGCGCAGATCGCGCGTTTCGTCGAATGCACGATGGAAGGTGATCGCCAGACCATCGGCTGCATCGATCGCACGTGCGAGCCCTTCGCGGTCGATCGTGCCATCGGCGTTCAGCATGCCGATCACGATGCCGTTCGCGCCCGCCGCTTTGACCGCGCGCACGTCGCGCAGCATCACCGCGCAGTCGTCGCCGTCGTACACGAACGAGCGGCTATGCGGCCGCACGATCACGTTCACCGGAATCCGCACAGCCGCCACCACTGCTTCGATCAGGCCGATGCTCGGCGTCAGCCCGCCCTCGCCCATCGCGGTGACGAGTTCGATCCGGTCGGCGCCCGCTTGCGCGACGATGCGTGCATCGGCGACCGTGGTGGCAATGACTTCGAGCAGGATGGACATGAGCGCGAAAGGTGTCGTCAAGACGACATCATCTCAGAACCGCTCTTCGCCCACCCAATCGATGTCGCCGCACAACACGCAGGTCTGCTCGCCGACGCGCGTCGCCACCGACAGCGTCACGCACGGCAGCGCCTCGTTGATCGACAGATACGGGCGCGTCACATGCACGCGCTCCGGCGCGTTGATCGCGTCACGGAAATACGGACGGCGCAGCCAGTTCGCTCCTTGGGCGTCGGCAAGCGGTAGAAAGCGGGTCTCATGCGCCGCGCGATCGGCGCGCAGCACCACGTTGCGGCCCGCCTGCTTGCCCTTCGCGTCGAGCAGGAAGCAGCGCGCGGCGTGATCGAGCGCGAGGAAGTTCCAGCACACTTCGTCGAGCGGCTCGCCCGCGGCAAGCCGCTCTGCGGCGCGCTCGAAGGCGCGCAGGTACGGCGCGAGACGGCTCGCGCTGCGCCGCTCGCGCGCTTCGGTCTGCTCGCGGTAGCGCTCGGTGAGTTCGTCGATGCAGGCTACCGCGTGCGCCGCATCGACCGCGCCGGGGTTCGGCCGGCCGAAGAAAAAGCCCTGCACGAAGTCCGCGTTGCAGGCGAGCGCCATCTGCGCTTCGTGCTCCGTTTCGACACCTTCGATCAGCACCAGCTTGCCCGCTTCGTGCAGCAGCGCGACCAGTCCCGGCAGAATCGTCGCCATGTCCGCGCGATGCGCGGCGTGCGACAGCATCATGCGGTCGAGCTTCACGATGTCAGGATTCAGTTGCCAGATGCGCTCGATGTTCGAGTGCCCCGCGCCGAAATCGTCGAGTGCGATCAGGAAGCCGCGCTCGCGGAACTGGCGCACCGCTTCGGCGAGACGTTCGAGGTCTTCGGCGCGCTGTTCGAGCACCTCGAGCACGATGCGCCGAGGCGGCAGCGCGAGCCGGCGCAGATTGGCCAGCAACGCGGCGGCGTGATACGGATCGGTGAGCACGCCGGGATGGACGTTCAGAAACAGCCACTCGCGCTCGGCACCGAGCACCTTGAAATTTTCCAGATGCAGCGTCTGCGCGAGCCGGTCGACGTGCAGCACCTCGCCCAGACGCGCCGCCTCGCCGAATACGTCGAGCGGCGACACCGGGCGATCAAGCGCATCGTGCGCGCGCAAGAGCCCCTCGTAGCCGACCGCCCGCATATGCGAGAGGCTGAAAATCGGCTGGAATACGCTGGTCAGCGTCAACTCGCCATGCTGAACCGAAAAGCGTTCGAGCCCCGACGTCACCTCGACGTCGAAGCCATGCGGCACGCTGGCGGTTCTATCCTGTTGCGCAATCGTCATGCAGTCCTCTCACGCAAGAGCCGGCCCGGTGTGAACGCGGAAGCGAACATGCCTGCGGCGCCGTTTCTAATGTGCGTTATCGCTACTGCTTAAGCAAGCTCCATGCGCACGCTGCCGCACATTGCATTGAAAGTTGTTCTCGCGATTGCGCAGGCAGATCAGCCGATGCGCGCCGAGGGGGCGTCGCGCGCACCGTTGAAGTGCGCGGTGCAAGCCGGGCAGTGCGCCATGGGGGTGCAGCGCCGGTCGTCGCATGTCCGGCGTTCTGAAGCGCACGCTGCCCTTCAATGTGCCGCTGCCGCTTTTGCAGATCGCGATGGGCGCGGTGCTCGCATAGCCGAGATTCGGTTTGCACGTCACGCTCGATCCCGAACTCTTCATGGTGCTGTTCATCCCGCCGCTGCTGTTTGCCGACGGCTGGCGCATTCCCAAGCGCGAGTTGTTCATGGCGCGCCGCGCGATCCTGATGCTCGCGCTCGGTCTCGTGTTCATGACGGTGCTGGCGGTCGGCTACTTCGTCAATGCGCTGGTGTCGGCCATCTCGCTGCCCGTCGCCTTCGCGCTCGCCGCCGTGTTGTCGCCAACCGATGCGGTGGCGCTGTCCGGCAGCGTCGGCAAGAACAAGATTCCTTGCAGTCTCATGCATATCCTCGAAGGTGAAGCGCTGATGGACGACGCGTCCGGTCTCGTCGCGCTGAAGTTCGCGATCGCCGCCGCGCTTACCGGCGCGTTTGCGTTGCGCGACGCGTCGATCAGTTTCGTCGTGATCGCCGTGGGCGGCCTCGCGGCGGGCGCAGCGGTCAGCGCGCTGTTCAGCTTGCTGTCCGTGCATCTTCTGAGGCTCGGCGCTGGTTCGCGAGTCGCGGCGCGGCGAGGCACGGCATGGCGAACGCGGTGCCGGGCTTGCGCCTCGTCTCGGTGAGACGGTGGCCGGCGTGCGCGGCGCGGTCACGCTGGCGGGCGTATTGTCGTTGCCCGAATTGTTGCCCGATGGCGCGCCGCGCCGCTGCATTGGAGTTCAGGATGAAACTCGCGGCGATGCGTGCGGAGCGCAAGACATTGCTTGCGCTGCGCGCAAGCCAGCAGATCAACGACGAGACCTTGAACAAGCTGATGCAGGAGGTCGACTTGTCGGAGACGGCGCTGACTGCACGAAAAAAATAGCGCTTTTTATGTGGTGGCGGTGGCTTTGTCTACATCGCGAAACTGGCGCTGACTGCAGCCGAGCGCAGCTCGTCAGTGTGGATCGACACGTATCAGGCCACCGGACCTTGCGCCGGCTTCCTGCGCAGTAGCGCATACAGAATGATCGCGCCGAACGTCGCCGTGCCGATCCCGCCAAGACCGAAGCCGCCGAGCTTCAACGAAAAATCGCCCGCGCCGAGCACGAGCGTGACTGCGGCGACGATCAGATTCCTGTTATCGGAGAAGTCAACTTTGTTGACCACCCAGATGCGCGCGCCGGTCACCGCGATGAGCCCAAACACCACGATCGACACACCACCCAGCACCGGGCCCGGAATGGTCTGGATCACCGCACCGAACTTCGGCGAAAAGCCCAGCACCAACGCGATCAGAGCGGCGATTACGAACACCAGCGTCGAGTAGATCTTGGTGACAGCCATTACGCCGATGTTTTCGGCGTAAGTCGTCACGCCGGTGCCGCCCGCGAAACCGGAGACGATCGTCGCCAGCCCATCGCCGAGAAACGCGCGGCCGATATAGCGGTCCAGGTTTTGGCCGGTCATCGCGCTTACCGCCTTGATGTGGCCGAGGTTTTCGGCGACCAGGATCACTGCGATCGGCGCAAGCAGAGCCATCGCGTGCGGGTCGAACACGGGCGACGTGAAGTGCGGCATCCCGAACCACGCGGCGTTCGCGACGATGGCGAACTCAATGGGCTTGCCCATGCCAAGACCGTTGGTGACGATCGCGTAGATCGCGTAGGCGATCAGCAAGCCGATCAGGATCAGCAGACGCTGCATCATGCCGCGTGCGAACACAGCGACCGCGCCCACGCATAGCACGGTCACGAGCGCCATCCAGGAATCGAAGTTGCTGCCGCTCACGCCGTGCACCGCGATCGGCGCCAGGTTCAGGCCGATCACGCAGACGATCGCGCCCGTCACCACCGGCGGCATCAGCGTCTCGATCCAGCGCGTGCCCACCGCCGACACGATCAGCCCGATGATCGCGTACGCCACGCCGCATGCGATGATGCCGCCCAACGCCACCGGAATGTTCGGATTCGGACCTTGACCGCCGTAGCCCGTCACCGCGATCACGAGACCGATGAACGCAAAGCTCGACCCGAGATAGCTCGGCACGCGGCCGCCGACCAGCACAAAGAACAGCAGCGTGCCGATGCCCGACATGAAGATGCACAGGTTCGGATCGAAGCCCATCAGGAGCGGCGCGAGCACGGTCGAACCGAACATCGCGACGACGTGCTGGACGCCCATGGCGAACATCTGCGGCCACGCGAGGCGCTCATCGATGCCGACGATGCTGCCCTCGGCGGCGGCAGGCTGGCGGCGCCAGCGGGGGAAATACGAATCGGCCACGGCGGGGGTTCTCCTCTGTTGGGCGTGAGCATGCCGGACGGCGCGTGAAACGGCGTGGTCCGGTAAGTACGCGCGAGTGTACGGAGTGGGATCGGGCCTGGCAAGCGCGGCAAAAAGCGGCGATGGGAGGGGGTGATTGCGACTTGCGAAGGCGTCGGGAATGCTGGGTTTGTTGGGATTCGCGCGGTGGGTTGGTGGTGGCGGGGTTTTGTTTGGAGGCGTGTGGTTGGTCGGCGTTGTTGCTCTGTCCGCCTGTGCGCCGTGGCAGGCCAGCGCGCGGGAGTTGGGTGTGGCGAGCGAGTGGTTCGGATCTGTCCGATGTTCTTTTTTCCGGCCAGTGCTTAGACTAGTTTTCGCTGCGCGGCGGTCCAAGCGCATGCAATGTTGCTATAGCTATCCGTATTCGCTCACGCTTCGGCGTGAGCTTTTTTTTGGGGGGCTTGAAACTATCCATGTCGATCAGCAGCATCGATAACGGTCTCGCAATGCGCATTGCGCATTGCGCGGCGCGCGGTGCCATTCGTGACGGGCGCGCACCATCTGGTCCCGCAGCCACGCGCTCAGCGTTGACACCAAAGGGTGCGTCGGTGCATGTTTGTGTCGCGCCTGATACTTTCGCACGACATCGAGAGGCCTGTGACCTCTCAGACTGCCCGCCGGTGCAGTACGGAATCCCTGCCGAAGCGCATCATCTGGACGATCGCCAGCACCGCCATAACTGCCTGCTCCGCCCCCATACCGCGCGATCCCCCCTCTTCCGCTCCAGCGGCGAGCTCAGTCTCCGCGAGCAGAACCGCTTTCGTGAGTATGCGCTGTGTCATTGCTGGATCGCTGCACCCTTCATCAATCCCGCCGTGAACTGCGTCGCCGCTTTCTCCACCGCCAGCGCCTGTAACTGCTGACGGATCGTGTCCTTCGCCTGATCGAACGCGGGCACCTGGGTCGGCCGCTTCGCGTCGAGCTTCACGATGAAGCGCGCATTGCCCACGGCAATCGCCTCCGGGCTCACGCCGCCAACCGGAAGTTGCGTAATTGCCTGCGCGACCGCAAGCGGCAGGCCGTTGGTCTTGCCTTCGGTCACAGGCGTTTTGAAACTGACCCACGGCAACTGCCCGCCGCTCGTCTTGCTCGGGGCGACGCTATATCGCTGTGCCAGCACATCGAACGCCTTGCCCGCCTTCAGTTCGCTGACCACGGTCGCAGCTGTCTTCGGATCGGAGACCGCGATGATGCGCGGCTTGTACTCTTCCTTGCCGAGCGACGCGACGATTTCGTCATAGCGCGCTTTCACCTGCGCGTCCGTCACCGGCTCGGGATGGATACTGTCCTTCAGATAGAGCTGCGTCTCGGCGTTGACCTTCGCCGCGTTGATTGCCTGCTGTACTTCAGGCTTCGCGTCGTAATGCGCCTTCTCCGCACCCTGGCGGAACAGTTCGCGCGCGATCAGTTGCTGCTTGAGCACCTGACGCAACTGCGGCGTATCGGGCTGATGCCCCATCTGCCCGGCGAGCCGCACGGCTTCGTCGAATTGCGACTGCGGGATCGGCACGCCGTTGACGATCGCGACCGTACCCGCCGGCAGCGCTGACGCAGGCGCGCTCGAGGAGGCCGTCTGCGCGAATCCTGGCACGGCGACACCGACGCCGAGTGCCAATGCGGCAGCAAGCGCCGTTCGATAAATAGTCCTGTTCATTTTTTCTACTCTCATGTTCCGCCTTCAGTATGTCCAGTTGATTGTGCCAAGAATGAGTGTCGCTTTGGGTCCAAGCGCCGCGGGTTGCGTCAGCGCGCGTCCCGCGAGCAGTTCGCCCGACAGCATCTGTCTGTGCCATTGCCACTGCGCGCGCACGCCCGCGCCGACACCGACGAGTGACGGGAAACCCGGCACCGCGATGAGCCCCGCCTTACCCGCATCGAAAAACACGTACGGCTCGATGCGGCCATCCTTCCACGTCGGCGCATTGACCCACGTGAGTTCGTTGCGCGAGTACAGACCCCGGTCGCCGGCGATTTCACCAGAGCGGAACCCGCGCACCGTTTCCATGCCGCCGAGGTAAAGCTGCTCGGAGCCGTACAGCGCGACGTTCGTGTACTGGCCGCCCAGCACGCCGCGATACGCAAGCTGCGCGTGGCCCAGCGACGGCAGCGGCACCGTGAAGGTCGCCGTCGCGTCGAACTTCGTGAACTGGCCATGCGCGTCGGTACGCGGGATGTCCGGTGCGTCATGGTCCGCCTCGAGCCACGGCAGTCCCTGCGAGAGACCGGCATCGAGCGTCACGCTGCCCGGCGCATCGTTGAGCACGAACTTGTGCAGCCAGTTGCCGCCGATCCGGAGCACGGCGATGTGCTGCGGATCGAGATCGATGTCGTTCACCTCGCGATCCGTGCGCCGCCACGACAGCGTGGCATCGAGATTGACGATGTCGGCCTGCGTGCGATCGAGTGCGTAGTTCCAGCCGAGGATGTGGCTGAGCGTGCGTCCGTAGAGCAGCGCGGTCGTGCCGACCACCTCCTGGTATTCCGAGTCGGACAGCGTGTAGCTGAACGTGTGGCGGCCGAACGGCACCGCGAAAGAGCCGACCAGCGCGTTGCTATCGGTGCTGTCGATGAAATTCAGGCTCAGCGATTCCTGCAGGCCGATCAGGTTGTCCGCCTCGATGCCCGCGCGATAGCGCGTGATGCCCGTTGCTGCACTGCCGTAGTTGTCGACGCCGAGACTGTAGTACACGCCGTCGCCCGAACGGTTGCTGATGTCGACGACCGAATCGCCGACACTCTGCCCCGGCAGCACCTGCACCGTCGCCTGATTGCGCCGCAGGCGGTTGATCTGCGAGACGCCCTGGTCGATATCTTCGAGCCGCAGCGGAGCGCCGGGCGCGGCCGGGAATGCGTTCTCGTAGCCCGCATCCGTGAGCCAGCCGCCGCCCGCGGCCTTTCCATCCTTTTGCAGGCGCTGGATCGGCTTGCCGTTGACCGCATAGCTGCCGATGCGCCCCACCTGGATCGTGACCGTCAGCGTACCGCTGCCGAGATTCTGCGGCCCGAGCAGCGCGCGGGTGGTCACATAGCCCGCGTCCACGAAGGCCTCAGTGAGCCGCTTCAGCAGCACGTTGATGCGATGCGAGCCGAGCGCGTGGTCCGTGAACGGTTTGACGATCGCGTCGAGCTTCGCCTGCGCCACGCCTGAGGGCGGCACGAACGGCTTGCTGTCCGGTTTGTTATTCGCGCTCACCAGCATGATCTGGTTAACCGCAAACGTCGGCCCAGTTTCGACGATCTGGTCGATCGGTGTATTTAGCGGAATATCGAGAGTCGTCTCCGGCGTCGACGGTGCAACGGCGATCGACGCCGGCGGCTGTGCCAGCTGCCGTTGCCGCGCCTGCTGGCGCTGCTCGTCGATGAGCTGCTGGCCGGGATCCTGCACAGGACGCACCGGAGCGCCCTGTGGCAACGTGGGCGGCGGAGTCTGCGCAAGCGCGGGCAGCATGCTGACCACCGGCAGGACCGCTGCCGTCAGCAGGGTAACGCTTTGACGTATGCGATGTGGAGACCTGCGCATCAGTAGCCGATCCATGTCGTCAGACCCAGATGCTGGCCAATCTGCACCGGCGTGCTCGAGGGAGTTCGCACGGTCGTGATCGTGCCCGTTGCGCTGACACCCTTCGCGCCGCTGATCGAACCGCCATCGATGATGGCGTCGCCCGTGAGGTGCACGGCGCCATCCGCGCTGAAGCCGCCGCCGACGTCCGACGCAATGATCTGAGCCCACGTGCTGCCGAAGAACGCCTTGAACCCGCGATCCTGGTTAATTGCCGAATAGCCGGTGACGCCCTGCGCGTAGGTGATGGGCGCCGTCACGTCGATGTCGCCCTGCGCGAACACGTTGCCGCCGAGGTTGCGCGCGACGTTGCCCGCGGTGATCGACAGATTGGTGCCGGCCTGAACCGTGCCGCCGTACGGCATCACGCTGCTCGATGCGCTGCCGTGACAGAAGATCCAGCAGCCATGCGAATAGCTCGCCTGGCCGGAGAACACCGCGGCATTGCTGAAGGTGTCCTTCGCGGTGATGCTGATCGCGCCGTCGTTCGACTGGATGATGCCGCCGCTGTTGGTCACGTTGTTGCCGGAGATCGTCACCGGACCCGCAGTCGATGCAATGTAGGCAAGCTGCGCCGGTTCGCTGACCGTGCCGTAGTCGACGTCGAAACCGCTCGTGGTGTGCGTGAAGAACAGGAAGCTGCCGCCGGTGTTCGACCAGGCGACCGGTGCACCGCCGTTGGCACCGTCCGTGTGGTCGATGATGTTCTGCACGTCGCCCTGCGCGGCAAGCGTCACGCCCTGGTTCGAGAGAATCCGCGCGTTGTCGTTCGTGATGTCGCCCTGCGCCGTCAGCGACATCGCACCGTTCGCCGCGAAGATGATGCCGAGATTCGCGGGAGTCGAGCGGTTCGTGATGCTGCCGCTGGCGGTGAGCGTGACGTTGCCACCGGTGGCGGTGCCATCCGTCGCGACTGCGCCCGCCTGGATGACGCTACCGGTGTTCGTGATGTCGCCGGAGCTGGTCAGTTTGACGGAGCCGGCGAGCGCGCTCAGCGTCGACGGGCCGGTTGCATCGTCGCTCACCGTAATCGCGCCGGCGCTGAGCGTCACGTCGTGTGCTGCGCTCATCTGAGCGCCCTGCAGTGATACCGTGCCAGGTGTTGTGATCGCGATGTCGCGTTCGGCCTTGATCGAACCGTCTGCAGCCATCACGTCACCGTTCGTCTTGACGACGACGTCGCCCGCGCTCGCGTAGAGATTGCCGAGGCTGCGCACGCCCGCGCCCTGGTCGGTGACGACCAGTTGCACGTGGCCGCCCGTCAGGCCGCCAGCAGCGGTGATGTCGATCGCGAGGGCGTTGCTGGTGGTGCCAGGCGAGGTGCTGCTGACCAGCCAGTCGTGGCCGTTGTCCGAGGGAGAGAAGCTGGTGTCCCAGGTGGTGGTGCTGTCGCCGACCGTCGCGCGCACGCCGCCTGTGGAGCTGGTGTAATCGTTCGTGACCGGACCGTTAACCGTGAGGTGCTTCGCGACCAGATCGAGATTCACGAGCGTGCCCGACAGGCCGCCCCGACCGATGGTGATCGCGCCGCCATTCGTGGTCAGCACGACGTTGCGGTGCGTGACGCCGGGGGCGAGCGTCAGGTCGCTGAAGCTCACCTGTCCCGTCGAGAGCACGACGTGGCCCGCGTTGACGAAGCTGCCGCCGTCGACCGTCACGCCGTTCGGGTTCGCGAAAATCACGTTGGCGCGTGGACCCAACACTGAGATCGCGCCCTGGATCAGCGAGGGATTCGTGCTGGTAACCTGGTTGACGATCGTGTTCGCGTTGATGCCGGTGTTGTTCAGGTCGGCGCCGGCTGAGCTGACGTTGAACGACGAATAGGTGTTGCGCGAGACGCCGCCGACTGCCGCGGCGAGGTTGACGGTCTGGTGGCCGTTGGCGGCGGTTGCAATGGATGTGGCTGTACCTCCGTCAGCGACAATCCCTGCGGCGTTCGCCGGGTTGTAGAGACCCGCGGTTGCCAGTACCAGGTACAGCGGTATCGGTCTGATGCGCATGTTGTTGTTCTCTCCCCTTCGCTGGAAAACCTCACAGGTTTCCCGAGCGCGTGTTGCGTGTGGCTTGCCGCGTATAGGGTGCGTGGATTGTTTTGCTGTTCGGGTGGTGGCCCTCACGCGTGGACCAGTCGTTCACTAATTCGACAGCAATCGTGCTATTTCGCTGTGCTTCGCGTCCTGCGTTCAGCAGTACGCTGTGACGCACTGATCATCACGCAGAAATCACACTGAAATTTGAACAATTCAAACTGTCGGGCGACACGTCAACGGCAAAACGTCCAGCATTGCTGATTCGAGATTGATGGCCATGATTGAACCGACGCAATCGACGAATTCAAGTCCACTCCGTCACTCGCCCATAGGAATGCAGACCCCACGCGACCTGACGAACTCAGAAGTGTCTCGTACCTAAGCGTGTCGTGATGGAGGTCTGCAATCCGCAACCGGTACGCTATTTTTTCCGGTTGGACTCCTGATTATCTGAGGTTGAAATTTCGCCAGTCGTGTACTTCAGTTCCTCGATCTCTTTCATCGCTACTGCTGGATCCTCCAGCGACGGAACGATACGACCCACCATGACACCAATCGATATCGAGGTACGTACATATTTCGTTGCGCCTGCTTCCAGTGCAAACGAAACCGTCTTTTCTGTCTCTGTTGCGGTGGCAACCGAATACTGTCCGGCGGGCTCATCAACGTAGAAGAATCCGCCGGGCTTCGACTGACCCACGCTCGTCCCATTCAGCTTGATTTGCGGCTGGATGGCCGCACCGAACATCGAATTCGAGCGGAAAAAGTAAATCCGACCATGATCAGGCGCCAGAGTCGGTATCGAACTCGCCATTTCCTTATATTGCGGACCCGACGCACAACCAGCCCCCAGAAGCGTAACCGCACTGGCGATAAAAAGAGCACGGCATTTTGCAATCATTGAAGGTCTCCTAGCGTAATGACAACGTGTTTATCAAGTGGGGAAAAATGCGATTCTCCGGGCAGGTAAAAGCCAACCAGTTCGTTACCGGCGAGCACCAGCCAGGCCTCATGAACCTGCCGTCCAGCTAATCGAATTTTTTGCCCCGACACACTTTTCCAGCGCACGCACGGCTTGGTTAAAGAGCAATGCGCAGCAGTCTCCCGCCCGCGGATGCACGAGTCTAGCCGCGCTGCACCGGTCAAACTGTCAAGGTTTGTGAAGCCGCCTGGCGGCTACCGGCGTTGTTCACCACCAGCGCGGACAGGTTCACCCCGCTGCCACCGTTGAGCGTTCCGAATGCGGCCGTCGACGGATCGATGCTCTGGTTCGGCAGCGCCAGCGTCGTCACGTTCTGCGAAAGAACCTGGCCCGCCGTGTTGTTGAAGCTGCCGTTTCCGCCCGTCACCGTGACGAACGTGATGCCGGTCGCGGCAGCCGGGTGACCGAACCGAACTGGTCCGCGTCGATGGCGACGCCGCCATTGCCGATTGCGGTCGCCGTGTTGACCGCCCCGTTCGACGTCGTGCCGTAGGTCGTGCCGGTGGAATCCGACGCGGTGGGCATGACGAGCTGGCTGCCCGCGACCAGGTTGACACGACTGTCGGCCTGCAGCGGTGCGTTGACGTTAAGGGTCTGGCCGATGATATCGATATTGCCGACGGTGCCTGCAATGCCAGCGCGTGGCCCGTTCACCCCGGGTGGCCCGTTGATCGAAATGTTGCCCGAATTCACGCTATAGGCGAGCGCACCAGCGTTAGCGAAATTCGTCGATGTTCCGCCTACGCCTGTGAGAAATTGCACCGATCCTGTGGTCAGCACCAGTCCCGGCATATTGGTGAGCGCCATGCCGTTGACTGAAATACCATTCGGATTACTGATGATGACCGTGGCCGAGTTTCCAAACACCTCGAGTGGACCCAGCAATGAGGAAGCAGGACCAGTGGATGTCACCTCATTGATGATCGTGGTAGCCGTGCGTCCCGCGAGATTCGGATTCGCGCCAAGCGTGCCGCCCTGCAGCGGTGTTCCGCCGGTCAGGCTGTTGTTCAGCACAAGACCCTGACTGTCGATATTGAACGACTGGTAGCTGTTCAGACTGAGGCCGTTCGAATTCGGGGCGGTGATGTTGACGGCGGGAATGCCCGTGCTCGTCTGCGTGAGGGTCGGCTGGAACGGAATCGGCACACGCGGATCGACGATCGGCGCGGCATGCGCGGTTGCATCGGCAAGCAGCACGGCCGGCGCGAAATACATCACCACTGCCATGACGCACGCCGTCACGCGCATCCATCGTGCGCGCGGCGAACCGTCGTCACACCCTGGCGCAGCAAAGCGGCGCGCAGTCCAGGCACTGAAGCGTGCAAGCTCGCGCTGCAATAGCCGAGCCGAAATATCGCGATGGATCGTCTTCATGGCGTGGGTTACTTTGTTCTTTTTACTTTTTGACTGCGGTGCCTTGCTCCCTTAACAACTCACCGCGTCATGCTGGCGCCAAAGCTATCACGCAATTCGCATTACAAGGACCGCGCGTGACAATGGTTGACGAACTCGTTAAATGACGTTGCGCACAACTGACGGATTAATAATTCGATGCGCATTAATTTAAACCTCAGCGCGTTTTAATCGACAGGTCGCTATCTCATTCGGTATTCGGCAAACCCAACATCTGCAAGAACGAGCTATTCGAAAATATCGTGTATATCGCTGAAGCGAAGGTGATCGAAGGGACGGCATAGCCAGTGGTGTGACATTGGATGCGATGACAAAAAAGAGGAAACCGTGTTGCCGTGGGTTCCTCTGTGCCTACAGGTCAGTGTTACGGATTGCCATACCGCCGAGAGTTCACGTAATACTCGCCATCAGCCTGCCAGCCGACCTTCGAGGCAGTTGCATTGGAGTGGTTTGAGAGACAGGCTCCACGTTGGGCGGCCAGCCATTCCGGGAAGATTATGGGGCGCCTGAAGAAGGACTTGTTCCCGTGGCTTGCGTCGAGGCCGATTGCGGACATCACGCGCCAGAAGTGCTCGAAGTGCTGCGTCGGGCAAAGTCGCGAGGGGCTCACGATACCGCGCATCGGCTCCATCAGACCTGCCGGCAGGTCTTCCGCTACGCCGTTGCGACCGGGCGCGCCGCCCGGGATGTCAGTGCCGACTTACGTGGTGCGCTGCGACCGTATCGGCATACTCATTTCGCGTCGATCACGGATCCCGCGAAGGTCGGCGAGATGCTCCGCGCCATTGAGGGCTGTTCGGGCACGTTTGTCGTACGCGCGGCACTGCGGTTAGCGCCGTTATTGTTCGTGCGGCCCGGCGAACTGAGGCAGGCCGAATGGGCGGAAGTTGACCTCGAGCAGGGCCCAATGGCGCTATACCGTTTCCAAGACGAAGACTGAGCATCTGGTGCCGCTTGCTACGCAGTCAGTCCAGATGCTGAGAGAATTCCAGGCGCTCTACGGGCAGTGCCGCTACGTTTTCCTGGGCCGCGATCGAAGAAAGCCGATGAGCGGTGCGGCGATCAATGCCGCGCTTCAACGACTCGCTTACGATACGAAAATGGAAATCACCGGCGATGGTTTTCGCGCAATGGCGCGCACGATTCTGCATGAGCGTCGCCACTTCCCTGCCGATGTCATCGAGCACCACCTGGCGCACCGCGTACCCGGCGGCTCGCCGTAGAAAAAGCTATGCGCGGGGGGGAATCGTTTCACTGCGATGGGAGGAGGACTACCAAACTACCCATCAGATTCCCTTCTGGACAGGCATCTGGAATCTCGCCTTTGCTGATTTACCCCCAAAGTCGCCCCCGTTTTACAGCACTATGCGAAAACCGACGGCTCATCATCCCAGTTTCAATGGCGTCAATCACACTCCACCGTGAGATTCAAGGAGCTGGCAGTGACGGTGGTCTTCTCTTTTCTTCGCTTTGCGCCACTGTTAGGCAGTGTTCAACTCTCGCTCCGTTTGACGCGAGCAATGGCACCAAGTTGGTCGAGCGTGATGGCGCTTGATCACATCAGAGCTGCGCTCAGCCAGCCGAAAGATTTGGTCTTTAAGAGAAGAGCCACGTTGGCACCCGCCTCTCATGTCCAAGCCGGGGCTCAAGTTACCGCGCGTTTCTCCGATATCCCGTCAGAGCTCAGATTCGTTTTTACCGTTCGCTCCGCAGTTGTTGGCCGATTCCGCGAACTATCAGCGTGTAGTGCTCGTCCAGCGCCGCAGCGTGTACTATATTAATCTAATGACCAAACTTGCACCGCAAAAAGTCGGTGTAACAAAGATTTTCGGGGAGCGAGAATGAGTGCGCAGCCAGCAACACAGATTATCAACTTCAAAAAGACATCAGATTCGACGGCCAGCGTAAAAAAAACGCAAACCGAAGAGCTCGTTATCGCGCTATGCGGCCCAATTGGCTCCCCCATTAAGCGCGTCGGACAAGAAATAGCAGAAATATTGAATCACGAATATGGATATGATGTTGAGGTTATTAGATTAAGCGAATTTCTTAGCCTAAAAGCGCCAGAAGTATTTCAAGCGACCGTAGACGAATCCTCAGAATTCAAGCGAATTAACAGCCTTATTGAGCTAGGAAATAAATTCCGCGATCAATATGGCGAGCGGGTTCTTGCAGAACTTGCAATTTACAAGATCATATTTGATCGTATAGCTGCGACCGCGGCCGACAACTCACCACAGTCTCGTCGAAAATGTTACATCATCGATTCGATCAAGAACAATCACGAACTCGAGATATTTCGCCTGGTCTACTCCGAGATAATGTTCTTCGTCGGCGTCTTCTCCTCACCAGAACAGCGCGCTCAAAACCTCGAAACTATGGGAATGACGTCGGCCGAAGTATATACGTTGATCGATCGTGATTCAGGGGAGGAGATTGCACACGGACAGACAGTTTCCGACACATTTCCAAAGGCAGATTTTTTCATCCGAGTCGAGGACAACTCTGCCGACGAGATAAAACAAAAAGTAGGCCGATTCGCTAGCCTTCTGTTCGAGGGAAGTGTCGTTACTCCACACATGAATGAAGCAGCAATGTACGCGGCGTGGTCCGCTGCAAGTAATTCCGCCTGTCTGTCGAGACAAGTAGGTGCCGCGATTGCGGACAGTCACGGGCATATCTTGTCGGTAGGCTGGAACGATGTGCCCAAGTTCGGCGGCGGCCTTTATCTGTCCGACGACACAAAGGACAAGCGCTGCTGGAATAATGGCGAAAAATGTTACAACGATCACGAAAAGGCTGAACTAGCGAAACTAATCTCGGGGGAGTTAATTAAATCCGGATTTGTAGACAAGACAAAGAAGGCGGAACTTATCGAGAACATTAAAGGTAACTCGCGCCTAAAGGGTTTAATAGAGTTCTCGAGAGCGGTTCATGCGGAAATGCACGCTATCATTAATGCCGGCCATGTAGCGGGCTCACAAATTTCTGGGGCAAGTCTTTTTTGCACTACGTATCCGTGCCACTCTTGCGCTCGCCATATAATTGCAGCGGGAATAAAAAATATTTACTATATTGAACCATACAGAAAAAGTCTCGCTATAAAATTGCACAGCGATGCGCTCACAGAGAATTCATCTGATTTAAAGAAGGTGCGCATTGTAGCCTACGAGGGCGTTGCACCACGGCGCTTCCTTGAGCTTTTTGAAATGGGCTCGACAAAAAGGAAGGAATCTGGTAGACTTATAAAAGTCCAAAAGTATAAGCGAAAACCAAGACACGAAAAATCGCTTGAGGCTTTGTATAAGTTAGAGGCAATGGTTACTCAGTCGCTGAAGGAACAAGGTCTGGTGAAGTCGTCCGAAGGAGATGAGGATGAAAAATAAAGATGACAAGCAAGCATCTTTTGATTTTGATCGTCATTCTGCGTTGGCGATTGAAACTCAGAAATCGGATTTGGAATTTTCGGCGAATGTTATCCGAATTGCATTTTCGAATCGCTCGCAAATGAAGGGGCGTAATGCAGCCTTGGACGTCGAAGCGATAAATAGACGAATCTTAGACTTGGTAAAGTAAAAAACCGCCTTTAGGCGGTTTTTTACTTATTCGCTTTCTCATCATACATTGAAAGCAGTTCGTTAGTGACTGCAATCACATTTTGCGATCGCAATCTCGCGCAAGCTCCATGCGACTATCGGGAACGGACACTTCCTTCCCCCAAAGCCCAGACACGGGCGCAAACCGGCGACTAATCGCCGCTGCCTAATTATTGCGCAACAGCAAAACCTCATTGTTGGCCCTGCTCGGCGTGTTCGGTTAAGCTCCTGCTCAATCAATTCCGTCGCTGGCAGCACAACGCCGACGCCGACAATTTACGGTTGAATTTGCTCACTTGGGAAACGCCATTGCCGGGCGAACCGATCTGGTCGGCCCCGCTCATCGAAGAAGTATTCCCTGGAACAGAAGTAAACATGAACCATCAGCAAGCTACCAAAACTGTTGCCACCTCCGCCGAAGCCCCCAAAACGTCTGATACGACCTTAGCCGCCTTCATCTGGAAAAACGCAGAGGACCTCTGGGGCGACTTCAAGCACACCGATTTCGGCAAGATCATCCTGCCGTTCACGCTGCTGCGCCGGCTCGAGTGCGTACTCGAACCTACGCGCGACGCCATTCGCCAAGCCCACGAAAAGTTCAAGGTCAAAGGTCTGGATATCGACCTGATCCTCCGCCAGACCGCGGGCCTGCCGTTCTACAACACGTCGCAATACTCGCTGGCCACCTTGGGTGCAACCAACACCAAGTCCAACCTAGACGCCTACATCGCGGGCTTCTCGGACAACGCTCGCGTCATTTTCGAGCAGTTCAACTTCTCCGATACGATCACCCGCCTGGCCCGAGCAGACATCCTGTTCAAAATCTGCCAGAACTTCGCCAATACTGACCTGCATCCGGACGTCGTTCCGGACCGGGTGATGTCCAATATCTACGAACATCTGATCCGTCGCTTCGGCGCAGAGGTCAACGAGGCGGCCGAAGACTTCATGACTCCGCGGGACGTGGTCCACCTGGCAACGACCCTGTTGCTTGATCCGGACGACGAGCTGTTCCGCAACAACCCGGGCTTGATCCGCACCCTTTACGACCCCACCTGTGGCACCGGCGGCTTTCTCACCGACGCGATGAACCATGTCGACGGGTACACAGCACAGGGTAAGGCGCCACCCGTGCTGATTCCTTTCGGCCAAGAGCTGGAACCGGAGACCCACGCCGTCGCCCTAGCTAACATGCTGTTGCGCCGCCTAGAGACGGAGCCCGCCCGCGACCTTTCGGCCAACATCGCTGGCCCAAAATCCACGCTGTCCCAGGACGCCTTTGTCGGCAAGCGCTTCCACTATTGCCTCTCCAACCCGCCCTTCGGCAAGAAGTGGGAGAAGGACCAAGCCTCCGTCGAGCGCGAGGCCAGAGAGAAAGGATTCGAGGGCCGTTTCGGAGCTGGCACGCCGCGCGTGTCGGATGGTTCGATGCTATTCATCCAGCACCTAGTCGCCAAGCTGGAACGCCCGGCCGAAGGCGGTGGCCGTGCGGCCATTGTCCTGTCCGGCTCTCCGCTGTTCACCGGCAACGCCGGCCAAGGCGAGACGGAAATCCGGCGCTGGCTGTTCGAAAACGACTATATCGACGCCATCGTCGCCTTGCCGCCCGATATATTCTTCCGCACTGGCATTGGCACCTACATCTGGTTGCTGACCAACAAGAAGCCGGATTTCCGCAAGGGTAAAGTCCAGTTGATCGACGCGACCTCCCTCCACACCCCGATGCGCAAATCCGAGGGTAACAAGCGGCGCTTCATCAGCGACGAACAAATCCAAGTCATCGCCCGCCTCTATGCCGACTTTGAGGAAAGCGAGAACTCGCGCATCGTGGACTACCGCGATTTCGGATACCGCCGTATCAAAGTCCAGCGTCCGCTCCGCCTCACGGTACACGTCACCGAGGACGCCCTGGCGGCACTCCAAGCAAGCAAACCATTCGCCAAGCTGGACGACTCTGAGCAGGCCGGCTGGCTCGCCCTCCTCCGCAAGCATCTGGGCGAGGTACATCCCTTTGCATGGCTGGCCACTTTGGCCGCCGCCGCCAAGAAAGCCGGCCTGAGCAGCAAGCTCGGCAAGCCCCTGGCCGCCGCGCTGGAAAGCTCTTTGGGCGTGCGTAACCCCAACGCGTCCATCGTGGAAGTCGATGGCGCGCCAGTCCCCGACAAAGAGTTGGAGGATTTCGAGAGGGTGCCACTAAATCAGAGCATCGACGCATACATGGCCACCGAAGTACTGCCTCATGTGCCCGACGCCTGGATCGATGCCAGCTATACCGACGATCGTGATCACGGGATTGGTAAGGTCGGATATGACATCAACTTCAATCGCTACTTCTTCAGATACGTTCCGCCGCGGGACCTCCACGAGATCGACACTGAATTGAAGAATGTGGAAAAAGAGATTGCCACGCTGCTCGACGAGGTGGCGGAATGAACGAACAGGACAGTATGCCGAAAGACTGGCGCGCGACCCGGCTTCGGTTCGTTGCCTCAATTCGGAACAGCAACGTCGACAAAAAATCGTATGACGACCAGGTCCCCGTCCTTCTCTGCAATTACACCGATGTCTACTACAACGAACGCATCACCTCAAAAGAGGGGTTGATGAAGGCTACCGCTAGCCAAGCCGAGATCGAAAAATTTGAGCTATTGGCCGGTGATGTCATCATTACGAAAGACTCGGAAACCGCTGATGACATTGGCATACCCGCGTGGGTTCCAGAGAGCCTCCCAGGCGTGGTTTGCGGCTACCACCTGACGCAACTTCGCGCCAATGCATGCATCCTTCCCGAGTACCTCTTCAGATCACTTCAGGCGCAAACGACGCGCAAGTATCTGGAGATCGAAACGCCCGGCGTAACGCGATTTGGTCTCGATCAAGACACGATTGGATCGATTCCTATAAATGTTCCGCCAAGGGAGGTTCAGCAAAATATTGTTGCTCACCTCAATCGCGCTACAGCGCGCATCGACACCCTGGTCGCAAAAAAGACCCGCTTCATCGAGCTGCTGCGCGAAAAGCGCCAAGCCCTAATCACACACGCCGTGACCAAAGGATTGAACCCGGGAGTGCCGATGAAGGACAGTGGGGTCGAGTGGCTGGGGGAGGTGCCGGCTCATTGGAACGTAGTCCCAAGTCAGTGGCTGTTTTCGGAGAGCATCGCACGCGCGTACGAAAACGATGAGATGCTTTCTGCGACTCAAAAGTATGGGGTGATTCCGAAAGCCGAGTTCGAGAGAATGGAAGGGCGGCGGGTAACGCATGCGGAAATGCATCTCGACAAGAGAAAGCATGCCGACATCGATAACTTCGTCATCAGCATGCGGAGCTTCCAAGGCGGCATTGAGCGAGTCAAGGCGCCGGGCTGCGTCCGATCGTCATATGTCGTGCTTGTGGCTGGTCCCCATGTGGATCCTGCGTACTTCTCATATTTGTTTAAGTCTTCCGGCTACATCTTCGGACTGCAGGCGACGTCGACTTTCATTCGTGACGGACAAGACCTCAATTTCAACAACTTCCGTCAGGTAAAGCTCCCAGCTTTTCAAATTGAAGAGCAAAAGGCCATTGCCAGCTATCTCGCCCGCGCTACTTCGCGCATCGACACTCTAGTCGCCAAGATCGAGCGCTCCATCGATCTTCTGCGTGAACACCGCATCGCTCTAATCACTGATGCCGTCACGGGCAAGATTGACATGCGGATCGCCGCCTAAGGACACGCCATGCACCCTGCTTTCACCGACACCGCCCATCGCGAGAAGTATTTCGAGGATTACGTCGTCAAGCAGCTCGTCACCCGCGGTTGGTCCACGGGTGACACCTCGGGCTACGACCAGAATCATGCCCTCTACCCAGAAGATTTGGTAGCGTGGATCCAAGTCACCCAGCCCAAACGCTGGGAGAAGCTGCGATCGAGCAATGGAGAAAAGGCCACCGCGACGCTCATGGACCGCCTGGCTCGAGCCTTGGACAAAGACGGTACGGTCCACGTGTTGCGCCGCGGCATCAAACTGGCCGGCGCGGGCGAGATCAGCCTGAGCGAGGGCCTGCCTGAGGACCAGCGTGACCCCTCAGCCTGGGAGCGCTACAAGGCAAATATCCTGCGCGTGGTGCCGCAGTTGAAGTACCGCCCTGGTAGCCAGTTGGCCATCGATCTGGTCTTCTTCATCAACGGCATCCCAGTGGCGACGGTTGAGATCAAGACCGATTTCACCCAGTCCGCGGGCGCCGCGGTAGAGCAGTACAAGAGCGACCGTCTGCCAATAGACCCGACCACCCGGCGCGTCGAACCGCTGCTCACCTTCAAGCGCGGCGCGGTCGTCCATTTCGCGATGTCGGACAGCGATATCCAGATGGCAACAAAGTTGGCAGGAGCCAACAGCTACTTCCTGCCTTTCAATCAAGGCCGCGAAGGCCGTGCTGGCAACCCGCTACGCGCCGATGGCGAATATCCGGTGGCCTACTTCTGGGAGCAGGTCTGTCAACGCGACAACTGGCTTCGCATATTCTACAGCTTCGTCTATACCGAGAAGAAGGACGTTGTTGACTTGGCCGGCAATCACCATAAAAAGGAGACGCTGATCTTTCCGCGCTTCCATCAATGGGATGCCGTCACGCGCATGATCGACGACGCCAAAGCCAATGGTCCGGGCAAATCGTACTTGTGCGAACACTCGGCCGGCTCTGGCAAGACCAGCACGATCGCCTGGACGGCGCATGATCTGATCCGGCTGCGTACGGCAGATGGCCTCAACCTTTTCCATTCGGTTATTGTGGTCACCGATCGCACGGTACTGGACAAACAGCTCCAGGATGCCGTCCGGCAGATCGACCACCAGCACGACATGATCGCCGCCATAGGCGACAAGGATACGGGCAAGAGCAAGTCGGGCGAATTGGCCCGGGCCCTGGAACGGCAGACCCCCATCATCGTGGTCACGATCCAGACCTTCCCTTTCGCGATGGAGCAGATCCTGACCAACGGGAAGCTGGCTGATCGCAACTTCGCGGTCATCATCGACGAGGCGCATACCAGCCAAACTGGCACCGCCGCTTCCAAGCTGCAGGCCACGCTTGCCCTGCGTGACGCCAAGGCGATGGAAGGCCTAACCATCGAGGAACTGCTGGAGAAGATCCAAAGTTCGCGCGTACGGCCCAACAACGTCAGCTACTTCGCGTTCACGGCCACGCCCAAGCACGCCACCCTGACCTTGTTTGGCCGGCCTGCCGATCCCACTAGGCCGGCCAGCAATGACAACCTGCCCGTCTCTTTCCACAAGTACCCCATGCGCCAAGCCATCGAGGAAGGCTTTATCCTCGATGTCTTGGCGGGCTACTTGCCCTACAAGACCGCCTTCAACTTGGGCGAACCGGCCAAGGATGGCAAGCGCGTGGACAGCAAGGCCGCCAAGCGTGCCTTGGCCAAGTGGCTGTCGCTGCACGCGACCAACGTCATCCAGAAGGTGGAGTTCGTCGTCGAACATTTCGCCGCCAACGTCGCCCCGCTCTTGGGCGGAACGGCCAAGGCAATGATCGTGACGTCCTCGCGTGCGGCTGCCGTTCGCTACAAACGGGCCTTCGATGCCTACATTGAGGCCACCCCCCAGCACAAGGCATTCCAAGCCCTAGTAGCCTTCTCTGGCTCCCTGACGGGTAAGGAGGTCAAGCACCCCTCCGACGAACAGCTTAAAGACGACCCCTTCGCTGCCCAAAATGACGAGCAGTTCACCGAAAGCACGATGAACCCGCGCCAGTATGGTTCAGACCTGCGCAAGGTCTTCGACCGCCCTGAATTCCGGGTGATGATCGTGGCCAACAAGTTCCAGACGGGGTTCGATCAGCCCAAGCTGTCTGCAATGTATCTAGACAAGAAGATCGCCAATCCGGTGGAGATCGTACAGACGCTCTCCCGTCTCAATCGCATCGCCCCGGGCAAAGACACCACGTTTATCGTCGACTTCGTCAACGAGCCCCAAGTGGTACTGGATGCCTTTGCCAAGTACGATGCCGGCGCCCGGATCCAGACCGTCCAGGATCCCAATGTGGTCTACGACCTGCAGACTGAGTTGGACAAAGCCTGCATCTATACGACTGCCGAGGTGGCGGCTTACACCGTCGTACGCTTCAAATCGGCCGCAGCCTATGCAGCCGGTGAGCGGGCGCAGCACAAGGAGCTATACGCTGCGACCAGCGCACCGACCCAGAGGTTCAACGATAGGATCAAGGCAGCACGCGCCGCAATCCTGACGGCCGAGGGAGCCTATGAAGGCGCCAAGGCCCAAGGCAACGAGACCGGTATGAAAGCCGCCGACGCCCGTCGCAACGAGGCAGCCGAAGTGCTCCAACAGCTACTTGACTTCAAGTCGGGGTTGGCTCGGTTCGGCACGCTCTATACCTACATCGCGCAGACCATCGATTTTGGCGACGCCAACTTGGAGGCCTTTGCCAGCTTCGCGAGGCTGCTCTCCAAGCGGCTAGAGGGCGTACCACCAGACCAGATTGATGTATCCGCAATAGTGCTCACCGGATTCGACATCAAGGCGAAGGAAGCACCGGGCACTGAAGAGACGCTCGATCCCGACTCGATCGTCCTTAAGCCAATTGGACCTGGCGGAGGCGGTCAGGCGGCCGTGCCGGTTTACCTAGCGCAGGTTATCGCCCGGCTGAACTCCATTTTTGGCGAGGCCACTCCGTTCGCCGATCAGGTCGCTATGGTCAACCAGGTCGCCATGATTGCCCGAGAGGATGCCAACACGATGGCCCAAGTGGCAAACAACCCGCGCGAGGTGGCCATGAATGGGAATATCAAGGGAACGGTCCAAGCGGCAGTTGTTCGGGCCATGTTGTCCCACCAAGCACAAGCGGAGCATCTTCTAAAACAAGACCAACAAGCACTGGCGCCATTCACTGCGCTCATCTACGACCTGCTTAAAGAAGGCAAGGATATCGATTTATCAGAGGTCGCTGGCGTCCGATCAATGGGGGCTGCTGAAAATGCTGTTCTTTCTGCTGCGCGAAGGCGAGCACAGCAACTAGTGCACGATCGATTCGGAACAGATGCAGTATGGAAGAGGGCTGTGGACGCTATCTTCGATGAGTTGGATTCGCGATCGGTTGAACAGCCACGCGCGGAGCTCCTCGCGGTTAGTCAGAACGCTGGGATTCCTGCACGATCCGTGCTTCTCCCCGTCTTGAATTTCCTTTCTGCCGACGATGTCGGAATCCTTGAGCGACAGGTTATCGGTGCAGACGGGCCAGTCAGCATCACCGAAGTGTTACGAAGCGCCAAATCTCGGATGGAAACTCAACCGGCTGATGGATGGGCCGACAAGTTCAGCATTCGGTGGACGCTTGGTTCCACGAAGTAGGCGGTCAAATACGATGCAGATCAATCTCAAAACCCTACTCGATTGGTTTCCGGGGCTCCGCGGAATTCTGGAGGCAAGTGACTCCGTTGCCTTCGATGAATACCTCGAGCGGCACATTGAACAATGCATTAGCGAGATGGAGGCCGAAGCGCATCACCTGAACAAAGACTGCGAGGAGAAGCTCTCCGCCTACCTTGCGGCTTCGCTTCGGCATCCCGGCCTTTGCGTGCGACGAGAAAGTTATAGCAATGGGCGGGTTGATCTGACCATCTGGCAGGAAGGCGTCATTGGTGGACAGCAGCGACTGGCGGAGGCGAAAATTTACAACGGTCCGGCCTACCATACGAAAGCGCTAGAGCAACTAATCAAGCGTTACTCCACTGGGCGAATGCGAACCGGGTACGTGTTCGAGTACGTCAAGAATCAGGGAATCGCGACTCTAGTTAAGGGCCTGCGCGAGCACGCAGACAAGAACAAGCCCCTCGATCAGCGTGGCGATACGGCAGCACATGGGATGAAGTGGGCCTATGAGTCTAGGCATATGCATTCAAGCGATGACCTGTTTCGGGTGGTGCACGTCAGTGTGAATCTCTTTAATGGCTGAGCAGACGCAAACGAGCTCGCGTAGGCCGTCCCAATGATTCGTTTTCGGATATCACGTATACGAACCTGAAGCGGTCAGCCAAGCAGATGCGTTAACCGGCCGTCGTAGTGATGCTGCAAGGTGAGGCCGACGGACATAGCTTTGATAGTGAAAAACGGCCGACCAAGCGCTCGACCTCCGGATCGATGCTGAGTCCCGCTGCACGCGCTCATCCGCATCGATCTCAGCGCGCAGCGCAGAGACGTCCCCTCTGGACAACATAGCAGCATGAAGGGCCGCTCCCAGGGATGCGATGCCCTTTTTCGCCATTGCGGCTCCGTCAGTTGAATAGCACAGCCAGCCCGACCGGCATCGCGCCGTGCTCGTTCAGGCAGTGCTCGATTCTCGTCGCGTCGTCGGCATCAACGAGGCCGTTGAGAAGCCCACGTTCACAGGCTGCACGTGCATCCGCCTCGGTCAGCGATTGCCCTCCGTTCGCCTCGCGGTGCGCGACGCCTTTGGTGTACTTCTCGCGTGCGCTGGACCTCGCAAACGACTGTGGACGGTTCGATGACGCAGCCTTGGAGCCGCTCATTGACGATCTAAGTCGGGCGCTGGTGGGCCAATTCGCTCGCCGCTCGTAAGCCGCGCGCGCGACGCAACAAATGCCCGCACGCGGGCAGCAGACCCAGCATTTACGTGGAGCTATCCAACCACAAAAAGTGCCGAGATCGGCAACAATCGGCCAGGAAGCGTCATTCGCCTGTCGCGTCGTTCAGCCGTTCAGACGTCGGCTCCGCCCAGTAAACGGCCGTTGGATTGGCGAAGACGAATGGTGCTTCAT
>NZ_JBFOAH010000015.1:0-179416 GCF_040812055.1 Paraburkholderia suaedae | reverse complement strand
AGTACTACTCGCTGTCCAAGCGTACGGGCCTGTATGCGCTCGAAGCGTATCAGCGCGCCAATGGCCAGACGCTCGCCGGCAACGGCAAGACCATCATCGACGCAACGGCCAGCATCGGCGACGCGCAGAACGGCTCACCGTCGTCCTCGCGCAGCCAGGTTGCGGTTGGTGTGGGTATCATCCACAAGTTCTAACCGGCTGCCGGCGTGGCGGCGCGATGTCGTGTCATGCCGCCACGATTGCCGCCGCCCGCGCTGGACAAAGTCGTAGGCGCCGTTCGCAAACAAGCTTCGCTGCAGCTGAAAACCGCAACGAGCCGCCGTTTGTGGGCCGATTGCACGATGCGCTGGCAAACGGACGTCATTTCGGATGACTCATTACGTGACGCATCGGCGAGGGCTATTTAAATCGCGCCCCATGTCGCAGAGTAAGGCGTCGGATCATCGACCTTCAATGCCGGCTTGCTAGAAAACGCAAGACACCCGGACAACTCGCTTACCGGACCCCTGTGCGCTTCGCGAAACCAATGGTCGAAGTCACGCGCCGGCTTATCGATGACATGTTTGCGCGACGGCGCTAGTCGTCCTTGATCAGCGCAAAGAAACTCGAAAGCCTCAACTGCGCTTCCCGCCTGATTGGGTGATTGTCCACGGCAATGGCTCATCAGTACTTTGCCTCCGTGGACGACCGAAAACCAAAGCGCTACGTATCATCTTTCGCCACGATGCACGTCCCTCAGGCGCGAGCAAGCGTCCGGTGTAACACCCGATGCCACTCTCGCGGTAGCGCGCACCGCACGCGCCCGACAGATCCGGTCAGTCGTTCAAACCATAAACGCCCTCTTCGCCGTTGACCGCCAGAAATTAATGCAATGGCGACAATTGGCTAGTCCAGGAAGAACCAGGAGCTGCCCCGCTAGCATCCAACGCGGTGTATTTTGCTTAGTTCGGACGTGAAATCACGACAAAATTACGGGTTTCGAGCCACCAAGGGTAATCACCTACTAACCTGTGCCCCACATGCATATTTAACAAAGTTAGAATGAATCATCTAATGCTGCACTGCGGGAGCCAAGACGTCGCGTTGAACACGGCTTACGCTTCGAGCGGCGGCTCGGGTACGGTTTTATGAACTAACCGTCTGCAGATCGATTTGTATAACTAAAGGAGTTGATGGTGTCCGCATCGATGACCGAGCAATTTGGCTGGCCGAACACTGGCAACGTTTCCACCGCGATTTACCTGGCCCGTGAAGCGTTCGCGGGCTTCGAACGACTGATGCATTTGAACCAGCAGTTGGTCAAGACGGCGCTGGCCCAAACCGAACAGACCGCAAAGGTGGCGCTTTCTGTTCAGACGCCCGTCGAACTTTGGGTTCATCAAGCCAACGCGGCGCGACCGGTAGCGGAGACGGTGCTCGCCCACAACCGTCAGGCGCTCGATATTGCGGCCCGTACCCAAGCCGAGTTTCTGAAAATCCTCGATGCCCGATTCCAGCAGCAGCAATTCAAAGTGCGAGAGTGGGTCGATGGTGTCGCCAGGAACGCTCCTGCGGGCTCCGAAGCCGCTGTCACCGTGTTGAAGTCCGCAGTATCCATGGGCGGTGTCGGCTATGCAACGATCCATAGCGCTGCCACCCGGGCCGCCGCAATAGCGAGCGGCAATCGGACTCCCGCCACTTGGGCCGCATAGACCAGACAAACACCGCCCGATCATCCGGCCGCCCGCGCAGAGGCCCTCTGTATCGGGCGATTCGAGATCGGCAAGGGCTCGCGTCAGGCTAACGGTTTTCTCGCCAGTCAAACTGCACCGTGAGATGCACGCCATCGGCGTCCCGTCCGACGGGTATGCGCCGCGCGAGCGCATTGAACGAAATCTTGCGCGATTCACTGACGACCGGAATCGCCCGATAACGTCACCTTCTTATCAGACGAGGTCACTATGAGCGAAACCTGGCTGGGACTCGCAATCAGCGGCGTTGCAATGCTGATCGCAATGCCTCTGGTTGCAAGTCACTACTACCGCGAACGGCGCCGCGCACAGTTACTGCGAAAGCTCGACCACGGCGACTCGTGGTATCGGGCGCGAACCGGAATAACGGCGACCCGGGCATTCAAAAGTACTAATAGATAGAGATAGGGAGTGTGATGGGAATCTCCGCTTCTTGCAGGAGCGATTTGTTGCACATTGAAGCGATGATCGCCATGCTCGAACGAATGGCTAAAACTGGCGAGGGCATTGCGTCCACGTCCGCAATCAACGATCCGTGCTATTGGCGCCGGCGCATTCAAATGCTTCTGGACCGGCAGGACCTCTCCGGCACTGATCGAAGACACGCTAAGGCCATCATGGAAAGGCTGCACGGAATAGCGCCTATTCCGTCGGAACGACAAGAAACCGAAAGATGACATCGACGTCGCGCGTGCGTCGGTTAATCGGTTAATAAATACTAGGAGTGGTATGAATAGCAAATCGCTTGAAACGGGGGTTGAATTGCCATCGATGCATTCGGCGAATGATCATCGGCTTATCGTAAGAGCGCGAGTCAAAGGGTTGCGGATTGCCGCTATCTGGCAGGTGTTACTGCCGTTTTCCCGCAACGTACAGAAAGTGAGCATTGTCACGCTTCCGCAGGACGGTTTCGAGCAGGTCACGATCGCATTGCGCCCCACTCCACACGAGGCGCTCGATTCGATCGTCACGCGCTTTAACGATATGCCTTGGGTCACAAGTACTGTTCTTTGCTAGGCGATCTTCAGGAGCCGGCAGTCGGCGATGGGTGTCCCGTCGCACGACCAGTCCGGTGCCACCAGCGCGGAAGACACGCGCGGATTCCCACACGGTGTCGGACCACCGCGGCTCGCGAACCCGCGAATCCAGCGGCCTGGCCACGCCTTAGGGCGTGGCACGCCTCAGAGTCGCGGGAGGTCGTCGATACATTTCTCGATGTGTCCATCCGGAACGTCGGTATCGATTCCGTCGCGGCCGTCGGTATGAGGAACAGGACGAATCTTCGGCCCGAGAAAACGCGTGCCGCCTAGCGTGAACAGGGACCATACGTCGTTGCCAAGCCGGATGATGTCGACCACCTCCGCGACTTTCATGACCGTGGGCGGGGACTGCCAGGTGCGTGTGGCCGGGTCGACGGGCCCGAGGCGCGCGTGGGAAATTTTTCCGTCCTGTGCATTGATCCGCACGGCGTCGATAGCAAATGTTGCCATATCGCCTCCTTCCTCTCTCTGTATTGCAATCGTAGCACTGCGCTGACAGGCACCCGCTTCACAGTGTCCGAATACGACTATCGCCCGGCTTGCGCAGATGCTTTAAAACGTCATCGCATTGCGTTACCCTCTGGATAAACAAACCGTTTTCTCAAATCAAAAAGCGGAGTGGCGAACTCGCTCTCATGACAACGCACTACCTCACTGTCACGGCTGGTTCCGGCGCCCTGCATGTGGTCGCGGTGTGGAAAAGTCTACGCAGTTGCGGCGCGCGCATCACCCCCTTGCGAGTACAGGTCAAGCCCTCCGAGTCGATCGAGATGTTGACTGTGCAAGTTGACGGCGTCTCGCTGGATGCATTGCAAAAAGTGGTGGCCACCTTGAACAACCTGCCCTGTTCGATGAAGACGGCGCTCGTCACTCCTGACGCAGATGCGAGCGCGTCGGGCACCGCCAATCTGTAGCGCTCGCGGCACGGCCTGGTGCCTCGTTTCGTTTGTCGGCTCTCGCCGCCGAATTCGTCGCCCATCTACCCGGAAGCAATGGTTTTCCCTCCCGGTTCGGGCCGCATGCTTCGCTGGAACGGCCGTTGCTCAATCTCCACACGAACTCGTCGCGAGCATTGCATCCGTCCACCAGCGGTCTAAAGCCGCTGCGTGCGTCGAAAGTAATCAGATCCAAAGCGCCGAGTCACTCATTCTTTGAAAACGATGAGCAATGAGCGAGATACGAATCGGAATCTCTGGCTGGCGCTATAAAGGTTGGCGCAACACTTTCTACCCGCGCGGCCTGAAACAGGCCAATGAATTGGCCTATGCCGCGGCGCTATTTCAGAGCATTGAAATCAACGGCAGCCACTATAGTCTCCAGTCACTCGAGAGCTGGCAACACTGGTATGCGCAGACACCGCCGGATTTCGTCTTCAGCGTGAAGGGAGCACGCTATCTAACGCATCTTCTGCGGTTTCGCGGGGATACTGCGCAGGTCGCATGCGCCAATTTCTTCGCGCAAGGGCTGCTGTCGTTGAGCGAAAAGCTCGGACCCATTCTCTGGCAATTCCCGCCCTCATATCGTTTCGACGCGGACGCGATGGAACACTTTCTGAACCTGCTTCCGCACGACACAGACGCCGCGCTTGCGCTTGCGCGCCAGCACGACGCGCGCGTCAAGACGCCGTACCTCGCGATCACGCGCAAACGCAAAATGCGTCATGCCGTCGAAGTGCGCCATGCAAGCTTTATGGACCCGGCATTCGTGGCCTTGCTCAGGCGACACAATGTCGGACTGGTGGTTTCCGATTCGACGGAAGCATGGCCGCAAGTCGAGGATCTGACGTCTAACTTTGTCTATATCCGCTTGCATGGCACCGAGTCCAAATACGCCGGCTCCTATTCGGATGCGGAGATCGACCGCTGGGCCGCCCGCATCGACTCGTGGCGTCACGGCTCGCAGCCGGCCGATGCCAGGCTCATCGCCCCTGAGTCGCGGTTCAAGCGATTGGCTGCACGAGACGTCTTCTGCTACTTCGACAACGATGCCAAAACGCATGCGCCGTTCGACGCGCAGCGTCTGATCGACCGGCTTGGACTGCAAAAGACCGTGTCGGCCGCGTGAAAGCCGCGACAGCCTCGCGAGAGGCAAGCTTCCTTCGGCTGCCTGCGTTACAGCGGCCAGGTCGCTTGTCGTCAACTTCGTGACCATGCATCGCTGATTGGGTGGGACGTCTCTATCTCGGCCCGCGTCCTGCTGTGGCACGTGCGTTGCTGGGCGTTTCTGGCGCCGGTTCAAGGGCTCGCCGCGGCATCCGCAGGCCCACTCTCCAATCCGCACACTGCATAGACGGCGCGAGCCGTACCACCATACGACTGGCGCATCCTTCAACCTTCCGACAGCGGGGGCGACTCGCTATGCCGACCATCGTTGTGATAACTGGAGCAGGCGCCGGCGTCGGTCGCGCGACTGCGGAAGAATTCGCGAGGCAAGGTTTCGACGTCGCACTGCTCGCGCGAGACAGCGAGCGACTCCAACGCGCAGCACATGAGATCGCATCCCGTCATGAGGTTCGTACATTGGCACTTCCCACCGACGTTGCGCACGCCGACGCCGTGGAATCCGCAGCGAGTGCCGTCGAGGAGAAACTGGGACCGATCGACATATGGGTGAACGTCGCGATGGCGACCGTGTTCGCACCCGTGTCCGAACTCACGCCCGCCGAGGTCGAGCGCGGCACGCAGGTCACTTATCTGGGCCAGGTGTACGGCACGATGGCTGCGCTCTCGCGCATGCGGCTGCGCAACCGGGGCACCATCGTGAATGTCGGGTCCGCACTCGCCTATCGCTCGGTGCCTCTTCAATCCGTGTATTGCGGCGCCAAATTCGCTGTTCGCGGGTTCACGGACGCATTGCGATCCGAAATCATTCACGATCGCTTGAACATTCGCTTGACGATGGTCGACCTCCCGGCCGTCAATACGCCACAGTTCGACTGGGCGCTGAACAAGACGGGCAAGAAAGCCCGCCCAGTCCCACCGATCTTTCAGCCGGAAGTCGCCGCTCGCGCCATTGTGTTCGGTGCAACCCATCCGCGTCGTCAGATATGGGTCGGCTTTCCGACCGTGAAAGCAATTTTCGCTAACCGTATCGCGCCCGGTCTGCTCGACCGCTATCTGGCCCGCGCTGGATATAGCGGCCAATTGACGGACGAGCCGCTGCCCGCCGACGCGCCAGCGAATCTGTTCGAGCCCGTGTCGGGCGACTACGGCGCGCATGGCCGGTTCGACTCGTCGTCGCGGCCGGCGAGCTGGGAAATGTTCACCGATCGGCACAGGACAGCGTTCTGGGCCGTTGCCGGTTTGGGCTTGCTGGCGGGCGCGCGACTGCTCGCCCGCAGATGGCGAGCATGAGCATCCGGAGACAGGTGCGCACGAAGATCGAACGCCGGGTTAGCAGGACGGAAAATGAGCCGACGTATTGAAGACTACGGGCTGATACGCGACGCAGAGAGTACCGCGCTGGTGAGCCGCGATGCGTCGATCGATTTCCTATGCTGGCCGCGCTTCGACGACGATGCCTGCTTTGCCGCTTTGCTCGGCCACGAAGAGCACGGGCATTGGTGGATCGCGCCGGAGCATCTTCCGGCCGGTCGCAGCCGCCGCTATCAGCACGACACGCTCGTCAGCGAGACGGATTTCGAAAGCGCTGAAGGCGCTGTCCGTATCGTCGACTTCATGCCGATGCGCGGGACGTTTCCGTCGATCGTGCGGATCGTCGTCGGACTGCGCGGCACCGTCGCCATGCGCTCGGTGCTGCGGCTGCGCTTCGACTTTGGCCTCGTGCCGCCCTGGCTGAGTGCCGAGGACGAAGCCATCGTCGCGCGGGTCGGCCCGGACCTGATCGTGGTTCGCGCCCCAGTGCAGCAGTTGATCCGCGACGAGTCCATCGAGGCGACATCGAAGTGAAAGCGGGCGAACGTGTGCCATTCGTCATGAGCTATGGGCAATCCCATCTGCCCCCGCCCAGTCCACTTGACGCTGAAGCGGTATTCGGGGCCGGTGCGCGCGGGCAATGCGGCATCGATGCAGCACCAGGTCGACGTGCTCGGCGAAGTCATCGACTGTCTGCATCTGGCGCGGCGCGGCGGCATTTCTGCGTCCCAGCATGAAGCGGCCGTGAAACTGCGCATCGTCGAACACCTGGAGAAAGCCTGGCATACCGAAGGTTCGGGCATTTGGGAGTCTCGCGGCCCACTGCGTCAATGTTCCTATTCGAAAGTCAGGGCGTGGGCGGCATTCGACCGCTTCGTCGCAGAACACGCGCAGTCTCAAGGCGCGGAGCGGCGAACCTGCGCGCGCCTCGCGGCGCTGCATGACCGGGTGCATTGGGACTTTGTGGCCCTGTTTTGCGCAGAGGCCGGAGTTAAAGCGGGAGCATCCGGGCGATGGAACACTTGTATCCGCTATCTTGTCAGTCGGTTCGAGGGGGCGTATTTTCATAGAACCCGCTCAAACGGGTGCCATAGCATCGGTCGAAGTCCGGAGTGCAGCGGTTGTCCGTTCCCCCACCGTCCGATTTCGCTCAGCCACGGATGAGAGACAACGGATGACTCAGCGACCGCCCCACGAAGACGAAACGCAATTCGCGTTGTGGAATCACAAGCGCACTGCAGACACAATCGATGCTTACAGTGTGATGGTGGCCCACGCGGACATCGGCGTTGGAGAATCGATCGCGCTACTGCTCAGGCTTAAAGGACTGACCGCCGTCTGCGCGGCCGACGTCGATGCGTTGCAGTTGATGCTCGAACACTGGAAACCACGTGCACTGCTGTTCGACACGCGCCTCGGCCAGGACGACGACTTCAGACTGATACGCGCCGCAGCCAAAGATCCCGCATTTGCGAACGTGCTCATCATCGCAATGACGAATATCTGGCCTGACGACTCGCCCGCCAAGATCCGCAGCTACGGGTTCGACGGATTGTGCCGCCGCCCATGTCCGGTGTGGAAGTTGGCCGACGTGTTGAACTAGATCAGCGTTAGGCGATTGTCAGCCATGGCGCGATGTATCGCTGAATATTGACTGGACCAAGTGCGCCGCCGCGCCGATCTGGCAACAGTGTTCTCCGTTAGTCAAACAAGTCGGTGCGCTGGAAAAGGCAGTTCATCACGCGTGAATTGCGGCAGCCATCGCAAGAATTCGCATGGGCTGCATCGGCTCGTCGACGAAAATCCCGCCGCCCGGTCGTGCGCCAAGCGCTGTCACTGGCCGTAGACGTCGAAGTCGAAGTACTTCTTCGCGATCCTGTCGTACGTGCCGTCGGCACGCGTATCGGCGATGGCCTTGTCGATCTTCGCTTTCAGATCAGCATCCTCCTTGCGCAGTCCGATCGCGGTACCGCTGCCCAAGGTCTTCGCATCGTAAAGCGGATCGCCGGCAAATTCGAAGTCCTTGCCGCGCGGCGTGCGCAGGAAACCGACGTCGGCTTGCACGGCATTCTGCAACGATGCGTCGATGCGCGCAGCAATCAGGTCCGCGTACACCTGATCCTGATCCTGATAAGACACGATGCTCGCGCCGGCCGGCTCCCAATACGTTTTCGCGTAGGTTTCCTGGATCGTGCCCTGCTCCACGCCGATCCGTTTGCCCTTCACCGCTTGCGGCGTCGGCACGATCGTCGAGCCCTTCCGGGCGATGAGGCGCGTTGGGATGCGGAACACTTTCGCGGAGAACGCGATCTGCGACTGACGCGCCGGCGTCATCGACATGGTCGAGAGCACGCCGTCGAACTTGCGTCCCTTGAGCGCGGGAATCATCCCATCGAAGGCGTTTTCCACCCACACGCACTTCGCGTCCAGGCGTCGGCAAATCTCGTTGCCCAGATCGATGTCGAAGCCGACGAGCTTGCCGTCGGCAGCCTTGGATTCGAATGGCGGATAGCTCGGGTCGACGCCGAACCGCACGGTCGACCCATCCTTCGCGATCGCGTTGCCGGACGATACGGCGAGCAGCGCGACCGTCAGGGTTGCAAGCATGGCTTTCATGTTTCTCCTTTGTCACTCTTTGGCAAAAATGCGTGGGGTGATTCCACAGGTGTCGTCGCGCGGTTCATCAGGTCGATGAGCGCCGGGAGAGAGTTTGCTTATGCAAAGTGTCCCCGCGCGCGAGCCCGACATTCGAGCGTAATCTGCCAGGCCACGCAAATGCATTGCAAAAATCATTTCATGCAGGGCATGCATAGAGCGATGCAACGAAGTGCGGCGTGCAGCCGGTAGCGAGCCCAATACTGCGCGCCGCCAACGGCACGCTGTGACCGTCGTCTCTTTAGCAGGAACAGCCGGAGATGGGCATCGACGTTTGCCACACTTGTTGCCGGCAACAGCCGGATCGCATGCTATGGTTTGCTGATCTTCGCGTCGTCATCACCCTCGTCATCACCCACCACGCCGAACTCGACGGGCGTCTTGACGTAGAACACGTGTACGCCATCCGCGCGAAGCCGCTCGAACAAGCGGTCGGTTTCCTCGCTCGTGACTGCCATCACGACGGACAGAGGCTGGTCCGTCAATTCGAAAAAGTGCGCGGAGTGAATGCGATGATGGTGGCCGATGCCTTCGCTGGCCGGTATCACGGTGGCACCGCGCAGACCCAGTTCAGCCGCGAGATGGATCAGCCAGTCGGCCAGCGGCTTGCCCCGGTGGCGGCGATCCTGCTGGGTAAAGAAGGTGACCTGATAGCCGTTCATGTTGGCGTCTCCTTCATGCAGTTTTGGCGCACGAGAAAACCTTGCGTGACAGCGTGACGGGCGTCGTCAGTGCCACTTGTCAACGCTACCACTTTCGCCGGACGTGAGTGAGCCGGTGAGATCGGATTGTGGAAGTTCGCTGGCCCGGCCCGGCGCATAAAAAGCAACGCGCAAGCAAGCGGCGTTGATCGCGCCGCGGCAGGCGCGCAGCAGGATGGGTTTTCCCTGGTCGTAGCGGTGTCGATACCGCAGTCGTCCATTCGTCGTGCGAGTATCAACAACTTCTTCAGTGAAAAGCGAGCACATCATGGCTACTGGAACCATCCACCTGCACCGCGTCTTGCGCGCGACCCCCGAGCGCATCTACCGCGCGTTCCTCGAACCCGATGCACTCGCGAAGTGGCTTCCTCCGTACGGCTTCACCTGTCACGTCCATCACATGGATGCTCGCGTCGGGGGCACGTACAAGATGTCGTTTCGCAATTTCAGCACCGGCAACAGCCACTCGTTCGGCGGCGAATACGTGGAATTGGTGCCGTTCGAGAAGATCCGCTATTCAGACCGTTTCGACGACCCTAATTTGCCCGGCCAGATGCACGCCACCATTTCCTTGCGGCAGGTGTCGTGCGGTACAGAGGTCACGATCGTGCAGGAGGGCGTGCCCGAGGTCATTCCCGTCGAGATGTGCTACCTCGGCTGGCAGGAGTCGCTGATGCAGTTGACGAAGCTCGTGGAACCCGAGATTGCCGACTGAGCGTTGCGCGCGGGCGTGGATGCCGTTGCTCGAAGCACGCCCGGGCAATGGTGCTTCGAGCAAACAACGCGTTGGCGTGCCGCCGGCTACTTGTCCCGCTTCGGCTTTGCTTTGGCTTTTGCGTTGGCCGTGTTCAGGGCAAGCGCCGCGCGGACGAGTGCCCTGAACGCGTCCGCGTTGATCTGCTCGCCTTCATGGATGTCGATCGCGCGCCTGACGTTGCCGTCGAGGCTCGCGTTGAACAGCCTGGCCGGGTCACGCAACGAAGCCCCTTTCGCGAAGGTCAGCTTCACGACCGACTTATACGACTCGCCGGTGCAAATGATTCCATCGTGCGACCATGTGGGCGTGCCCATCCACTTCCACTCCTCCACGACCTCCGGGTCCGCTTCCTTGATGAGCTCGCGCATCCGGCTCAAGGTCTCGCCTCGCCAGTCCCCGAGATCGGCGATTCTCTTGTCGATCAACGCGGATGCCGGCTGGCCCTCGGGCGAATCCGATTTTTTCATGTTGTTCTCCTCGACTTGCGCGTCGCGCCGATTGCAGAGCAACTCATTCTCCGTGCTCAGCGCGCGGAAACTCTTCGTGTAGCGGATCGTGCTTCAGATGCCAAAGCGCTTGGCATACTCCTCGTTCAGGCGAGGCCAACCGAACCGCATTGCGTCGCCACCGACGATACGGCCAATCGGTTCGTCGCCCAGGAGCCGATCGAGTACATCGAGGCAGATGTGCCAGCCCGCCGCACCCATCGCGATGAAGCCGCGATCGATGTTGTGCCACAACGTGAGCCGCGTGCCGTCCCCGAGCGGTTCCAGTTCCCATCGCATCTGGTTGTCGCCCCAGCGGTATTCGAGCAGCTTTGGCGCGTCGGCGCGGGTCACCTCGGTCTCGGAGACTTGCGGGGCCGGCGTGCCGACCGTTGACAGCTTGACCGACCCCACAGCGGCGAGACTGCGGTCGGCGTCGAATGGCGCCCATTCGCGCAGGCTGGCCGGATCGGTTAGCGCATGCCAGACTTTCTGCGGCGAATGGCGCAACTCGCGAACCAGAACGAGCGTCCATTTTTCGCCGTCTTTTCTGACTTCGGCGCCGGCGGCGGGACCCGGCATGTATTCGTCTCGACTGCTCATGATTTCTTCCTCTTGCGGCGCGGTGCGGGATACCTCTGATCGAGGTGGCGTTCGAGAGCATCGACATGAACCGACCAGTAGCGGCGAAACGGCTCGAGCCATGCGTCGATCTCCATCAGCGGCTCCGGTTTGATCCGGTACAAACGGCGCTGTGCGTCCACGCGGGCTTCCACGAAGCCAGCCTCCCGAAGCACGCGAAGGTGCTTTGAAACCGAGGGCTGCGAGAGATTGAGCTTCTCCTCGATTTCACCCACGGACTGCTCCGACGATGCGAGCAGACTGAGGATCGCGCGGCGGCTCGGTTCAGCGATGATGGCGAATGTCGATTCCATGTCTCTTATATACCTCTAGAAGTATATTAGTGTCAAGCCGCATGCATGCTGTGGTTGGCCTAGCGGGGTGGGGTCATGGGGTTGGAGATTTTGCTGCGCTGAAGCCAAGGCCAAAGCCAAGGCCAGGCTGAGCCAGGCGATGGCGAGTTTCGGCGACGCCGCACAGGCGGGCCACCGGACTTGCCGTAGCGAAGCGTGGAAACAGGCGTACTCGCGCAGCACAACGTGCAAACCGTCACCGCGGCGGAGCGAACGGCAAGAGCCCCTCGCCGGGCGCGTCATGCTGCCTCGCCAGGCAGCCGAAGTGCGACGGTTTTCTTCGACGCCTTGCGCGGGCTCAGCCTCGCGCCCGGTCGATGGTACTGAGCGCCAGTTCGCGCGCGAGGTCCGCGTATAGCTCAGCCCATTTGCCTAGCAACGTAGAGTCGTCGGTCAGGAACAGCGGGTGCCCCACCCATGCGCTCACGCTCGAGTCTTTCCAGGCGAGCTCGAATACGCGTAAGTCCCGGTCTTCGCTGACGCCGATCTCGATCATTTCGTCAAACGACGCGAGGTCGCCAAGACGCACGTCTTCGACCGCAATCCCGTGGATCGCAGCCAGCGCGCCGAGCGCGCATTCGCGCGCATCGTCGCGGCTGGCGGCGAGCACGAACACGATGCTTTCGTGGTGAGTGTTATCGAACACGGCCCGATAGAGGGAGGTTCGGCAGCGATGGCTGAGCTGTGTGCCGATGCCTGCCTCCGTTTGCGACAACAGTGGTCTGTTTTTGCCGGTCGGTCGAATGCCGCTCTTCTGGATGCCGGACCGCTGCTTTCGGCCGCGGTATTTCTCGCTGCTCCAGTACAGATAGACTCCGCACACGACCAGGCAGGCCAGCGCCAGAATCCCGACGCCCCAGAGTACTGCCAGATCAGCATTCGCCATATCAGGCCCCCTTCTGTGTCGCTCATGGTTCGACCGCCAGTTCCGCGGTCTCGCCGGCGGTCCCGGCTATCAGCCGGACGTCCTGCACTTCTACCGGAAGACGCTCCCGTTGCCGCTGATGCCCACGCCGGTGAGCATCCACCTTGGTCCGAAACCGGAAAACGGCCGCGGCAAATGGTTTCTTGCGCAGGCTGGCGTCGCCATCGCCCGGTAAGCGAGGCGACGACACCTTCGAGTATCGGACCGCCGTCGCGATTGATCAACAGAGCACACCTCTCTATTGACCAATCAGTCTGGCTATAGGACGCTATGCGGATTGGCGCGGCCTATGCTAGCGGCGTGAGGCGCGTTCGGCGTTTCGCACCGAACTGGCAGACATCGAGTGCCGTGGGCACCTGCCGCGAGTTCAGCGTTTGTGCAGGTGCAACAGGACATCGCGCAACACGACCGCCTGGTTGTGTTCCTCGTCTTTGGCGCCGTAGACGAGCGTGATCCGCTGATCGGCAGCGTCTTTCAACAGTTGCTGCACGCGCGCTCGCATTTCGTCGCTGTCCAGTTCATCCCGATAGCGCTGCTGAAACTCCGTCCATCGCTCCGGATCGTGCCCGAACCATTCGCGCAGTTCCGCGCTCGGCGCAAGCTCGCGCAACCACTCGTCCAGTTTAAGCGTCTCCTTACTGCGGCCGCGCGGCCATACGCGATCGACGAGCACGCGAAAACGTCGTCAGGACCCGGCTCTTCGTAGGCGCGCTGAATCACGATCTTCGCGCTCTTGCTGTTTGCACGCGTCATGCGTTCCTCCGCTCTACAGCGTGTGCCGATCCCGCTTATCTGTTTGCGCGTGAGCCGGAAGTGACTGCTTGCACCCTTGAGCGCAGCATCGGCAGCACTTCGCTTTCGAACCAGGGGTGATGCTTGAACCATGCCTGATTGCGCGGCGACGGGTGCGGCAACGGAATGAAGGCCGGCGCGTACTCGCCCCAGGCACGCACTGTTTCGGTCAGCGACGGCTTGCGGCGCCGGCCAAGGAAATGGCGCTGCGCGTATTGCCCGATCAAAAGGGTCAACTGCACGTTGTGCAACTTCTCCAGCAGGCTGTCGAGCCACAGTTGCGCGCATTCGCGGCGCGGCGGCTTGTCGCCGCTAGCGCCTCGTCCGGGATAACAGAAACCCATTGGGATGATCGCGAACTGCGTATCGTCGTAAAACGATGTGGCGTCGACGCCCAGCCAGGATCGCAGACGCTCGCCGCTGGCGTCGCTCCATGCGATCCCCGACGCGTGAACCCGCGCACCGGGTGCTTGACCCACGATCAGAATGCGGGCTTGGTCGGTGGCACGCACGACGGGCCGCGGACCCAGCGGCAGGTCGCGTTCGCATGCGCGGCAATTGCGGACGTCGGTCAGAAGGGCCTGGAGGGTCGGATAGCTGGGCTTGTTCACTCGGAGAAATCGGATGTGGCGCGCGGGCTTCGCAGGTCGTTCGGGTTTTCATTCTACAACCGTCGCTCGCGACAGGCCGCCGCGCGGACAGTGAACGGCATCCGTGCATGATGCGCGCTGCGGATGAAGTCGAGCACGTCCAACGCTTGAATGCAGCGCAGTGCAGTGCAGTAGTTGCAGGGAACGGAAAATTTTCGAACGGTATCCGATGATCTCGCCAATTTGGTTCGATCTCCTGACTAACCACCCTGTCTTTGCGACAGTGGCGCTCGAAAAGCGGTCTACTTCTGTGTGTCGTACAACCGGTCCGGCACGAACAAGGCGGTGACACCGCTCAGAAAGAATACCGCGCCCACTACCAGAAACCCCGCGCCAATTGAAAACTGCGTAGCCAGATAACCGATAACGATCGGCGCCGCGCCCGAGCAGAAGCGGCCGAGGTTATAAGAGCCGCCCACCGCCGTGCCGCGAATCGAAGTCGGGAAGCTCTCGGACATAAACGTGCCGATGGTCCCCAGCGGCACGCCGTACAGGAAGCCGAACAGCAGCATCAGATAAACGATGTTCTCGCGAGTATGAAAGAAGATGATGACCGGCAAAAAGAGCGCTGCGCCGATGCAGCCGAGCACATACACACCGCGCCGGCTCCACCGGTCGCCGAGCCATCCGGCGACGATTTTGCCGACGAAGGCGACCACGAACGTGCCGATCATGTATCCGGCCATCGCGTTGAATTTGACGTGCAGTTCTTTTTCCAGATAAGTGGGCAACCAGTTGTTCAACCCGTAAAACCCGGAAAGCGCGAACACCGAGGCGAGCGTCCACAGAATGAACATGGTTCGCGCCTGCCGGTCGCCGAAGATCCCCGCGTAGCGATTCGCGAGGAGCCCGCGTTCGCCCTTGCGAGCAGCCGCCCGGACGGCTTGCCAGTTCGCCGGTTCCGGCACCGCGAATTTGATCGCCAGCGCGAGCAGCACGGGCAGCGCCGACACGTAGTACAGCGTGCGCCAGCCGTACTGCGGCAAGATCCAGTTGCTCAACGCGATGACGACGATATAGCCCGACGAGATACCCGTCTGCAACATACCGAGGATGAGCGAGCGCCGCTCGGTCGGCACGTATTCGGCGACGAGCGTCGTCACCAGCACCATGCAGCCGATGCCGAGAGAACTGATGAATCGCACGACCGCGAATTCCACGAAGTTATGCGTGAGTCCGAGCAAGCCGGCGCCTAGCGAAAAGAGCGCCAACGCCCAGGCGACCACCCGCACCCGCCCAAGGCGATCGCTCGCCCAACCGCCCGCGATTCCGCCGATCGCCATGCCGATCAACGTCAAGCTTCCGAGTGCGCCCGACTCGACGTTGGTCAGTCCGAATTCGTTTTTGATGCGGGTGAGTGTCAGCCCGTACATCATCACATCCGCGCCGTCGGCGATCAGCGCGAGGTAGCCGAGAATGAAGACGAGCAGCCAGCGACCCTGGGCTTCGGAAATCGTGGTCGAGGCTGACGGTGTGGTGTAAGCCATGGTTTCGGTGAAGTCAGTAAGATGTGAGACCGTGCGCGCGAGCCCATTGCAGATCGAGCAAAGCGGGGGCGAGAAAGCTGCCGATCAGCACGCCGATCTGTTCATGCCTGCGCGTGTACCAGCTTTCGACGTGGGTCATGTTCATCGTGCCGACGCAGACCCCGTCGTACGCGATCGGAATGTTCAGGATCGAGCCGAGCCCCATGGAGGTCATCACCGCGTGATCGTCGAACGCGTCGCGAATGCCTTGCGCGGTTTGCGCGCGGAAGGGCTTCAAGTCCTGCAGGATCTGATTCGACCACGCGGTGCCGCGCTTTTTCTTGCGCCCGCCAAGCGGATAAACAGCCGGCATGTTGGTATAGACACGCTCGACCTCGTGCTGCCGCGCATCGTAGGACATGATCGTGAAAAGGCGCGCCCCGATCGCGCTCGACGCTACAGCGTGCACCGCCTGAAAAATTTCGGCGGGTTGATCCTTCACGCGCAGCGCTTGGGCGAGACGTTCGAGATCCGACAGTTCCAGCGCGTGCTGCTCGATAAGATCGTCTTGCATGGTCCGTGTGCCGATTCGAGAAATAAGGAATGCTCAGCTGCGCATTTCGGTGGAGCTGAGCGGGCGGCGAAGGTCCGGCGCCGTTGCCGCGCCCTCTACTTCGATGTCTTCCAGCGAGCGGTTGCGCGTCTCGATGCCGAGGAAGAACACCACGCAGGCCCCGATCAGCAGGACCGTCGTGGTCATGGTGAACACGCCGAAAAAGCCCAGCGTCGGGTACACGAGGCCGACCAGAATCGGCGCGCTCACCGAGCCGATCCGGCCAAACGATGACGACGAGCCGGTACCGGTGGCGCGCACCGCGGTCGGGAATACTTCGGGCGTGTAGGCGTAGACGCCGGCGAACGCGCCGTTCATGAAGAACGACAACGCGATGCCGGCGGCCATGATCTGTATGCCGGTATGCGAGAACGCCAGCATGATCGCCGCCGCTCCGCCCAGCAGCATGTACGACGCGACGACCGCCTTGCGGCCGATCCGTTCGTTGAGCCACGCCGCCGAAAAATAGCCCGGAATCTGTGCGCCGTAGATCGCGATCGAATAGCCGAAGCTTTTCGTCATCGTGAGCCCTTCCTTGAGCAGCAGGCTCGGAATCCACGAAAAGAACGAGTAGTACGCGAACGCGACCGAAAACCACATCAGCCAACTGACCGCCGTGGTGCGTGCGAGCCGTGGCGACCACAGCGTCAGCACATTCTGCAATGCGCCCGCCTTCGCCGGTGCGGGCGCAGCCGTCTCACCGAGCGAAGCGACGGGCGCGAGCGCAATACCGCGCGTTGCAAACCACGCTTCGATATCGCTCACGATACGGCTCGCTTCGCCGCGTCGCCCCTGGCTTTCCAGCCAGCGCGGCGACTCGGGCAGCGTCCTGCGCCACCACAGCAGCATCACCACCGGCAAGGAAGTCGCGACGGCGAGATAGCGCCAGCCGTCCGTGAAGTTGCGCACCACGGTGAAGCCGAGAATCGACGAGCCGAGATAGCCGAACGACATGAACCCGACCAGCGCGCCGCAAAAAATGCCCCGGTAGCGCCGCGGCACGAACTCGGCGAGGAACGGCGCGATCACCACCGTCTCCGCGCCCGAGCCAAAGCCTGCGACGATGCGCAACGCGAAGAAGGTATGCCAGTCGCTCGCGGCCGCGCTCGCGAGCGACGCTGCGCAGTAGATCGCGAGCGCCGACATCATGATGCGGCGGCGGCCGATCACGTCGGCGAGCACGCCGGAGAGAAACGCGCCGAAGAAGTAGCCGATATACGTGCTGCTCGCGACGAGACCGGTTTCGGCACTGGTCAGATGCCACAGCTTGCTCACGACCGGCAGCAGGAAGGCAAGCGATGACGAATCGAGTCCATCGAACATATATCCCAGGCCGCCAATGAGCAGGAGCTTGCGATGAAAGCCCGAAATAGGCAGTCTTTCCAGACGGGCGGCAACAGCAGACACGGCGTTTCTCCCCGAGTAGTGGTTCGCGATTGGCGGGCCGAAACCTTATCGCCCGACCGCGTAGGCCTGCATCTGGCGCGGTGTCGCCGCGCCACGCATCAGCCCGTTTCTGATTCCGACTGCACACACGCGGCCCAACGCCCACGGCTCGGCCACATTCAAGTCATGCCCGCGCGCGCGCAAGCAGGCGAGCGTCTCCTCCGCAAAGCGCGACTCGGCGGACATCTGGCCCAGCTGCATGGAACGCGGGTAGAACGAGCCCGGAAAGTGAGCCGTCTGGAACGACGGTGCGTCCGCGGCAGCCTGGAAGTCCATGCCGCCGTGCACGTGCCGCAGAAACAGCTGCAGCGACCACTGATCCTGCTGGTCGCCGCCGGGTGTGCCGAAGGCCGCGTAGGGCTTGCCCGCGCGCGTGACGAGCGTGGGCGACAAGGTGGTGCGCGGGCGGCGTCCCGGCCCCAGCGACGACGGCAAGCCCTCTTCCATCCAGAACATCTGCGCCCGCGTGGTCACGTTGAAGCCGAGACCCGGCACCGCGGGCGACGCCTGCAGCCAGCCGCCCGACGGCGTTGCCGAGACCATGTTGCCCCAGCGATCGACGACGTCCAGATGAACCGTGTCACCGCGCAGTTCTGGCAGCGGCGCAAAGGTCGGCTCGCCCTGGCCGAAGCCGCCGGACTGCTGTTTGCCGGCATTGGCGAGAATCAGCGCGGCGCGCCGCTCGCTGTCGCCGAGCATGCCGGGACGGAATTCGAACGACGCCCGAGCGGGATCGATCAGCTTGCGGCGTTCGTCGTTGTACGCGCCGCTCAGCAACGTATCCATCGGCACCTGCGCGAACAGCGGGTCGCCGTAGAACACTTCCCGATCGGCAAACGCGAGCTTCGAGCATTCGATCACCGTATGCACGAAGTCAGGCCCGAGCGGGTCCATCGCAGCGAGGTCGAAGCCCTTGAGCAACGCGAGCTGCTGCAGGAACATCGGCCCCTGGCCCCAGGGGCCCGTCTTGTGGACGCGCAGGCCTGCGTAGTCGTAGGAGACCGGCTCTTCATACGTAGGCTGCCAGCGCGCGAGATCGTCGGCATCGAGCAGGCCGCGGTTGCGCTGCCCCGAGGTGTCGAGCACGGGAGTCGAGCGGAAATACCGGTCGATCGCATCGGCCACGAAGCCGCGGTAGAAAACGTCGCGCGCGCCTTCGCACTGCTCTGCGCGGTCGCCGCGCGTTTTCGCTTCCTGCAGGATGCGCCGGTACGTTTGCGCAATGGCCGGATTGGCGAACAGCCGGTTGGGCATCGGCGCATCGCCGTCGCGCAGCCATTGTTCGGCCGAGGTCGGCCATTCAGTCCGGAAGAAATCCTTGATGGCGAGAATCGACGAGGTCAGGCGCGGCAGCACCGGATAGCCGTTCTCCGCATAGCCGATCGCATAGCTCAACACGTCCTCTAGCGGCAGTTGGCCGTAGTCGCGCAGCATCGCCATCCATGCGCCGAACGCCCCGGGCACCACGGCTGGCAGCAAGCCTGTCCCCGGAACGACATCGAGCCCCATGCCGCGCATGCGCTCGATCGTCATCGCGGCCGGCGTCACACCCTGGCCGCACAGCACGCGCACGCGGTCCTCGCGCGCACTGTAGAACACGACCGGCAGCTCGCCGCCCGGACCGTTCAGATGCGGCTCGACGATCTGCAGAACGAACCCGGCCGCGGCCGCGGCATCGAACGCGTTGCCACCCTTTTCCAGCACGGCCATTGCCGACGCGCTGGCCAGCCAATGCGTCGACGCCACCATGCCGAAGGTGCCGATCAGTTCGGGACGGGTTGTAAAGGACATGCTCGACTCCTCAATACAGCGAATGGCGATGATCTTATGAACCAATTACCAAAGGTTCAGTCAAAATAACGTGTCAGAATACGGCCAACGGCGGCGGACTTCACCCGGTGTTAACCCGGTGCACGCCCTATCTTATGCGATCAAAAAATATCGCGGAACGACACGCTGCGCAGCTCTCGGATTCTGCTATATTCGGTACCAATTCATATTGGTCCAGCGAGACATGGAAAGCTCAGCGCTCAACGCCCTGCGTCACTACATTGCCGATCATCGGCTTCGCGACGGCGACATCTTGCCGCCGGAAAGAAAACTCGCCGACGAGCTCGGCATCAGCCGGCGGGAGCTGCGCGCCGCGCTGGCTTCGCTCGAGGCCGCCGGGCAGGTTTGGCGTGGGGTCGGCCGCGGCACTTACCTGGGCGCGCGGCCGTTGAAGTTCGCGCCCACGCTGCACAGCCTTCGCGCCGGAGCCAGTCCGGCGGACATCGCGGAAATGCGGCTGCTATTCGAGCCTGCGCTCGCCGAGCTTGCCGCGACGAAAGCGAGCCGCGACGATCTGCTGGAGCTGGAGAAATGCGCGCGCAAGAACGCTGCGGCGAAGAACGACGACGAGTGGCAGCAATGGGATCACCGGTTTCACCTGTTGATCGGCCAGGCCACGCGCAACCCGGCGCTCATTGCGTTGATGGAAGTGATCAACTCCATGCGGGTGAAACCCACGCTGCGCGAGAAGACGGCGGCGCAGATCACGCGTGAGTTCTTCGCCCAGCAGCATCAAGCCATCGTCAGCGCCATGCAGGCCCGAGACGGTGATGCGGCGGCCCGCGCCATGCGCGAGCATCTGCTCAGCGTTCAGGGGCGTGCTTCGGCAGGCCGGGACGAGGTCGTCTACCGCAACGCCTGACGGCCGGCCTAACCGCAGCTAGACGGCTAGCGGCACGCTGAACCGCTGCGGCGCTTGCGCGATCAGCAGCAGCGCCGCGCCGGCGCATCCGCTGGCGATATGTTTCAGCGCGTGCCCCGCGAGGAGATGACCCGTCATTGCCCAGATCTGCCAGTCGAGACTTTCGAACACCTTTGCAAGCCCGTAGAAGACGATGACCATCGCCCATGCGAAGGGCGCATCGACCTTGCGAGCGACGGTCATGCCGACCACGGCGGCAAGTCCGCCGAACTGCAAGATCGCATAGGGCCAAAGGCTGTCGAATGCGAGCCAGTATTCGACGGTAGCCAGCGAGACGGCAACCAGAACCAGCATCTGCACCCAGCCCACGCGCTGCCTGGTCACCGAACTCCAGAGCATCGCAAGGATTCCGGCGAACACGATCGTCATCGGCAATCTGTCCCACACCAGCGTCGCATCGGAAGGCGCCGCGTGATAGTAGGCCGAGCCGAACGCCGTGAGGACGAGGCCAGGGCCCGCGACCAGCATCGCCGGAAACTGGAGCGGCCGGTGTCGCGCATGCCGTATCACCCACCCGGAATTGACCAGACCTGCAGCCAGGATGACGAGGTTCGACAGCACATCGGACGCGTTCGGAAGCATCCCGAGCGAACGCTCGTCGGCGAAGTGATGGTACGACGCCGGCTGCGAAAGCGGCCATACGAACTGCAACACCGCGCCGATCGCGAAAAGCAGAACACTGCCAGACAGCAAGCGGGATAGTTTCACGTTGCTCGACTCCGGAAGGTGCGAAACGCTCAACCGACACCGGTTGACCGGTTCTGCGACAGGAACGACGCGCTGTTGCCGATTCCGGCAAACCGTCAGTCATAGTATTCTGATCGCGCAATGCAAGGCGCCGGGCTGGGCACGAGCCAACTCATCCGGCCTGCACATTGTAGAACCGGACGGATAGTCATGACCGCAAGGACGTTATGGACCGTATGCGATCGCTGAAACACACGCCGTTCAACTCGATTCGTCGATCTATCGGCGCGATCTCAGCGTTGCTGCTTTGCGCGTGCCTGCTAACCGGCTGTGCGTTGCCATCCCTCGATAATCGCACGGTGTCGAGCGCGCTGACGCCCGCGCAGGCCGCTTCGACCCAGCTCGGCCATGCCGTCGCCCCTGGGCTTGCGAACCATGAGGGCTTCACCGGCATCTATCCGCTGCCCGATGCGCACCGAGCGTTTGCGGCACGCATGGATCTGATCCGCTCGGCGCAGCGCACGCTGGACGTCCAGTACTACATCTGGCGCAACGACCTGACCGGCACGCTGCTGCTCGAAGAACTCCATGAAGCCGCCGATCGCGGCGTGCGTGTGCGCCTGCTTCTGGACGACCTGGGCATCCCCTCGTCTCTCGACCCGACGCTGGCCGCGCTCGCAGCGCATCCGAACATCGAGGTTCGCCTCTTCAATCCGTTCGTGGTACGCAAGCCCAAATTCATCGGTTTCCTAACGGATTTTTCGCGCGCCAATCGGCGCATGCACAACAAGTCGCTGACCGCTGACAGCACGGCGACCATTCTGGGCGGCCGGAACATTGGTGACGAGTACTTCGACGCCACCGACGGCATCGTCTTCGCGGACCTGGACGTGCTGGCGGTCGGACCCGCCGCCGCCGAGGTGGCGCGAGACTTCGACCGCTATTGGGCCAGTGCGTCGGCCTATCCCGTCGAGCGGATTGTCGCGCACCCGGACGCGACCCAACTCGACGCGCTTGAAGGCAAGGCAAAGGCGATCGATCACGACCCGGCGGCCCAAGCCTATCTCGACGCCTTGCGCGGTCCGCATATCGTGCAGCAGATGCTTGACCAGCGCTTGCGGTTCGAATGGGCAAAAACCGACGTGATCAGCGACGATCCTGCGAAAGGCCTGAACAACGCGCCGCCGCACGCGCTCATTTCGCCTCAGCTGAGGGAAGTGCTGGGCGAGCCCACGCATGAACTGGATCTGGTGTCGCCGTATTTCGTCCCGGCCGCGGCGGGCACACAGTACCTGAGCGGGCTCGCCGCGCGCGGCGTGGATGTGGTCGTGCTGACCAACGCGCTGGAAGCCACGGACGTCGCCGCGGTCCATTCCGGCTACGCCAAACGGCGCGTCGAACTTCTGACCCGTGGGGTGCGTCTCTACGAATTGCGGCGCTCGCCGCTCGGCCATCACAAGAAAGAACAGTCGCCTGGGCCATTCGGTAGTTCGGGCTCCAGTTTGCATGCGAAAACTTTCACGGTCGATTCTCGGCGGGTCTTCGTCGGTTCGTTCAATTTCGATCCGCGCTCGGCGCATCTGAATACCGAGCTCGGACTCGTGATCGACAGCCCTGAACTCGCCAGCCGGATCGATGCGATCTTCCTCGCGCTGGTCCCGCAAGTCGCCTATTCGGTCCGGCTCGACGAGCATGGCAAGCTCTATTGGATCGAGCGCAACGGCGACAAGGAAATTCGCCACGACACGGAGCCCAATACGACGTGGTATGGGCGACTGGGTGTATGGATGCTGTCTGTTCTGCCAATCGAATCGCTTTTGTAATCGTCTCCGTCATCGCGCTTTTCATTGCTTCGCGCCGTCACTTTTGTAAGCATGACCAGGCAACGGATTGACCGTGTGCCTTTCCACTCGCCGCAATCCGATATTCACGCGCACCCGCCACGGTTCGCATTTCACTTTTGATCCGGCCTACCTATACTGTCTACTCGCCGCCACGCGTCAACTCCCAAAACTATCTGGAGGGGATCGATGTTCTCTCGCAAGCCGGGCAGTCAAGACAACTCCGCTCATTCATTCGCCTGCTTCTGCCAGAAGTCGGAGATCGAATTCGTGAATAACCGGATCAGCGCGGACCTTTCACGGCGCGGCTTCGTCACCGGCATGGCCGCCTCCATGCTGGCGCTGATCCTGCCGAAGCTCGCCAGTGCGCAGACGGCGCCGCTACCCGCAAGCCCCACACAGCCTGTCCTCTTCACGAACCTGAGGCTCTTCGACGGAAAGACCGGCACATTGCGCGACGGTCTCTCCGTGCTCGTGAACGGCAATCGCATTCAGACCGTGGCGGCCGGCAAGCCGCCGGTGGCCGACGGCACGCAGACCATCGATTGCGGCGCCCGGGTACTGATGCCCGGCCTGATCGACATGCACTGGCATACGATCATCGCCGCGCTGCCGCTGCAGGCCGTGCTGACCGCGGACATCGGCTTTCTGCATCTGGCCGCCAGCGCGGAGGCCGAACGCACGTTGATGCGCGGCTTCACCACGGTGCGCGATGCGGGCGGCCCGGCCTTCGCGCTGAAACAGGCGATCGATCAGCACATCATCTCGGGCCCGCGCATTTATCCGTCCGGCGCGATGATCACCACCACGGGCGGTCACGGCGATTTCCGCTCGCTTTCGGATATCCCGAGATCCGGCGGCAAGATCAGCAGTTCTGAGCAAACGGGCGGCAGCATCGTCGCGGATACCGCCGACGAAGTCCGGCTGCGTGTGCGCGAACAGTTTCTACAAGCGGCCTCGCAGATAAAGATCGTGGGCAGTGGCGGCGTGTCCACACCGCGCAGCCCGTTGGAAATGCTCACATTCACCGAGCCGCAACTACGCGCGGCCGTCGAAACGGCAGCGGATTGGGGCACCTATGTGATGGTGCACGCCTACACGCCGCATGCAGTCCAGCGCGCGATCGCCGCGGGGGCCCAGTGCATCGAGCATGCTCATCTGATGGACGACGCGACGGCCGCTTTAATGGCGAAGAACGGCACATGGCTGAGCACTCAGCCATTCGTCAGCGAAGACGACGTCGTTCCGCTCACCGGTCCCAGCCGGGAGAAGATGCTCGAGGTTTTCGCGGGTACGGACAACATGTATAAGCTGGCCAAAAAGCACGGGATCAAAACGGCATTCGGCTCAGACCTGCTGTTCTCGGCCGCGCTTGCCGCGCGTCAGGGCACGATGTTGACGCATCTGCTGCGCTGGTACACGCCGGGCGAAGCGTTGAAAATGGCGACGGGAACGAACGGCCAGTTGCTGGCGCTGTCGGGACCGCGCAATCCGTACCCCGGCAAGCTAGGGGTGATCGAAGACGGCGCGTTGGCGGATTTGTTGCTCGTTGACGGTAATCCGGTCGAGAACCTCGCCCTTCTGGCGGATCCGTCGAAGAACCTGCTCGTCATCATGAAAGACGGGGCGATTCACAAAAATACGCTGAAGGCGTGAGGGCTCGCAACTGCCGCGCAGTTCTCGCGCAGTTGCCGCGCAGTTGCGAGCCGTACAAGGAGCGCCGTTGACCCAACATCTAACGCTGGCGCGCGTTCATTACCTTGCCGGGTGGGCCATGTGAGTCGCCGCCAGCGATCTGGCTGTGAGTGAACTTCGCGCGGCCGCCGGGCGAGGAACTGCGATTACTCGACGACCCGTGCTCTCAGGCGCGAGTATTCCTCTTCTGAGAGCGTGCCTGCCGCCTTCAGCCGCTCGAGTTTTTCTATTTCATCGGCAGCGCTGAAGCCCACCATATGGCGCAGTTCTTCCCTCATCTGTTTGGCTCGCGCCTGCTCGCGTTCGGCCATGCCACGGTGTTGTGTCAGCAGGTACGCGAAAATGCCGATATACGGCAGCACGATAAGCAGGATCACCCAAAGCACCTTAGCCCAACCCGATACATCATGACGGCGAAACAGGTCGGTCGCCACCGTTATGAACAACCAGAACCACAGGATGAACATAAAAATGGAAAAGATGTCCGTCAGGAAATTGCCAAATGTGAAACCACCGTCGAAGAGCATTCTTGTTCTCCAGTCGTTCGGATTGCGAAAGGCGTAACAGAGATCTACGTAGGGCCACCTGCTATGGACAGCTCGCGCAGTCGGCATAGTGGCGCTGGCAATTTACCATGGGGGGGCGAGTTCGCATTCCAACTTCTCACCCGACTTTTCGCCGATTGGTATCTCGTCTTCAGACTTTATAGTCTATTCGCATCGTGACGCGAGGTTTTTTAGCAATCCTGGCATCGGGTTCGATGCTTAGCATGGCTGTCTATCACGAGAATGTGAAATCAAGCTTACGCTGCAACAACGCGCGCACGGTGCAGGCTCAGCCCGGCAGTCATGTACTCGTAATGCCGTTTGATTCGCTGCGCGTCCCCACAGACGGCCTGCATCAGGAGTGCCGTACTGCGCGAAAGCAGATCAAATTGCGAATAAACAAAGGCTCAAACGAGTTCGAACTCCTCAATGAGCGGACGACCACGATAATGCTGTCGGTGCGCTGCACATTCGTCAACCACTGCGAGTCCAAAACAGGCTTTCACCAGCGTCACCGCCTGATCGCTTCGCGCGACATTCACTATCCATATGACCGCGCACAATGGAATGCCGCGCCGAAACAATGCGCACGAAGACAGCGCCGCCGCGTGGCCCAGGACCCCCACGCGCGCGCGATACATCGGACCCAGGCTAATCTAACGATCTTCCGCGAGCCCCTTCAGATGCGCGTCGCCAGCATCTTTCGCAGCGGCTCGCGTTTCGTAGGTGACGTCCGAAACGAGCGAACGCTTCACCTCCCGGTTGCCGAAGTCGACTAGCGTGATCACCCAGACGAAGCCCCCGGTTTGCTCGGCCGTCTGTACGAAAGCTTGGGTGTCGCTCCTGTTGTCCGCATTCATCGTCATCTCCTGAGGAAAGTCGCGCAGGTCAGGAAACCCGAGCAATAATCGAGCCGATTTCGTCCTTGCTGAATGCCCGCAGCGTGTTGGTGCGGACATTGCCCGCTGAACCCAGCGCCAGACCGAAGGCGGTGAAGCTTTGGTCGTCGGGTGCCTCGATCACCGAGACGATGTCGTATTCGCCTAACGTCCAGTAGATCTCTTTCATTTCACAGCCAAAGCGTTTCGCCATCTCGGCCGCCTGACCGGCCCGTTCGGGACTGTTCTTCATCGCGCGGATGCCCTGATCCGTAAACTGCGCCAGAACCACATAAGTCACCATGACAATTCCCCTTACGATTGAAGCGGGTTGGGAGCCGCGCACCGCGGGCACCGCGAGAAGCCATTTCACTTTCCGTATCGACCGGGCCGTCGCGCGCGTAAACTGATTCTAGGCAATTCATTGGTGCGGCAAGCGCCATTTGTCCGCATTTGACGAAGCGTTGCAATGCAACGCGCGGCAGGCGCGCCGACCGGAATACGGAGGTGGCTATGACTGACTTCAAGGAGGCGCGAGAGTGGATGGTCGAGCGGCAGATCGTCCGGCGCGGCATTAACAATCCCCTTGTGCTCGGCGCGATGCGCCGTGTGCCACGCGAGGAATTCGTGGCCGCCGATCTTCGGCCGTTTGCCTATGACGACACGCCGTTGCCCATTGGCAACGACCAGACCATTTCGCAGCCCGCGATGGTCGCGTCGATGATCGACGCAGCGGAACTGCATCCCGGCGACCGGGTGCTCGACGTCGGCACCGGCTCGGGCTACGCCGCCGCCGTCGCGGCGGCGATTGCGGCACATGTGCACTCCATCGAGCGCCATGCCGCGCTCGTCGATACCGCTCGCGACATCCTGGCGCGGCTGGGCATCGCCAATGTGACGGTTCATCTCGGCGACGGCACGCTCGGCCTCGCGGAACACGCACCGTACGACGCGATCATCGCGGCGGCCAGCGGACCCCGCGTTCCCGACGCGTGGTACAAGCAGCTCGCGCTCGGCGGACGCATCGTCATGCCGGTGGGGCGCGATCACGACTATCAGCGGCTGCTCAAGGTTGTCCGCCGCAGCGAAGACGACTTTGACAGGAGCTGGCTCGGCGACGTGCGATTCGTGCCGCTCGTCGGCGAAGACGGCTGGCCCGTGCGGGAGGGCGAATCGCACAATGCAGGCAGCGGTATCTGCCACGGACGGCTCGGCGCGATTGCGCGCACCGCTTGTATCGGGTGCGGATAGCGCAGAGAGCCTGCGCATGCGCGTGACACCCGATGAACCCGGTGCGGTTCGGGCGCGCGGGGACCCTGGTGCCGGAGCCGGTTCGTTGTGCTAACTCCGCACGCGACGCCAGCCCCGGTTGATTTGCCATAGCTTGTCACCTGGGCAGCGGAAAACCGGAGTGGCCATTGGTTCGTCAGGGCATGTACGGCCTTGTGGGTCATCCTGTTCGTGATCTGAATGATCGCCGACGCGTCGCTCGCCGTGCAGCCGACAGGACGGCGGCTTTCGCGTGCTCTTGCTGACCTGGATTGCCTGCGGGCCGCTGATCGGCGTTAGCGGCTGCGCGCGTCTCACGCGAGCGGCGCACTTCCACCATAGTTGAGCCGGCCGTTTTTCGACAACAGCACCGCAACGGGCCTGGTCATTTCGAACTCCGAAAAGATAATGATCACAATGACCGTGATTGGCACCGCCAGAAACGCGCCGGAGACGCCCCAGATCGCCGACCAGATCGCCATGCTCGCCAGGATTGCAAACGGACTCAGGTTCAGCGAGTTCCCCATCAGGTAGGGATCGACTATGTTGCCGATCACGAATTGAATGGCGGTCAGCGACAACAGCACGATCATCACTTCATTGACCTCACCGAATTGCAGCACCGACATCAGTGTCGGAAAAACGATGCCGAGCACCGAGCCGATGTACGGCACATAGTTGAGCAGCGCAATCAGCACCGCCCACAACCCGGCGAACTGCAGGCCGACGCTGCGCATCGCGCCCCAGCATATGGCGCCGAGCACCACGCCAAGCAGCGTCTTGAGCGCCAGATAAGCGCCGATGCGCCGGTTGATGTCGGTGACGATGCTCTCGATGCGCGCGGCGTTGGTGGAATTCGACGATATGTTCGCCAGCTTCTCGTTGAAGGTTCGTTGCTCGACGAGCAGAAAGCTTGCATACAGCAGCACCACGAAAACGTCGAGTATCACGGACGACAGCGATGCCAGCATGCTTGCGACGAGCGCCTGAACGTTGAACTGCGCGAGCATGTCGCGCCGCAGCGAATCCCACGTGGGCTCGGTTTCCAGGTGGAGAAGCACCGCCGCTTTCTGGATCAGGGTCAGCACGGATTCCTGATAGCGAGGCGCCAGCGCGACAAGAGCGTCGTAGTTCTCGACGAGCATGTCGACAGCAAAGAAGACTCCGGCTGCAATCACGAACGCGGACAGCGCATAACGCAACTGGATCGGCATTCGCGGACCGATCACCGGTATGCGCTCCAGCAGCCGCGTGAAGCCGACGATCACATACACCGCGATGATGCCGAACACCATGGGGATGAAGACGGCGCGCCCGATATAGAGCACCCAGCCTACGATCAGCAGCAGTACGACAACGCATACGGACGCCTGCAATCTGTCGGTCATGTGTCAATGCTCCATTGATCTGCGAACTGCTCGCGTTCGGGTATCTCTGATCCGATAGCCGCGATTATCGCCTGCGGCCACCGCGCGAGCCCCTCACCTTAACGCATCGCGATGGCAATTGGCAGTACGGTGTCGCGTCGAGGCGGTTGCGTTCGGCATGGCGGCTATGCGTTCGTTCTCGCCGCGACCTGCGAGATGCGGTCCCTGACCACGCCAATCGCCTGCTTAAGCGCGTAGACGTCCTGAAAATAACGATGCGGAATCCGTATCTCGCTCGCACGCGCATCGATCTGATCGATCTCGTCGCGCCACTTGGCGATCTGGCTCGAGCTCGGCTGCGTGTTTTGCCACGTTTCGTCTTCGAGCGATTTGATCTCCCGGTACCACACGACCAACCTTTTTTTGATCCGCGTCTCCACCATGCCCGGCAACGCCTGCAGCAAACCGACCAGCACAGCCATGAATGGCACCAGAATCAGCAATCGTCTTTCGATCAGGCTGGCCAGCCAGAATGGCAGGTAACGCTGCAGGAACGGTCTGCCGGATTTGAAGTAGCGGGTGCTTTCGTCGGAGATGGGAAATTCCTCGGTGTTCAGATTGGGAAACGTGCCGATCGGCGTAAAGTAGTCTTCGCCGCTGTGGACCGTTCGGGCCGCGTCCAGCAGCAGATAGACCAGTGCCGGATGCAGTGTGTCTTTCGAGACCAGCAAAGCCGTGGCGGCCAGCAGCGTGACGTCTTCGCGCGGCAGATCCTTCACGATGCTGGTCGACGCACGCGGGTAAATCACCTTCGAAAGCGATGGGAATTTCTGCACCAATGCATCGGCCTGCGCGAAGCTCATCAGCTTCAGGTCGCTGTTGAGCAAGGTTTTCTGCATCGACGCGTCGGGTCTGCCGATAAAGAATGCAGCGTCTAGTTGACCGCTTTCGAGACCTCGGTAGGCGTTGGACGCATCCGTCTGGACCAGCGTGCTGTTCTCGCCGGTGACGCCGCTATGGCCGAGCAGGACCAGCGAAACGTGCAGCAGCCCGCTGCCGGGAACGCCAATGGCAATCTTCTTGCCGCGCAGTTGCGCCAGCTTGTTGATGACCGTATCGCCGCGATAGAACAACCAGATCGGTTCATATGAGACCGCGGCGATGGTCTGCAACTGATCTGTTTCCTTCGGACTCGTGGTGCCGGACTGGATGAAGCCCACCTGGTATTCGCTGTCGGGATTCGTCAGCCGCTGATAATTTTCGACCGACCCGGAGGAACTGCGGATATCGAGCGCAATGCCTGCGCGCTTCAGGAGCGGCGCATAGCGATCCGCAAAGCCGCGATAGATGCCGTCGTCGGCACCGGTTGTGATGACAATGGTGCGTTGAAGAGCGGGTTTGAGCGCGGCCACCAGAGCTCAGCCGAGCATGGCCAGCAGCACGGTCGCGCAGACAATGAGAAGCCGCCGGCGCTCGCGCGTCATGCGGGCTTTCTGGACACGGTGGAGCGCCGGATCGTGTCTGGCCATCGCAAGCCCTCTTTCGTCAGGTTTCCCCAGGATAGACTCGCTCGGGGCAAGCGTTGTCGTGAAGCGCCGCTGATATTCGCCGGAACGTGGCGATGTTCATCGTCACTTGCGTATGGCTTGCTGGGTCGCCAGCCGGGTAGCCGGAAACCGGATGACGCGGCCACGCGCGAATGTCTGACAGCCGCATTTCGGTTCGTGGGCTCGACTTTATTCTAGCCGCTCAATTCTTCCACTCTCCGGGTCCCACCCTATCAGATTGTCTTCTCGCCACGACGGCCATCGAGGCTTGAAAAGCCGTTGAACGGCGACCGCGGGTCCGGGTGCGAATCCGGTCGCCGTCGTCTCGTCGCGATTTCGGCCGAGGCCTGATACGTTCGATCACTCGCTCGTGGAATCGACAGGCGTTTCAGACCCGCTGCCGGCCCTGTCCGCTGGCTTGGGCCGCCGGACAACCCTCACTTTGCCGCTACTGCCGCCGCCGCAGAAGAAACGCGCGTCACCGTCGGACTCGAGCCCCGACACGGCCACTCCTTCCGGCATCTCGATGCTCTGCAGGACTTCCCCCGTTCTGGGCTCGATCCGCCGCAGTTCGCTCGCGTCGTCCTCCCACGTGCCGTGCCACAGCTCGCCATCGACCCACGTGACACCCGTGACGAAGCGATTGGACTCGATCGTGCGGAGAATCGCCCCAGTCTCGGGGTCGATCTGGTAGATCTTGCGCTCCGGATAGTGCCCAACCCAGAGGGTCCCTTCGGCCCACGCGAGTCCCGAGTCGGCACCGCCGCCGGGCGCCGGAATGGTCGCGAGGACTCGGCCGGTGCCAGGGTCGATCTTCCGGATGCAGCCGCCCGCGATCTGGAACAGGTGCTCGCCGTCGAAGGCCGTGCCCGCGTCCGCGGCGACCTCGATCGAGCGCCGCGCGTCGCCCGTCTCGGGATCGATGGCATTGAGCCGGTCGCCGCTGGCAATCCAGACTTGCTGGCCGTCATACGTGACCCCATGCACTTTATCGACATCCGGAAACGGCCCATATTCGCGGATGATTTCAGCCGTCGATCGCTTCATGTCGCCATCCTGATCACAGGGTAATGTGGAGGGAGTAACAACGCCGCCGCGAATCCGGGCACCGGCGGGGTCGTCCAACGCCGCGCCCGGCCGCGGCCGAACGACTGCACCTTGCCCGCGGCCGCGAGCGAGTCGAGTGCGCGCTGCACGGTGCGCTGACTGGCGCCGAGCACCAGCGCGAGCGCGGAGCTCGACCACGCTTCGCCGTCGGCGAGGAAAGCGAGCACCTGCGCATGCTCGCCGTCCACCGGCCGCGCGAGCACGACGACCTCACTCGCGTGGCGGGGTGTCAGCGCGAACCCGCGCCTCGTCGCGCTCACGCCGGCCAATGTGCCAAGCGCCGCACGCAGCCGCCCGATTTCGACACGCAAGCGCACACGATGCGATTCGTCGGCGTGCTTCGCGCGGAACGCACGCGCGACCAGTGTGTCCCTCGGCACGTCGTCGGGCCATGCTTCGCCGAGCGCGCGGGCGAGCGCAAACAGCACCGGCCGGCTGGCAAGCGCAACGATGGCGCTTTCATCGCGCACGACATGACGGCACGCATCAACGACGAGCGCTTTCGAGGCCAGCAACGCTTCCACTTCTTCAAGCCGCACGAGCCGCTCTTCGCCTCGTGCGATCAGGCGTGCCGCCGGCGTGTTCAACGCGAGCGCGGCACTTTCGACCTCGGCCATCAGCGCCGGAATAGCGGACTCGCGCGCCGCTCGCGCGGCACGTGCCAGCGCCGCGCGAGCGGTCCTGGTGTTGAGGCGCCGCAACGCGACACCGGCGACGACCAGTTCGTGAGCGGCTCGCAATGCGGGCGGAAAAAGTGTGGGCACCACCCCAGCAAGAGTCCGTCGCGCGTCGTCGAGATGCCCGACCAGCAACAGACGCCGCGCCTGCAGATAGCGTGCGTGCGCGGCGTTCACGCGGTCGCCATGTGCTTCGAGCGCGGCCCTCGCGGCGTCGAGCGCCTTGGTGGGCCAACCCAGCTCGCGTGAGGCGAGCGCAATCTCCGCTTCGGCGACCACACATCTTGCACGGGCCACGGCGTGGCCGGGCCCGAACGCCCGGGCCGCGCTTCGCACGAGCAGCCTCGCCCGGGTGAAATCGCCGAGCTGCGCCATCGCGATTCCTCGCAGCGCGAGCGCCGGCGCATCGCCGCGCAAGGCGACGCGGTTCAATGCGCCGAGCGGATCACCCGCCGCGAGTGCTTGCGCCGCGGCCGCGATCAACGTGTCCATGAGCCATCCAATCCCGCCACACTTGTCACTCCCATCCGCCCGTTGCCCGGTACTAATCTAGCACGACCATCAACCGGTACACGGCGCCGTAGCGCGAATGCCTCGCACTGCGCCGCACCATCAACGGAGGAACGCATCATGACGACACACATGACCGGCACGCGCGAACAGTGGCTGGCCGCGCGGCGGCAACTGCTCGAGGCGGAAAAGGCCTACACCCGGCGCGGCGACGAGCTGACGCAGCAACGCCTGGCCCTGCCGTGGGTGAAGGTCGACAAGGACTTCCGTTTCGAGACCGATGAAGGCGGCGCGTCGCTGCCGGATCTCTTCAAGGGACGCTCCCAGCTTCTCGTCTACCACTTCATGTTCGGGCCGGACTACAAGGCGGGTTGCCCGTCCTGCTCGTCGATCGCGGACGGCTTCGACGGCTTCGCCGTGCATCTGGCCCATCACGACGTGATGCTGTGCGCAGTGTCGCGCGCGCCGCTCGCGAAGCTGCAGGCGTACAAGCGGCGGATGGGCTGGACGTTTCCGTGGGCTTCGTCGGCGGGCGGTGATTTCAACTTCGATTTCAACGTCTCGTTCACCGAGGAGCAGCAACGCACGGGCGACATCGAATACAACTTCGCGCGCGGCGGCCACGCGATGGACGCCTCGCCGGTGCCACCGCCCGTCGCCGAATTCGCGGCCATGTCGGGCACCGACGCGGCCACCTACTCACGCGACCGGCCAGGCATGAGCGCGTTCGCGATGGAGGACGGCGTGGTCTATCACACCTACTCCACTTACGCGCGCGGCGTGGACGCGCTGTGGGGCATGTACCAGTGGCTGGACCGCGCCCCCAAGGGGCGCAACGAGACGGGCATCTGGTGGCGCCGTCACGACGAGTACGACCCGCGATGAGCCCGTTCGCGCGCACCGTTCACGCGGGCGGCACCGCACGGCGCTCGCGGCGCGGCCGATCCGACGCGGTTTTCGTCGGCGCGTGCGTGCTGTGCTTCGCCGGCAGTGCGGCGGCGACGATCGCAGCCAGCGCGTCGATGTCGGCGATGGGCGAATTGCCGATGCCCGGCGGCTGGACGATGTCGACGATGTGGACACCGATGTGCGGACAGACGTGGGCCCGGATGGCCGCGTCGTTCGTCGGCATGTGGGCGGTCATGATGGTGACGATGATGCTGCCGTCCCTCGTGCCAATGCTGTGGCGCTATCGGGAAGCCGCGGGCGGGACGCGGGTCGAAGCGCTGACCGGGCTCGTGGGCGCGGGCTATTTTGGCGTGTGGGTCGCGTTCGGCATTGCCGCCTTTGCGCTGGGCATCGCGCTCGCTGCGCTCGTCATGCGCTGGCCCGCGCTGGCGCGCGCGGTGCCGGTTGCGCTCGGCGGGGTTGTGCTGCTCGCCGGCGCGCTGCAGTTCACCGCGTGGAAGGCTCGCCAACTCGCATGCTGCCGGGCGACGCCGGGTCATTGCCGCGCGCTACCGGCGCATGTCTACGCCGCGTGGCGGCACGGTGTGTACCTCGGTCTTCACTGTTCCTACTGCTGCGCGGGACTGACGATGGTTCTGCTGGTCGTCGGCGTGATGGATCTGCGCGCGATGGCCGCAGTGATGACAGCGATTACCTGCGAGCGCCTCGCGCCGGGTGGCGAGCGTGTTGCGCATGTGATCGGCGCGGTGCTTGTCGGCGCCGGGGTGTTTCGGGTTGCAAGAGGCGTGGCCGTGCAATGATGGTTTGAGCCTCGGGGGCCTTGCGCAGATCAGCGCCTGGGCAACCACGGGTCTCATATCTCATTACAGGCGGATGCGTACACGTGGCCGAATGCGCAAGTTCCTGCCGGCGTCTGCCACCGCACTCGATTTCTCGAACCGGCGCTCGGTTGCATCGTTCTGTGGAGGCGGTTGATTCGCCGCTTCCTCCTACGTTCCAGGAAGTGAAAACAGCAAATCGATCCGGCTCGAAACGATGCGAGCGCATCCACCGCGATCTGTTCAGCTTCACGATGTCATCGACTTCAGGCACGCGTGGTGGCTTTGTCGGATCGCATGTTCAATGCGCGTGGATGAACGCGGTGACGTCGGCCAGAACCGGTGAGACACTATGCTGCGCCGCCGAAAACGACTCAACGATCGTATCGTGGCTGTAACCCGGATACTTTTTCAGTTCAACCGTGTCGCCGTGCGCGCGCAGCGCGTCTGCGAAACGATCACTGTTATGCGGATCGACATCGGTATCGGCCGTGCCGGCGGCGAGCAACATCGGTGGCTCTTTGCCCGTGACGAATGCAATGGGCAGCGCTCGCTGGCGCAGTGCCGCCGGGAAGATTTCGTCCATGTGCGGGTCGCTCGTCGGAATGGCGGCGTACGGACCCGCGAGTCCGATCATCCCGGCGAGCGAGGCATTCGACATGCCTTGGGCGGCAAGATAGCGCGGATCGGTGGCGAGCATCGCCGCCATGTGCGCACCGGAGGAATGCCCCATCACGAAGATGCGTTGCTGGTCGCCGCCGAAGCTGCGCACATGATCGCGCGTCCAGCGCACCGCGGCAGCGGGGTCGTCGAGAAAGCCAGGGAAGACGGTCTCCGGATAGATGCGATAATCCGCCGCGATCGTCACGATGCCTCGCGCGGCGAGCGCTTGCGCGACGCCGCGCGAGTCCGAGCGATGACCGCTTTGCCAGCCTCCGCCGTAGAAATACACGACCACGGGGTGGTTCGTGCCGGTGCGGGACTCGGGCGCATATACATCGAGCCGCTGGCGCCGCGACTTGCCATAGCCAATGCCGCCCGCTTCGCCGGGCTCGCGCGCCCGGGACGCGATGATGCCGGCTGCGCATGCGGCCAGTGACAGTGAAATGAACCTTCGTCTTGCCATTACGCGCATGTTGCTATTGATCCGCGATGGTTATCGAAAAGACGGCTGTCGCGCGCCTGAACGACGCAAGTCCTGACACGAACTCGTTCAGTAATATCGCGTCGGGCACGCGGGTACTTGTGTCGACAGGCCATGAGTCAGCCGCCGGCCGAGCTGGTCTTGACACGGTCGGCCTGCTTCTTCGTTATTAAACGATGCCCGAAAATAGCCGTCAGTGCGCCGGACATCGTTCAGAACACGGAAGTCAACGCCCGCGGGACGGCCGGACCGCCCGCACGGGCAGCCCCACGAGTGACCGATGCACTCAGAAGCGCGACCTTCGAACGACAATGCCACGACAGGCGGTTCAGGGTCGACGTAAGCCGAGCGCATCGGGCAGAGATTGGGCCAATAAGCGACCGGGTCCTGGGATGAACGAAGGCGATCTGACGGCATATTCGGACGCAAGCCACCGCCGTGCCGCAGCGTGCTCGACTCCCCTCATCGCAGCGCACGTCACGTCGAAGGCCGTTCCACCCGGCTCGCGAGATAGTCAACCATGCGCTGCGCGGCCGGCTGCAACGCATCGAAGCTCTTGAAGCACAGCACGAAACGGCGATATGCCCACGCGTCGGTAAGAGGAATGATCCGGATTCCTAGCGCCGGTCGGTACATCTCGGCCACCTCCACCGGGACGACGCTGATCCCGAGCCCGGCCGCGACCACACGAAACGCCGCATCAAAGCTCGAGACGATCACCCGGTAGGACACGGTTGTGCCCGCGCTCGCAGCCGCGCGCTGCAGCATCGTATGGACCGCCGTCGACGGCAGCAGTCCGACATGCTCGTGCTCCAGGGTCTGCTCGAAGCGCAGCGACGCCTCGCCAGCGAGTGGATGATCGCGATGGACGGCGAGCGCCAGCCGGTCCTGTCGATACGGACGGTGCTGCAGCCCTTGCAGGTCGACGCTGTCCCAGCACACGCCGACGCTCGCCGCACCTTCGCGTAACTGCCGCACGAGGTCGAACGACAGTCGTTCTTCGACATCCACCCGAATGTTCTGATACTCCGGCTCGCGCATGAATGAAGCGATGTCGTCGAGCAGCGCCTCCGCGATCGCGGAGGCCGACGCGCACACGCTCACGCGCCCTTTCAAGCCGCCGCCGAAGGCGGCGATGTCGCTGGCGATGCGCTCCATCGTGAAGAGCACGTTGCGCGCGTGCTCCAGCAACGCGACGCCTGCCGCCGTTGGCTGGACGCCGCGCCGCAAGCGCGACAGCAGCGGCACGCCGAGCTCGCTCTCCAGTTGCGCGATGCGCTTGCTGATGGCCGACGGCTCGATGTGCGCCTCCTGCGCCGCCCGCGCGATATTGCGGTGATCGCACACGGCGACGAAAAGCCGCAGCGTCTTGAGGTCGATGTCGCGCATTTGGGGTCCTCGGGTCGCTCGTTCAGACATTCCGGATGGGAAGGTCAGCCGTTCCAAAATACCGCTTTAAGGTTTCTCTGGAATGTCTAAAGTTAGCACAATGCCGGCGACGCCACGACCGGCACGAGACACAACGGAGACAGCATTCATGCCCTCGTTCCCCAGGAACGTCGTGATTCGCGAAGTCGGCCTGCGCGACGGCCTGCAAAGCATCCAGACGATTCTTCCCACTCAACGCAAGCTCGAATGGATCAGCGATGCATACGCCGCCGGCCAGCGAGAAATCGAGGTCGGCTCGTTCGTTCCGGCGCGCCTTCTGCCGCAACTGGCGGACACCGCTGAACTCGTCGCCTACGCGAAGACGCTGCCGGGCCTCGTAGTGTCGGTGCTCGTGCCCAATCTCAAAGGCGCCGAGCGCGCCATCGAAACCGACGCCGACGTCCTGCTCGTGCCGCTGTCCGCGAGCCACGAGCACAGCCTCGCCAACCTGCGCAAGACACCCGATGAAGTCGTCGCCGAAGTGGCGCGCATTCGCGCCGCGCGTGATGCGGCCGGTTCGAAGACGCTGATCGAAGGCGGGATCGGCACGGCGTTCGGCTGCACGATCCAGGGCCGCGTCGATCAGGCCGAAGTGCTGCGCTGCATGCAGGCTTTGCTCGATGCAGGCGCAGATCGCGTGAGCATCGCCGATACGGTCGGCTACGCCGGGCCCGCTGCCGTGCGCGATCTGTTCGAGAAGGCTCGCAAGATTGCGGGCGAGCGCTTCTGGTGCGGGCACTTCCACGACACGCGCGGCCTCGCGCTCGCCAACGTGTACGCGGCGCTCGAAACCGGCGTCGCACGCTTTGATGCGACGCTCGGCGGCATCGGCGGTTGCCCGCATGCGCCGGGCGCGAGCGGCAATGCGTCGAGCGAAGACCTGGCGTTCATGCTCGCCGGCATGGGTATCGAAACCGGCATCGATATTCCCGCCTTGCTGGCACTGCGCGCGAAGCTCGCGCACTGGCTCGAAGGCGAAACGCTTCACGGCGCATTGTGGCTTGCCGGACTGCCCAAAACCTTCGCGGCTTCGGCTGCGCTCGACGCTTGAGGACATCATGACCGAGACCAACCGACTTCCCCTCGACGGCGTACGCGTCATCGAATTCACACACATGGTCATGGGCCCGACGTGCGGCATGATCCTCGCCGATCTGGGCGCCGAGGTCATCAAGATCGAGCCGCCGGGAGGCGATAAGACGCGCAAGCTGCCGGGTCTCGGCATCGGCTTTTTTCGCTCGTTCAACCGCAACAAGAAGAGCGTCGTGCTCGACATCAACACGCCGGAGGGTAAGGAAGCAGCGGTGGAACTGATCGGCACGTGTGACGCGATGCTCGAAAACTTTCGGCCGGGTCTGATGGCCAAGCTGGGCCTTGACTACGAGACGCTCTCGAAGCGTTACCCCCGCCTCATCTACGTGTCGCACAAGGGCTTTCTGCCCGGGCCGTACGAAAAGCGCCTCGCGCTCGATGAAGTCGTGCAGATGATGGGCGGCCTCTCCTACATGACAGGTCCCGTCGGTCGGCCACTGCGCGCGGGGACGTCGGTGAACGACATCATGGGCGGTATGTTCGGCGCGATCGGCGTGCTCGCTGCGTTGCGTGAGCGCGAGCGCACCGGCCACGGCCAGGAAGTGCAGAGCGCGCTGTTCGAGAACTGCGTGTTCCTGAGCGCGCAGCACATGCAGCAATACGCGATGACCCGCGAGCCGCCAGCGCCGATGCCCGCGCGCGTGTCCGCATGGAGCGTCTACGACGTCTTCACGCTGGCCGAAGGCGAGCAGCTGTTCATCGGCGCGGTCAGCGACAAGCAGTTCATCACGCTGTGCGACGTGCTTGGTCGCCCGGATCTTCCAGCCGAGCCGCGTTTCGCGACCAACGCGTTGCGCGTGGCGATCCGCCCCGAGCTGCTCGAAGTTCTCGGTGACATTCTCAAGGATCATCGCGTTGAAGAACTGTCGCCGAAGCTCGAAGCGGCCGGCATTCCGTATGCGCCGATCGTGCGCCCGGAGCAACTGCTCGACGACCCGCATCTGAAAGCGAGCGGCGGCCTCGCGCCGATGGAAACCGAGGACGGCAGCATGACCGAAGTCGTGCTCCTGCCGCTGACGATGGGTGGCCGCCGTCCGGGCGTCCGCCAGGCGCTCGCGCGAGTCGGCGAGCACACGCAGGAAGTGCTGTCGCGTCTGAAGAGTCGCGTGAGCGCGTGAGCCTGCGCTGCGACGATCCGCTTCGCCTCGTCGAATTCGAGTTGTTGCAACTTTTTGAGCGCAAGAGCGACGCCGGCTTTGGCAAAAGCAACTTCGAAGCGCTCTGCCAGCCGATGGGACGCAATCCGATCCGCCGACGGGTCGTCGACCCGAGGTCGCTTGCAATCGCGGGCCGTGCGCGAGCTCATGCGGCCCCTCACCTTCATACCGGCACGCACGCACACACAAGAATGCGGCCGGTGCACAAAGCAGGAGACACACATGCAGCAGACCGTCACCGCGGGCAGCGCCCCGCTTGCGTCGCCGAACGTTCGCGTGGGCATTGACCCCGGCGCGCAAATCTCCGCGCGTATGGATCGACTGCCCGTTACGCGGCATCTGTGGACGCTCGTGTTCCTCATTTCGCTCGGGGGCTTCTTCGAAGTCTACGACCTGATCTTCACCGGCTATATTGCGCCGGGCATGGCACATAGCGGTCTTCTCAAGACCACGACGAGCGCTTTCTTCGGCTTCACCGGCATCGCCGGCTTCATCGCCGCGACCTTCGCGGGCCTCTTCGTCGGCACCTTCGGGTTCGGCTGGCTGCCGGACCGCTACGGCCGCCGCGCCGTGTTCACCTTTTCGCTGCTGTGGTACTCGGTCGGCTCCGCGATCATGGCGTTCCAGACGACGCCCGAAGGCGTGATCCTGTGGCGCTTCATCACCGGCGTCGGCGTGGGCGTGGAGATCATCACCATCGACAGCTACGTCACCGAACTGGTCCCGCAGCACATGCGCGGCCGCGCGATGGCATTCAACCAGATGGTCATGTTTGCAGCGGCTCCGGTTGCGGCGATTCTCTCGTACTGGCTCGTGCCGACGACCGTGTTCGGCATGGACGGATGGCGTGTCGTGGTGCTCGCGGGATCGATCGGCGCGGTGCTCGTATGGTTCATCCGCCGCGCGGTGCCCGAAAGCCCGCGCAGGCTCGCCACGCACGGCCAGGTAGAGAGGGGCGAGCGGGTCGTGGCGAGGATCGAGGACGCGGTCATGCGCGAGACAGGCAAGCCGCTGCCGCCGCCGCTGCCGGTGATCGAGCAGCCGGCGCATCGGCGCGCGTCGTTTGCGGAGCTGCTGCAGCCGCCATACCGCTCGCGGCTGATCATGCTGATGATCTTCAACTTCTGCCAGGCGATCGGCTATTACGGCTTCGCGAACTGGGTGCCGACGCTTCTGATCGGCCAGGGCATCACCGTGACGAAGAGCCTGCTGTATTCGTTCATCATCGCGTTCGCGATGCCGGCGGGCCCGCTGCTCGCGATGCTCTACGCAGACAGGATCCAGCGCAAATGGCTGATCGTCGGCGGGGCGCTTGTGGTGATCGTTTGCGGGTTGGCATTCGGGCAAGTGAAGCAAGTCGTGCCGCTCGTCATTCTGGGCGTGCTGATCAGTCTCGCCGGGCAGACCATCTCCGTGTCGTTCCACGCTTACCAGGCTGAACTGTTCCCGACCGCTGTGCGCTGCCGTGCAAGCGGCCTCGTGTATTCGGTGAGCCGCATCGGAGCGATGATGTCGGGATTCGTCATCGCATTCCTGTTGCGGGATTTCGGCGTGGTTGGTGTGTTCACCGGCATCACCGGTTGCATGCTGGTCGTTGCCCTGGCGATCGGCGTGTTTGGACCCAGGACCAACGGAGTTCGACTCGAGGAGCTGAACCGGTGAGTTCTGACGTATCGAGCTTCGCTTTTGGAATTACGCTGTAGATGCAGTTTTCACCTAGGTGACAACCGTGTATCAGTCACCTTCGCCGCCGTCTGATCCGTCGAGGTCCGCGCGCTTTGACGGTCGAATCCTGTTCATGTCGCAGAACGCGAGCGTGATCGAGCCGGCAACTGCTCGGCGAGGACGTCACACTCGAACAAGCGGTGCCACGCGCACGGACAGGGCCGCGGAATCGGCCGGGTGTTTGAATATGGCGGTGAAGCCCTGGCGTCCTGATCGACGGAAGAACGGGCCACGCTGACGAACATGATTGCGGAAATCGGTGGCTTTACCGGCATCATCGCGCCTGACGAGCAAACGCGGCGCTTGCTGTGCGAGCGCCGCGGTATCGAGTTCGAGGTCGAACCCGGGATGCGCAGCGACGACGCTGCCGAAGTTGCCCGCACGATCGACGTGGACTGCTCGCAACTTGAGCCGATGCTCGGGCGCCCAGGCGATCCCGGTCATCGCATAGGCCTGTCCGAACTGCTCGACCCGGTGCCGGTCGCCATCGCATATGGCGGCTCTTGCACGGGCGGCAAGCGCGAAGATCTGCGGCGCTGCCATGAGAGGTTAGAGTGGGCGCTCAGGCACGGCTTGAAGTGGCCGGCACGACTAACTTATCCCTGCAATTCGGTAGTCAGGACGTGCGGGATTATTGCGTGCGCGAAGGCATGCTGGAGGTCTTCGAGCGCGCATGCGCCGAGCTGATTGAACCGGGTTGCGGTGCATGCGTGAACGCCGGGCCTGGCATCCGCCCTATTCCGCAATGCGCTTAAAACTGGCGTAGTAGTCCTCGGTGTAATAGCACTCGCCCGTCTGCCTGCGCGGTCCGCCACATACTATCCGGCGCTGGCCGCGATCCGTCATGCCAGGCGTGCGAACGGTGTACGTGTGGTAGTAGCCGCGCGGATGTTTCGGCAGCAAAAGCGCCGTGTTACGAAACAACACGCCGTCGTCCGCAAAAGGGAATGGGCCACCTGCTTTGATCAACTGCAATGTTTCGGCTGCTTCCGCAGGTAACTGTGCCTTGGTGATGGTGCCCAGCACGCCCGCCGCTCGCGTGCCCGATGCGGTGAGGGCGTCGCTTGCGCCCTGCGCTGGCTGAACCGGCGCCTGGCTCGCGGATGCGCCCGATGCCTCAGTGGCGTTTTGCGATCCGCCCTTGCCACATCCGCCAAGGATCGCACTCAAGGTGACGATGCACGAGAAAGCCAACGCTGTCTTCACGAAACGGTTCTCCCGTTGAACAGACTTCGACGATCCGGCTAGATGCAAAGGTATCGCTAATGGCTAAGCGAATCAATCTTCTTCCCGGAAACAGGCGCTTTTTATGCGCCCGGCGCCGTTCAGGCGTCGATGCCCGAGCGGCAGGCGGAATGAGTGGACGGCCAACGGGCGACATGCCTCGTAGGGCGAGTCCGCGCCCCAAGCGCCGCCCGCACCGCATTCCGCGGACCCGCCCGGTCGAGCGATCACGTACGGCCAACGGATCATGCGCTTCTTCAGATCATGTCAAAGGCCAAGACAAACCGCTCCGCCCGCGACGACCATGCAGGCGAGCCAGCGCGGTCCACTGACCGCTTCACGCAAAAACATCCGCCCGATCAGCACGGCGAACACTACGCTCGTCTCGCGCAACGCCGATACCGCGCCCATCGCGCCCGACTGCAACGCCCAGATCACGATGCCATACGCGCCAATCGACGCAAGGCCACCGACCACCGACGAGCCGACCGACAGTGGCTCGACACGTATCGGTGTCCATAGCGGCGCAAGCCCCCGCACGGCGACGAACAGCACGGGCATCAGCCAATAGAACATGAACATCCACGCGGTGTAGGTCAGCGGCTGACCGTTGGACAATCTGACGCCGATGCCGTCGATCACGGTATAGAGCGCAATCGTCGCACCCGTCGTCAGCGCGGCCAGGGCGCCCGCGCGCGACACGCGACGCCCCTGCAGCGCGATTGCGACAATGCCGCCCGATATCATCGCAATCCCGAGCGCACGTAAGGGGCCGACCGCCTCATGGGCGAACAGCGCCGCGCCGAGCGTGACGAGCAGCGGCGATGAGCCTCGTGCGATCGGGTACGCGAGCGCCAGGTCGTTGCGGCGATACGACCGCACGAGCGTCACGTTGTAGAAGATGTGCACCAGCCCCGATGCGACGATGTAGGGGCAAGACCCGCCGGCCGGCCACGGACTGAACAGGACGACGAGCGTGGAGACCGCCGCGATGGCTATGCTCATCCACGTCATGGACAAGAACCGATCGCGGTTGCTGTGCAGCATCGCGTTCCAGCTCGCGTGGAGCATCGCAGCGAAAAGCACGATACCGCCGGTATAACTGAGCATTGGGACTGCGGGTTGGGGTTGCGCAGGGAGAGGTCGTCAGCGCTGCAATGCGAAGCATATCTATCTTGTAGCGGCCCGGCAAACCAGATAAATTGACAAATCGCGTTAGAAAAACTCTTGCCAATGAACCGGGTGTTGCCGCCGCTCAATGCCTTGCGCGCCTTCGAGGCCGCGGGCCGGCTTGGCAGCTTCAAGGAGGCCGCCGCCGAGTTGCACGTCACTCACGGTGCGGTTAGCCAGCACGTGCGCCTGCTCGAGCAGTGGCTTGGCGCATCCCTCTTTGAGCGGCATAACCGGCACGTCAAGCTGACGCCGGCGGCAAAGGCGTATCTCGAGCAAATCGGCCCCTTGTTCGAACAGCTCTCGCAGGCAACCGCCAGATACGGTGCGCCCGAAACGATTGCGCGTGTACTGTCCGTGAACGCGCCCGCGACATTCACGTTGCGCTGGCTCGTGCCGAGGCTGGCGCAACTGCGCAATGAGCATCCCGACGTGGAGGTCAGGGTGGAGACGTCGAACCGGCCGTTGGAAAGTCTGAAAGAGAACTACGACATCATCATCCGGGTCGGTCCGGACACCTTCTACGGCTACTCGATGCAGCCTTTCCTGTCCGAGGAGAGGCTTCCGGTTTGCAGTCCGGCGCTTCTGCAGCGAGTGCCCCTTCGATTACCCCGCGACTTGCGACACCATACGTTGCTGCACACCTCAAGCCTTCCGCGGCTTTGGCCCGACTGGCTGGCGAGCGCACAGATTCCCGACCTGAGGCCATCTGCCACCTTGACCTTCGACCACTTCTATCTGACCTTGCAGGCCGCCATCGACGGAATCGGCATCGCAATGGGGCCGACTGCGCTGGTATCCGACGATCTCGCCGCTGGCCGGCTTATCGCACCATTCGCCGAGCCTCGTCTGCCATCGCGCAGCTATTGCACCTATGTTCCCAACGAGAAATTCAGCGACGAACGGGTCGTGCTGTTCCGTTCATGGCTAAAACGCGAGGGGACGTGTTCATGAGCGCAGACGGCCGCATCGCAGGGCCTTGCCAGGTTCGTCGGCTGGTGATCGCGAGGGCATCGCTGGAACGACGGTGCGCTGCGTTCCGAATCAGATCACGAACGATGCACACGAGAAGCACTCCCTCACCACGATTGCTCCTCGCGACTGCGAACCGCTACGTGGTGGCGACCAGCAGTTCCTCGGCATTATTCGGCGGGCGCAGACCATCGGTTCTGCCGACGAAATAGCGCTGCGCAAGATCGGCCGCGGACACATGCCGGGCCTCCCGGAAGCCGGCTTGATGGGCCAGCGCCAGAATCTGCTGCGGGGTGAAGAAGCTCAGGAAAGGCGTGCCGCTCGCGCGCGCGCCCTTCTCCGCCATTTCGAGTCCGGGCCGCACCTCCGGGTCCGCCATCTGCAGCGGCAACAAGAACGTCATGGCCAGCGTCGAGCCAGGTGCCAGCTCCGCGATCTGACGCAGCGTGGCTGCGTTTGCCTCTTGGCTCAGATACATGCTGACGCCGGTGGACACCACGATCGCCGGCTTGCTGTCGTCGAAGCCGGCAATCGCGAGGCCGTCTCGCCAGTTCTGTCCCGCCTCGAAGTCCACCGGCACGAAGCGCAACCCATCCGGAACGCCGAAGCCGAGTTCCACGAGGCGCTGACGCTTCCATGCCTGCGGCCCCGGCTGATCGACTTCGAACACCGTGAGGCGAGACGCGATCTCCCGCCGGCGCTGCACGAAACTGTCGAGACCCGCGCCGAGAATGACGTACTGTGTGAGCCCACGGCCGGCCTGCTCGACGACGAGGTCCTCGATAAAACGCGCGCGCGCCACGATCGAAGCGCGAAACGGCCGCGTGAACTGCGGGTCCATGTCCCCGCGACTGCGCCATCCGTCGCCGGGCGCGAGCAGTTGCAGGCCGATCCGGTCTTCGAACACGAGCGGCCGTGCATCGGCCTCCGCATGCAGCGCGCGCCACAAGGCGACTCGCGCTGCCGTGCTGTCCGGCGCTGCGTCTTGCCTGTCGTTCATGAAGTTCAAACCTCTTCTTCGTGATTGGCGAATTGCGGACAAGGTTGCCAACGTTGTCCGCTAAGAGCAATGCAGCGACAATATTATTATCCGAACCGACTGTCCACGTCCGGCCACAAAAGACGGCGACCGTGCAGCCCGCCTTTTATTTCGGTAACCTAATCATATTGCACCTCCTGAATCGAGAGCGCCGGCATTCCTTTTCGCACGCCTGCCGCCGCGATCGCACCGGGCGCGAACCATCCCGCGCCCGGTGCGATCGCGGGAAACCCGCCGTTCAACTCCCTTGCAAACGGATATCACGCGAGGACGCGCCGACATACACCGTCCCGCCCGGCACATACCGCCAGCCGTTGCGCGACGTGTCCCACACGCTCTGCATGCGCGGCGTGACCGTCATGCGCACGCGGCGCGCTTCGCCGGGATTCATGCCGATCTTCTCCCAGCCGACCAGACGCCGCGGCGGCTCGCCACTGTAAGGCACGCCGAGATACACCTGAGGCACTTCCGCGCCCGCCACGCGCCCATCGTTGCGCACGGTGAACGACACGTCGATCGAGCCATCGCGCCGGTGCGCGACCGAGAGCCCCGAGTACGAGAAGTGCGTGTACGACAGCCCGTGGCCAAACTCGAACATCGGCGCGATGTTCTTCGCGTCGTACCAGCGGTAGCCCATGTCCAGCTTCTCCGCGTAGACCGGATCGGCTTCGAACGCGCCGTTCTGCCCCCACGTCGGCGTGTCCTGATCGCGCAGCGGGAAGGTGACGGGCAGCTTGCCGGACGGATTGACCTTGCCGAACAGCACGTTGGCAATCGCCTGGCCGCCGCCTTCTCCCGGATACCAGGCTTCGACGATTGCGGCCACGCGGTCCTTCCACGGCATCAGCACCGGGTTGCCGCTTTCCACGACGACGATCGTGCGCGGATTGGCGCGCGCCACTGCGTCGACGAGCGCATCCTGGTTCGACGGATTCGCGAGGCTCAGACTTTGCAAATCGCCGAAGTCCTCGCCGGCGGGCTGAGCGACGACGACGATCGCGACATCCGAGCGGCTTGCAAGCGCCGCCGCCTGGTCGATCTCCGTTTGCGTGTAGGTGCGAAACGGCATCTGTTGATCGCTATTGCCGGCAAAGCTCACCTGCGCGGACGGCGCGAGCGAGTGGATCGCCGCGACGATCGGCGTGTTCAGCTTCAGCCACGGATTGGTCCACCAGCTGCAACCCGTGGATGTGCCGAAGCTCAGCCCGCCGCAACCCGCGAACGAGCCGGTGACCGGATCGCGCGTGTTGCCGGAGCCGCCGCCCGTCAGCACGGCCGCATCGGCGTGGCCGCCGATCACCGCGATCCGGGTCAGCGATGCGGCGGAAAGCGGCAACTGATTGTTGTCGTTCTTGAGCAGCACCATCGACTGTTCAGCCGCGGCCTGCGCGAATGCGTTGCCGCGAGCGAAGTCGATGGCCGCACCGCCCTTCGCCGGATCGTCCATGACCCCGGTGCGAATCATCACGTACAGCTTGCGGCGCACCATGTCGTCGAGGCGCGCGGTCGACACCGAGCCGTTAGCGATCGCCTGGCGAACCAGATCCGGCGTCAGATAGACGGTCGAGCCGACATCTTCTTCCTCGTCGAGTCCGGCGTTGATCGCGTTCGCGGTGCTGTGCGCGGCGCCCCAGTCCGACTGGACCTGCCCTTCGAAATGCCAGTCGTTCTTCAGCACGTCGTTGAGCAGATGCGCGTTCTCGCAGGCGTAATCGCCGTTGAGCCGGTTGTAGCTGCACATCACATTGCCAGGCTGCGCGCGTCGTGCGGCGATTTCGAACGGCAACAGATACAACTCGCGCAGCGTGCGTTCGTCGATCTGGCTGTTGCCGCCGCCGCGGTTGTGCTCCTGCTCGTTGCCCGCGTAGTGCTTGATGGTGGCGATGACTTTCTGGCTTTGCGTGCCGTCCGTGCGTTCGGCGAGCATCTCGCCGGCAAGCAGGGGGTCTTCGCCGAGGTATTCGAACAGCCGTCCGCCGCGCGGCTCGCGCGCGAGATTGGTGCCGCCGCCCAGACCCATGCCGAAGCCTTGCGCACGCAATTGCACCGCGATCTGCCTGCCGAATTCGGACGACAGCCGGCGATCCCAACTCGCCGCGAGCGCGATCGTCGCCGGGAAGGTCGTGCTTGCCTGCGTCGTGCTGCCGGAGCCCGTGGCGGAGTCGACCATGTTCAGATCAGGAATGCCCAGACGCGGCACGCCTTGAATGTAACCTGCGCCCCCGCCCGGCACGCTGGACATCGCGTACTGGGAGTGAATCAACTGCAGCTTTTCGTCGAGCGTCATTTTGCCGACGAGGGAGTCGGCGCGCCGGTGCGCGAGCGCGGAATCGAATGCACTCAGCACCGCCGAAGTCGGTGCGAAATCGACGGGAGCATTGGGCACTTGCGCGCGAGCAGCGACGCACACGGCCGCCGCTAATGCGACGGCCGGCCAGAGTTTCATCTGCATATCTGTGTCTCCGAAATTCGGCTTGAATGGGGCGATGCGACAGCGGAGCGCGTCGAATGGGTTGACAGCGGACGCGAGGGTCGGCAACGCAGGGTGACTGCGAAGACGAGTGCCTGCCGGGCGGGAATCGGATGAGCCGGATGAGCCGTTAGCGATTCGCCGTGTGAGGTAATGTAGGAATGTAGTCTGACTACAGCATCGGTGTTTCTACTAATACGCTATGCTTTTATGCTAAATGATGTCGGTAAATCGAGGTGAATTGCCATTCAAGGGCTTTGACTATTTTGAGATAATGCATTTGGCACCGAAATGCCGGTAGCACCACGATTTCATGCGTGGCAGATGCTTTTCTACGTTGCCTTTTGTTACGAATATAGAATTGCTTTTTTAGATAAATCGGTCTAAATGCAATCCCGCCGTTCAACTGCCGATTAACGATTCGCAATGTCGGCGAATTCGGCCTCTCATGCGATGTTTTTTGTCAGCGGGATGCGGGCCGGCAGACCGTTAGTTGCATAACCATGGCAAACGCAGGGCTGCCTGACCCTCGCCGACTCGGTTCAAATCAGGATGGTGCCGGTTATCAAACCGATGAGCGCGGCAAGCGCGCCGCACACCGCCACGGCGAATATGATCCACTCGGCGCGCAGAAACACCGGCAAGCTGCGCTCGCGTCTCGCCACCATGAACAGCACGGTACCCGGCGCAGAGAGCAGCGCGGACATCATCAGGAATTTAGCGCCGCCCGCGAATAACAGAACCATGGTGTAGAGCGTCGCAAATGCCGCGATGAACGCGTCGCGCCGCAGTGCATGGCTTCGCGCACCACTCACTTGAATGTCATGACGTGCTGCCTTCATGCCCTAGGCAGCAACCCAGATAAATACGGAATGAGCGCCAGTGAACTGGTGACGTTGATCATCAGCGCAAATGCATCAATCGACCAATACGTGCGGGTTACGAATAGCTGGACTATGGTGCTGGTCAGCCAGATCGCGGCGACCGCCAGCTTGCGCTCGTTTTGCTGGGCGAATATTCGCGGCATCGTGCCAGTGCGCGCGGCGGCGAACAGCACTTCGGCACAGATGAGCGACCACGCGAGGCACGCACCGGGAACCGAAACGATCAACCCCGCGCCGATGAATATGGAGCCGAGAGGCCCAAGCAACGCACCGAGCACGGCCGCCATCGACGGCTGGCGCATCACCGCGATGTCGGGGCGCGGCAACGCCGCGTAGGGCAGCAGCGTCACCAGGACCAGCAGACACAGCACGGCAACGAATCCGGTGAGCGTGGCGGCGCCCACATCGGAGCGCCGCTTTGCGTAGCGCGAATAGACACTCGCGCCTTCGATGCCGACGAACGCGAACACGGTCACCCGCATCGTGGCCCGCACCTGCGAAAACAATCCCGCCGACAGCGCATCGCTGCCTTCCCACAGGTTCGCGTGGAACATGTCGGCGCAAAACCGAACGATCAATATGCCGATGAACAGCACGATCGGAATTACCTTGGCCACCGTGACGATGGTGTTGATCATCGTGGCCTGCTGCACGCCTCGCAGCATCACGCAATGAAACAGCCAGATGCCGACTGACGACACGGCGATCGCCGTCAGCGTATTGCCGTTGCCGAACGCCGGAATGAAAGCGCCGACTGTCGACTCGATCAGCACCCAGTACGAGACGTTGCCGAAACAGCCCGCCATCCAGTAGCCGAACGCGCAGAGGAAGCCCGCATAGTCGCCGAAGCCGGCTCTCGCATACGCGAACACGCCCGCGGCCAGTCGGGTCGCCGTTCGGCCACCGCCTGGAAAACCCGCGCCAACGCGTACATGCCGATGCCCGCCACGCACCATGCGATGATCGCGCCGAGGGGCCCTGTGGCGCGCGCGAAGTTGCGCGACAGCGAGAAGATGCCCGCGCCCACCATCGATCCGACGACCATCGCGGTCAACGCGGGCAGAGAGAGTTTCGGGTCGGTTTCGGACGCCATTGCTCACCCACCCTTAAGAAAGAGAAAGTCGATGCGCAAGGACACGGATGCCAATGCGCACTACAACTTGCCGCCATGCTGCGGCGGTGGCGCGCCGCGCACGCGGCACACTCGAATCCGACGCGTTATCGCGAGACCACTGCGCTCGCTGGTGCGGGTCCCGCTGGACGCTGCTGGGTACTCGCCGCCGGCTGAGCCGCCCAGCCGCCCCCATCGCCCTGAACAGAGCGAACTGGTCTTGCAACTTGCCCACCTGCTCGCGCACGTGCGACGACTGGCTGGCGAGCAGCGACACCCGCACCTGGTCGATATCCAGCCGCCCGGTATCGCCCACTTCAAAACGCCGCTGGACCTGCATCAAATGGATGCCTCGCTGCGCGACTTCCTCGTTGCGTGCGGCAAAGAGTTCGGTTTGACGATTAGGCGTGTGAGCGCGCGCTCTACGTCGTGCAGCGCGCCGAGCGCGGTTTTTTCGTAACTCAACATCGCTTGCTGCGCCTGTGCATCCATCGACTCCACCTGGGCCCGTCGTTGGAGCCGCCTGGAGGACGGAGCTTATCTCGCACCGCGCGGGTCCGGCTCGGGGGCAAAATGATTCAACGGAACGGTCGACCGCGGATCAAGAGGAGTGCGAATTTTGTCGCGTGTCGACATCGGTGCTTAGAGTGGGGATGGTACCGCAGCGGGCAGGTTGCACGGGCCGCTCAGCCTAAGCGGAGTCGAGGTCCCGAAGCTGGTGCGCTTGCGGTTTAGTCGTCTGTCGCAAGGCCGGGGAACGTATAGCGCCGAATCGGGCGGACTATCTCATCGCTGCGTTCCAGAACTGATCGATGATCGCGACGTCGTCGAATTGTTTTCGAACGATCTATATCCATACTACACATTACGTAACGGTCGCTACGCGCGTTCAATTTGGCCGTTCCACCAAGGGCAGGAAGGTAAAAGAACCGTCGATAACGCGGGGGACCGGCCCTGCATTTCATTGTTTCGTGAAACACTGTTCCTCGCTGAGTGGAAAGTGTAATTGAAACAATGACTTGTCTAACCGACACGGTTTTCGACAATGTTTCACGCACCGGCCACTCGTACGATCAAAGACCGCTCCCCCGGTCCGTTCATGGTAGACCCGTTGCTGCCGCGCTTACGATCCACGTCGCCGAAGATTGCGCTTGGGTCGTTCTGCTTTCCCTTCTGCCCTGTCTCTTGTCAATGGTTTGTTGCGTCCCTAATTATTCTGACGTTAGCTCGTGCTTCCTTTCCGATGGACCAGGTCCGCTCATACTGGGCAAGCGTCGCCCTGCTGGGCCAAAGTCGGCAGCGCCGTACGCCTTCCATACGCGAATGTTGATGGTCCAGCTCTCGGCCTGGCCAAGAGCGAATCGGCTCGGACTTCCTTTTCGGCACAGGACGGATTGGTTGCGATGCGGGCTTCCAACTTTCCAAGGTTGCGAATTGCGTGGCAGGCTCAGAATGTCGCCTTGCCGACTCGGTGCTATCGCTGTTTCGTAGTTACTGTTGGCTTCTAGTCGGAACGCCGCAGTTGCCGTCGCCAGACTTGACTCCGGCCGGCCGCCGTTAGCCGGAGCGATGTCTGCACAGTCTCACCGCAACCACGGCACAGATAGCGCCACACACTTGCCATTTGAATAATTGCCTATCCGCCTGACTATGGCCTCGTCGGCGAAGTAGCGTTTTCAATTTGGCGCGGTTTGCGGAGTCATGGGCACACTCAGGTCGTTGGCGCCTAATTGGAATAGGCTCGCGAGGTGTGTCAGCAGGGCCTTCACCACTTGCCCACATGGCTCGGCCGGCCACACTCAAGATGCCGGAATGCTACCGTCGGTTTGCTGCAGAGTGCCGATAATTGCCGAATAGCGACTCAAGACCGGCAACGCGGCGACGCGGTGTTTGAAGCATCCTGTCGGCCGCTGAATCCGTGTATCACGGCTCTCCGTGTGGCCTGCCGCGCTTTACCCAAAAACTCCCCGAGCGTCGCTTACTTTTCCGCCGCATCCTGGACGGCGCCGAGGTGGGCGATCGGCCGTGGGCGGGCTTTAAATCGTGCGCCGACCGGTCAAAGCGCCGGTTCTAACTCAATCTGCTTGGACGTTCTCAAATGCTCAGTACTAGCGCTGAGCGATTCACGCCCTCGATCGGACACGCGTGTCTTGCTGGCAGAACGTTGCAACCGGAGGCCGCGGGCATTCGAAGAAAGGCTATCGTTCCCCATTTGCTGCCAGCCGCCCCACGATCTTCGGCCCACGAGCAATGCGACCGCTAAGGCAGATCCAGAGCAGATCGCGCGACGCCAGGTTTTGTGGGGTGAACCCGGGGCGCTACCACCAACGGGACCCTTTGCCTCTCCAGACAGGCTTCGTGGAACCTGCGAGGAATTGGACAACTGACGCACACTGAGAACGCCCGCTGTTTCGGCAATCAGTTTTTGGGGTTGCCCCATGATGAACTGTCACACTGCGCCCACGTATAGGACCGAATAGGCAGGGGCGTTTTTGGTGATATCAATGCGCTGGCTCGGGCGCCGCGCTTTACCTTCAGTTGTGATTCAAATAGCGCGCGGGGCTGCGTTCCAGACGCAAATGTCCGTGGAGGCCCGACCGGAAACTTGGCGGCATCAGCGATTAGATAGCGGTGGCAGTCAAGTCATGCGCCTGCGTAGAGGTCGCACAGGTCGGTCGTGAATCCACTTCAGAGAGAACCCGCTCACGTTAGGGCCCGACAAGAGGCATGTTGGTGTTCGATCATGAGGGCGGGAAGGAATGTGCGCGACAGGCATCTCCAGCGCGTGGTCCTACTCCGGCCATCCTGACGCGGTCAAGCTCGACGCGCTCTCGCGGAAGCTCTGCGATGCAAGGAAAGGGCTGTGCGCAAATTAACCAACCGATCTCGTCTTAGTCGCTGGAGTTTTGACAGGCTGCCATTAAATTCAACTGGTGGCCCGGTGGATGCGCTGACCTCTGCCGCGATCACGCTATTTGCGCGCGAGCCCAAAGTCCGTAGCGACATGTCTAGAGTCTAGACACTATCGGTTTAGACACTATCGCTAAGCGCTGGTCCAGCGCCGTCGCGGGACAAAAAAACCCGCGGTTGCGGGCTAGCTTCCAACGCACCGCAGGATCGCCTCCTCTTCGGTTGGGGGCGGAAACACCAACCGATCAGGTCTTATATCGTTGTTAGTCGCGTCTTGGAGATTGTTCTATCTACGACTCACGAAGTCTACGGACCCACCCGATCAGCGGATTCCGTCATAGCTCGTCGTCCGCTCCACTGCTATCCCGTTGGCCTCGAATCTCGATCCCCGCAGGTCCTCCGACCCTCCTCCTTCGCACGCGCCCGCCTCCGTCACGACAGGTCTAGACTCTAGACACTGTCGTGACGTCTCCGAGCGGCGCCCTCCACCGAAAAAAAAAGCCCGCAATTGCGGGCTTGCCATGGACGCAACGCAAGCTCAATTCGTCTTCGGTTGAGACTGAAACATCTGGCCGATCAACTCCCGAATCTGCGTCTCCTGCGCTTTCGTGATCACGCCGGTCTTAATTTTGACCGTGAAGTTGCTGATGTCCTTCGTGATACTTCCTGCGTGTTCCTTGCCGGAGAAAAACTTATCGATGCTGCGCCCGCTCGTCTCGGTCGACGTAGTTTGCCGAGTCGCCAACGCGCTGATCGCTGCCGCAGCTTTGCCCTGGTCGATTTCGCCCTTGACGACGAGCGGCCAAACCTCTATTGCGGCTTTTTCTCCCTCATCACCATGTTTTTTTATTGCTGCCGCGATAGCCTGCGCCGCCGTCCCCCCCAGCAGACGCGGCTGAATATCGAGGTCCTTCTTGATGAAGTCCGGGAGATTTTCAAACGCCAGAAACTGATAAAGGCCGGCACGCGACAGCCCCATCGCCTCCGCCAGCCGCTTCCGGTTCGGAAATTCCGCCTCGGACCGTCGAATGGCAACCCCGATCTCATAGTCCGCCAAATCATCGCGGCTGATGTTTTCGACCATGGCCAACACCGCCATGTCAGAATCGGAGCAATCAGCGACGACCGCCTTGATGGTGTCGAGTCCCAACATCTTGTGCGCGCGCCACCGGCGCTCGCCGGCAACGAGCTGATAGTCGTTTTCCACGCGACGTACGACAATCGGCTGCATGAGCCCGACCTCGCGAATGGACTCGGCAAGTTCCGCGAGTTTTGCTTCGTTGAAGACCCGCCGTGGCTGCCACGGGTTCGGCAAAATCCCGGCTACCTGCAGTTGCGACGCGACACCGGTCGCCTCCAACTCCTGCACACGAAGTTGAGCAACCGCCAAAGCCCCCGCGAGACCAGGCGCCGTCTGTGTCCGCGTACTGCGCTTAACCTCGTCCTCGTTAATCGACGAAGTCTTCCGGATGCCAGACGTCTTGGCCAGCAGTTGTTCGCGCATGTTGCTCATTGGGCGTTCCTCCATTTTTCCGAGTAGATTTCGTCCACCCATCGGCAGTAGTCGACCAGAGGTTGACGTACGCGCTGCAACGACTTGGACGCACTATGTGTACTGCTGATATCGAAGACGGTCGAGAATGCCAACGCGCCGGTGCTCATCACCGAACTGGCCGGCACTTCGATCGAATGCAGCCAATTCTCATAGGCGCTTTGTGCCCACGCGCGGACGATCGGTGCAGACGAATTACGGCCATAGTCGACCCTCGACAGCATCAGTGAGACGAAATCGTACTTCTTGTCTTTCTCGTATTTGATAAAGCTCTTGGAAACATCCGAAAAGAGCCGCCAAAACGACAGTGAACTGATGAAGTCGAGGTTCTCCGGCACCATGGGCATGACCATCGCATCGGCCGCCATCAACGCATTCAGATTCAGATAGGACAGCGACGGCGACGTGTCCATCAGAATGTAGTCATACTTCTTGCGCAGCGGCTCGAGCCCCTGCCGCAGCACCGTCCAAAACCGGAAGCCCGGCCTCATTTTCTGCATTGCGGGCAGGTGGAACTCGGCGCCGATGAGTTCGGTATGTGCAGGGATCACGTCGATTCCATCCCAGTACGTCGACTGGACTCGCGCCTCAAGGCCGCCCTCGATGTCCTGATCGTAGACATACGGCAGCACCGTGTCTTCCGGCGTAACATCTTTCTCAGCGTAGAGTCCACACAATTCCGAAAGGGACGCTTGCGGATCGAGGTCAAGCACCAGCACCTTGCGCCCGCGCAGCGACAGACCTTGGGCGAGACACATCGTCGTGGTGGTCTTGGCAGAACCGCCTTTCAATTGCGCCGTAATGATGATTCTTCCATCCGGTTCTTTTAAGCGGGTCACCAGCGGAGTCTGGTAGATGTCGGATACCTTCTGCACCCAGATGCGGGCTTCTTCCAACGTGAACGTGCGCGTGCGGCCGGTGCCAGCAGCTGTGCCGGGGGGCAACTCACCGTCGCCCTTGGTCGCGAGGTATTGAACCTGAGAGTGGGAGATGTTGCACATCTCGGCAATCTCCCCTGTTTTGAAAACCGGAGCCGTTTTGCGAGGACGCGGAGCCAGAATCGTGTCACGCAGCTCGTTAGTGAAAATCGTGACCTTCTCCGCAAACTGGCTGATCTGCTCGAAGTGAACGGTTCGGTCTACGGCAGGGAGTTGGCTCGTTCTGACCATTCTGAGGTTTTTCCATAAAATTCTAGAAACCTCAGAATACAGGAAATGCTCGAAGTAAGCTTCTTAATTCGCTGTTTCCATACGGATTTCAAACAAAAACGTGGAATATCACCGCGTATTGCGGGCCATAACGTTGGGCACCGGTCACGGAGGCGCTCCAGATCCACCGTCAACCGGCTGGCCGCTAGTCCGAGGAACTGCCAAAGGCACAATCGACCTCACCATCCCTCTGTTCAAACGCCTTCCGCGTCACTGCGATGCTCGGAAATTCAGCACAGGGTGAGGTCAATTGTGCATTTCTATACTTTTAAGCATGGCCCCGAAGCTACGAACGCACAATGGACCTCACCTTGATCTCCAAAACAGGCCCTTGCAGCGCTGCCGACGAGGTCTGGTCGCGTCGAAGCACAATCAACCTCACCTATATCGGGCTAGCCGGGCGCCACCCCGTCACCGTATCCGCGCGCAATCGTCCAAATCTATGCCCTCTTACACAACGAACCTCACCATCAATCGTTCAACCAGAAGACAACAGCTACCCGCACAATCGACCTCACCGTATTTTCCACGCCCAATGCGTTGTATCTGAACTTCCGGTTGGTTTGTTTTTTTTTAAAGAACACAACAAGCCAACAAACCAACAGACGTATCCAATACTCATTAGCTTCAGCGACTTAAGCCTGCAAAAGTGAGGTGGTTTGTGTCAAAGGTGAGGTTAGATGTGCGCACAGGTGCGGTCCGTTGTGCGGCAAGGTGAGGCTGCTCGCACATCAAGGTGAGGTTTGATGTGCTGCAGGGTCGATGGCAATTCCGAAGGTGAGGTAGGTTGTGCCCACACCTGCCGGCCCCGTTCGCAGCCCCGTAGCGCAAGGGTTTTTCGGTGACTACAGCGCGGTAGTGGTGAGGTCCATTGTGCGACTGGTGAGGTTTTATGTGCGCAACTCGACGCGCCCATCGCACCCTCGTCGCGGGCACCACGCATGGTGAGGTTCTGTGTGTTGACAGCTCACCACCGTGTGCTTACAGTCCCGGAAGCGAAAAAGAGCGGATGAAGACATGGCGGCGGACAATCCGGAAGAGGGCAAGTCGAAGGCAACGTCTCGCCAGATGGCACTCGCCCTGTTCGAGGACATGTTCGATCTGGGACTGCGGATCAATGAAGCCAATCGCGAGATTGGCTATCAGCGCAACGACTTCTTCACCGAAATCGTCAACATGGGCTTGCCGGCCCGGCGGTTTCTCGATGCTGCCTATTTCATCGTTGCCCAGGAGCCGGAACAGCGCGATCAGTACGACGTCGAGCTGAACTACTTCAAGTGGTTGATGCGCTACGACAGCCGCAACCTCAAACACCTGCGTACGATCGCCGACGAAGCGCAAAACGCCAAAGTGCGCGTCACCAATACCCCGATGGACCGCGACCCCAATGAGAACGACCTCTGGGTCCAGGTCCAGCTGATCGGGATGGTGGGCTTTCATCGCGGGCGCATGCGATTCGACGTCCATCCCCGGCTCGTGCCGCACATTCGCGATCCGCAAAAATCCCACTGGCTGAGCCTGCGCATTTCTACCGCGTTTACACGCAGCCTCGCGCGCGCGATCTACGACAAGGTGCTGCCGCATGTCCCCGCCGGCCGAACCGACTGGATTCAGCTCGATGAGATGCGCAACTGGCCTGGCCGAATGGGTGCCAACGCGGCCATCTTCAAATACTTCAAGCGTGACTGGCTAGAGCCGGCCGTGCGTGAAATCAATGACGTGTCGGATATCGAGCTGTCGTACGAGACCAGGACTGCGTCGACGTCATCGAAGAAAATCGACCGCATCAGGTTCCTGCTCAAACGCAAGGACACCGCGGACGCGGTGCTCGCCAGTCTCGCAGACGCCAGTCACTTGTACAAGATTCTCACGGACGAATTCGCGCTGTCGACCAAGCAGTTCAGCGAGATTTCCGAGAACCGCGATGTGTGGACCGACGAACGCATCCAGCAAGCGGTGGAATACACACGATTCAGGATTCGACGCGGGCAGGTCAAGAAGAGTCCCGCCGGCTATCTGATGCGCGCGTTGCGCGACAACTGGAAGATGTCCGATGCGGAGCGCACGATGGTCGACGTTCAGGCCAAGCTGATCGCCGACGAAACGCAAGTCCAGGTGGCCAAATCGGAGACGAGAGAGTCGGTGGCGCGCAGCGTGGCCTCGCGCGAAGAAGAAGTGCGCGCGCGTATGAACGAGGACTCGCGGAAGGGCCGGGACCACTTCCACGCAGCCGATGCGAAAACGCGCAAAGATTTGCTGCATGCATGGATGACCTCGCGCGAAGGCAAGCTCATGCTGCGACGCATGAAGCTCGAACCGTTGACGGTGACCGAGGACGTCATCCTCGCGAACACCGAGTTGGTGTGGTACCTGGGCCAGTTCGTGTTCGGGCGGATGAACTCATCACGGGTGCCGGCCGCCACCGCAATTTAAAACGACCCAATGATCGACCCCAGCACGATCACCACTACCAACGCCAGCAGCGCGCCGAGAATGCCGACGATCACAATGTCGCGGTAGCTTTCCCGATGTGACGAACCGCACACCGCCAGCAAGGTCACTACCGCGCCATTGTGCGGCAGGCTATCGAGCGTGCCCGAAGAAATCATCGCAACGCGATGCAGCAGCGCAGGGTCGATCCCATGTTGCGCGGCCAGTTGCAGATAGGTGCTGCCGAGCGCATCGAGCGCGATGGTCAGGCCGCCGGAGGCGGAGCCGGTGAGCGCCGCCAGCAGATTCGTCGCGACCGCGAGCGACACGAGCGGGCCGCCGCCCACGCCGAGCACCCATTCCCGAACCAGCGCAAACGCAGGCAACGCGGCGATCACCGCGCCGTAACCGACCAGACTGCCGACGCTCAACACCGGCAGCACTGAAGCGTTGGCGCCGGCATCGACCGTATCGCGCAACGCAGGCAGGCGCCGGCGGTTCAGCACGATGAGCGCCACGATCGCCACCGCAAGCGCCACGCACACCCCCCAGACGCCCCCGACCGCCGACAGCGACGTCTCGCCCCAACGCACGTCCGCAAGATAATCGGCGTCGATGCGCGGCAGCACGATCACGTTCATCAACAAGTTCGCGCAGACCACCAGCACCAGCGGCGTCATCGCGACACCGAAGGACGGCAGGTCGCTGCTGAGATGGCCGTGCTCGATTTCCTCCGGATCGAAACTTTGCGACACGGTCGCGCGTTCGCGCACGAGGCTCGCACTGGGCGCGGATTTCGATGCCGATGCCGATGCCGATGCCGATGCCGTGGCCGATGCCGATGCCGATGCCGATGCCGATGCCGTGGCCGCTGCGGCCGCCACCGCGCTCAGCCCTTCGAAACCTTCGTTCGCGGCCTTCGCGCGCGACTGTTGCAGCGACAGCCACCACAGCCCGAAGCCCACCATCACGATGCTGGCGATCACGCCGAGTCCAGGCGCGGCGAACGGCGTCGTGCCGAAGAACGGCATCGGTATCGCGTTCTGGATCGCGGGCGTGCCGGGTAGGGCGGACATCGTGAAGGTCGACGTCCCAAGCGCGATCGCGGCCGGCATCAAACGGCGCGGAATATTGGCGGCCTGGAACAATGCCGTGCCCATTGGCGCGATCACGAAGAATGCGACGAATAAGCTGACGCCGCCGTACGTCACCAATGCGCCGCCGATCACGACCGCGAAAATCGCCCGATGCGCGCCGAGCTTGGCAGTCATGAAGCTCGCGATGGCCTTCACCGATCCGCTGTCTTCCATCAGCTTGCCAAACAGCGCCCCGAGCAGAAACAGCGGAAAGAACTGCGCGAGAAAGCGCGCGGCGCTGTTCATGAACGTCTGGGTCCAATGCGCGAGAACGGGCTCGCCGGAAATCGCGGCGGCGAGCATCGCGGCAAACGGTGCGAGCAGCAGGACGCTCCAGCCGCGATACGCGAAGCCGATCAACAGCGCAAGACTCGCGAGCATGCCGAACAACCCCAGGCCGACCGCGAGCGGCGACAGGATAATGACGTCCATGGTCAGACTCCGTCGAGCAATATGTCGAGGTCGAGCGATGAGCGCACTCCGATGGACTCCCCGTGTTCGATGAGAAACGCTTCCGCGGCTCGGCGGCCTTCGTCGCGCAGCATCGTCAGGAACGCCCATTCGGCATTGAGCTTGGACGAGTAGCCGAGTTCGGTCATCTTTTCGCTCGAGATCCGGTGAATGCGCATCTGCGCCCAGTGACGTCCTTCGTCACTGCCGGCGTCCGCCGCGCGACGCAGCAGCGCGATCATGCGCAACTCTTTTAACAGCGGCGCGTTGAACGCGACTTCATTGAGGCGGCTGATGATGTCGCGCGCCGAGCGCGGCGTTTGATCGCGCTCGACCGGATTGACCTGGACTAGCAGCGTGTCGCTCGCCGTGCATTCGCGAACCAGCGGCGTCATGGTCGGATTGCCCGCATAGCCGCCGTCCCAGTAGTCTTCGCCATCGATCTGGACGGCCTGGAACAGCGTCGGCAGACAGCCCGACGCGAGCAACACGTCGGCCGACAGGTCGGCGTTGCGGAACACGCGCGCCTGACCGGTACGCACGCGGGTCGCCGTGATGAAGAGCTTGATCGGCGCGTCGCGCAAATGGGCGAAGTCGATCGATTCATCCAGGATCTTTTGCAGCGGATGGACGCCGCGCGGATTGATGTCGTAAGGCGAGAACATGCGCGCGGCGAGATCCATCGCGATGAACAACGGCGAATGATCGAGCGTCCAGCGTCCCATCAGCGCGTCGAAAGGGCCGCGGCGGAACGGACTGAACATCGCGGCGTCGGAGACGCGTCGCCAGAACGCTTCGAGCGCGGCGCGCGCGCCGGCCGGTCCGTCTGTCAGATAGCCGCTCACGAGCACGGCGGCATTCATCGCCCCCGCCGATGTGCCGGAGATGCCCTCGATCTGCAGCCACGACTCTTGCAATATCCGGTCGAGCACGCCCCACGTAAAAGCGCCGTGAGAGCCCCCGCCTTGCAACGCGAGGTCGATGCGAGCGCTCGCCTGACGCACTGGTTGATCTTTCGAAGCAGCCAAGACAACTCCTATGGTGAGGAGTGCTCCATGTCGCGAGCTCAAGCCGAAATGCACGGCGGATGAACAAAACCAGTGGGACAAAAACGACAGCAACAAGCCGGGAGTGGCGGGCGGCTATTCGATACAGGCGACGGACGAACGACCCGCGCTGTCAAGAAGGTCTGAAATGTTGAGTAGCTGTGCGCAGCATTTTGAAAGGCAAAAGCTGATGCCGCACGATCTGTATTGAAAGGGGCGGCTGCCTAAAAGTCAAGGGCAATCGCCTGGGCGCGCGCATGGTATGCCGCCTGAACGACACAACGTCGGTTCACTTCGCGTGAAATGTTTTGTATCGCCCCGGGCACTAGATACACTGCGACACAATCCGCGTAGCAAACCAGGCTATAAAGCAGTCGTTGCCCATCACGGAGAGCGCAATGAACGCCGACTTGCTGCAAGGATCTTGCCACTGTGGCGCCGTCAAATTCGAAGTACGGACCCCGATTGTTCCCGCCGGTCGTTGTAACTGCAGTCTGTGCCGCCGCAAGGGAGCGTTGATGACGCCGCTGTTGCCGGCGAGCCAACTGAAAATTCTGAGCGGCGAGAATGCGTTGACGCTCTATCAGTTCAATACGAAAGTCGCCAAACACTACTTCTGCAAGCATTGCGGCATCTATCCGTTTCACCAGACGCACAAGGACCCGCTGCAGTGGCGCGTCAATATCGGCTGTCTCGAAGGCGTCGATCCTTACGCGCTAGAGGCTGGCGTTGCCGATGGCGCGAGCCTTTCCGTAGTGGAGGACGCATGAGGCGACTACTGGCGATCGTCGCTTTTCTGACCGGCGGACTCGCGGCGGAACTGGCGCATCCGCTTCAATGTACGCTGATTCAGGCGAACGGGGCACAACTGAAACGACGCAATAGATAGGATAGCGAAGCTCCAGATACAAACCGTAAGACACCGGTCAACTCATTCGGCGCCAAAGCGATCAAGCATACTCAGCAGTACATCGTTCCCTCGACGACGTAGACCGCAACGGGCGATCCACTTCAACGTTTTATCGTCATCCATCCGGACCATCTCGCAGATTGACGATCTGCGTTGCGCGTTGGCCGCATGTCTCCACTATAGTTGATCGCGACAAAATCAGACCGGACAACTGAAGCCGACGTGTATGCCGCTGGCTCGGAACCCGGCTTGAAGTCGAACGTTCCTTTACTATAATTTGAGGGTCATCGGGCAACGGCCCTGACAATACTATTAACTTTCTCGCGTCGAGTCGTAGGTACTTTGCATTGCTAATTATATGAAAAGCATGGAGTTGTCATCGCGATGTCAAAGAGACATTGCATCCCACGACTGCGTGAGCTTTCTTTCCCCGTACGGAGGTTCGATCGTGAACAAGCAGATTGCCGTGCAGTTTGTTGCTCTTTCCTTTTTCGGCGTGTCTCTGATTGCGACGGCTGCGGGTCCGCCACCGGATCGAGGTGACGCAGCCAGGGTGGGCCCGTCTGGCCGCCAGCAGATGATGCCGTCGATTCCACATCGCGACTGGCACAAGGGCCAACGCATTCCGGATGAATACCGTCACTACAACTTCGTGATGGATGACTGGCGCAGCCATGGGCTCAATGCGCCGTCGCGCGGACACAAATGGTTAGGCGTGAACGGCGATTATGTGCTGGTATCCACCAACAACTGGACTATCTCTAATATCGTCTCTGGTAGGGAGTGAGTCCGTTCAGGCGGCGAATGCAAACTGCGTCAAGCGGTTTTGTGTTCGCTACCGCCGGCGTGTTCAGGTCCAGCGGCGCGCGCAAAGATGCTTACGTGAATTGGCCGAGCTTCCTGTTCAACCGCCGCATCCCGCCAAAGACCGCATCGGCCACGTCCATCGGAAAGTCCACGGGCAATTGTGCCGACACTTCGTCGATTACCGCGTCGGTTCGCGAGGTCAACTCGTCGATCATCGTCTCCACATTCGCAGCGGAGAATCCCACTCGCTGCCCCTGCGCAATCCAGTGCCGCCGCTGGATCTGATTGAGCAGATAGTGGACGTTCTTGCTGCGCACCGCCATGGCCAGTTTGACCTTTTGCGCGGGCAAGCGGCCGGCGCCGGCGCCGATGATCGGATGCGCGGAAAGCACATCGTAAAGCGGAGTGGACTGGTAGCGGTTGCCCGGCAAGTGCGCGATGCTGAAGTTCTTCGCATGACCGTCGGTCGCAGCGAGCAGCCAGAAGACGATCTGCGTCATGAAGAAATTGCGCCGGTCTGTCGCTGCGCGCGCGGAGCCGGACAGCACTTCCATGATCGTCTCGATGCCCGGCCCGCCATCCGATTCATACTTGCGAAGCGCGGAGGTGGCCGTGGCCTGGCACATGTCCTCCTGCGGAAGCCGCACGATCCATGTTGCGTCGCTCGAAGGGCGGCGGTCGAAGCGCTCCACGATCAACACCTTCTGGTCGTCGAAGCCCGCGATCTCGCAGCGCGCTACCGGTAGCCCATAGGCCGCGACGATCTGCGAGCAGAGCCACTCGTTTTCCACCGACGTGCGCATGTCCGCGCGCATATTGCCGACCAGCCCGAGCGGCAGCTTGAAGATATGCGTGGTCGGCGTGCTGCCTTCGGGCAGCAGCCAGCGGCCCTGGTGGCGAAGCAGCGCGGTTTTTTCCTGTGCGCCCGCGATCGACAGGCGCAGATCTTCCAGCGGATCGTGTTGTCCGAGCGGGGACGTGGAGGTGGTGCCGCGCAGCAGGCTGGCGATCTCGTTGTCGCTGAGCACGCGTCCGCTGATGCGTGCCAGATCGGCAGGCGTGTCGTCTGGCGGCAGCATCTGCAGCGCGCCGACGCAGTCGCGACCGAGCGCGGCAAGCAGTGCGAACGGGGCGGTGCTGCCGGTCCGGTAGCGCGTGGCGATCCGGCGGCGGATCGGTTCGCTGTCGGGAAGCAGGTTGTCGAAATAGTCCGCGACGAGCTGGCCGCGATACGGCTGGTTGCCCGGCGTGAAAGGCAGCGACAGCGACAGCGGGCGCCCCTGCGGATCGGCAATCCAGTCGTCGCGATACACGAGGCGCTCGCCATGGCGGGTGGTTTCCCAATGGCCCACTGGCAAGCCGTTCATCCAAAGATTCAGGCGGGTGGGTTGCGTGCTGCGTGCCATGCTTACCAGTCCTCGCGTTTTTTGCCGGCGCTGCGCGATTTCGCGGCGGCACGAGGCGCTCCCGGCGCGGTAGCGCCGACGGCTTTTCGGGTGATTTTCGAGGCGGTTTGCTTGACCGGGGCGGCCACGCGGGCCTGGGTGGCAGAGGAAGCTTCCTGCTTGCGCGGCGACGAGGTTTTGCGCGTTGTCTTGCCGGCCATTGCCGCCGCCTTTTTCGCGGGACGGTGGGCTGTTGCAGTGTCGGCCGGTTGCCTCGCGTCCGGGGAAGATCTGACGTTTTCCCCGGCGACATTGCTTGCCGATGAGCCATTTGCGGTTTGGGTCAGCTTCAGGTCGACCTGTAGCACCCGCAGGACCTTGAATAGCCGCTCCATACTGACCGTGGCCGGATTGGCCTCTAGTTGTGCGTAGGTCTGCTGCGTGACGCCGAGATGGCTGGCCATTGCGGCCTGGGTGAGCCCGGCGGCCTTCCTGAAGCCCAGCAGAATCGGCTTCAACTGGCTCAGTGTCTTGATGGAGTAGTCCACGATTGTTCTCCGGCAGGCGCTTCGGCACCTTGACAGTCTATAGCCTGTAAATTTCGCATACAGTCTATACGCTGTATTTTGTAAATACAAGCCAAAGGCTGTTAATCCGGAATGCGCGGCCGCCGGTATCGGCGCAGGCAATGCTGCGTCCGCGGCGCCTATGCCAGTTCGGCGCCGGTCGGGGTATGACCGTGCTAGGAGCGCGGTTCGCGGTTATGCAACTAACGGCCCGCCGCATCCGATCCCCGCGACTGCTTCGCAGCATCTCAGGGGCCCTCACCGGAAAGCGGTCAGAGCGAGCCTGCGAAATGGCAGAGCGGCGCAATTCGCTGAGACTCGCGTCGATTGCCGTATTCCATTCAAATCGACACAACGCGCATTCAAAAGGCGCAAAAACACATTCTCGCGATTCCACGTCGTCCTTCGGAACTTTCCCAGATTTATTCGAGGGGCCGTGTTTTATTCTCATGCCGGTCATCGACGTAAGTCTCCAGCATTAACTCGATTGAATCATGGCTGACGGGGTAGCGATCAATCATTAGCCATGCAATGGTTTCCGCGAAGCATCGACTGTCTCATTTAACAAAGGATCATCCGACATCGCAGAGACACTTCAAGGGGAAGCCCGCAATACACTGATCAAATTGGTTTTCAAAAAAGACGAGTATCTATTTTTCAAGAATAACGATAATGCGTGAAATTGCTGTGGTCGGAATGGCTTGCCGCCTTCCAGGCGGACTGGACGATGTCGATTCGCTGCTGGCCGCCCTCCGTGCACGCGTCGTGACCGCCGGGCCGATACCGGCGGATCGCTGGGACGCAGCCCGTTACTACTGCGCTGACGAGAGCGTGAAGGGCAAAGCCTATGTCGACCACGCCAACTTCCTGAAGCAGGACGTCCGCTCGATCGACGCGGCGTTTTTCGATCTGCCCGCGCGCGTGGCCGAGAACCTCGATCCGCAGCAGCGACTGCTGCTCGAACTGACCTGGGAAGCGTTCGAGAACGCCGGTCTCGACCTGCCTGCTCATGCCGGCCGCAGGGTCGGCGTGTACGTCGGCGGCTTCATGCTCGACCACATGATCACGCTGACGCAGGCCGCCAACCGCGCACAGCACAACGCCAATACCGCGGCCGGCATGATGATGACCATGTTGGCGAACCGCTTGTCGCATGCGTTCGACCTGCGCGGACCGAGCCTGTCGATCGACACCGCCTGCTCGTCGTCGCTGGTGGCATTCAGCTATGCGTGCCGCGACATCTGGGCGGGCGAGTGCGATGTTGCGGTGGTCGGCGGCGTGAACGTCATGACGCGGCCCGAGTACTCGATCGGCATGAGCAAAGGGCAATTTTTGTCGCGCGACGGGCAGTGCAAATCCTTCGACGCCCGCGGCGACGGATATGGCCGCGGTGAGGGCGGCGGCATCGTGCTCTTGAAGACATTGGAGCAAGCGCTTGCCGACGGCGACACGATTCTCGCGACCGTCGCGGGCGCGGGCGTCAACTCGGACGGCCGCACGCCCGGCATCTCGATGCCTGGCGTCGACGCGCAAAGCCGGCTGATCCGCGAAGTATGCGAGCGCTTCGCCATCGATCCGGCGCAGGTGCGCTACGTCGAATGCCACGGCACCGGGACCGCGGTGGGCGATCCGCTCGAAGCGGCGTCGATCGGCTCAGTGTACGGCGCGGGTCGCGAGGGCGACGAACGCGTGGTGCTGGGCTCGATCAAGAGCAACATCGGGCATCTGGAAGCGGGTGCGGGGATTGTCGGCGTGATCAAGGCGGTGCTCACGCTGATGCATCGCGAAGCGTTTCCGCTCGGCAACCTGCAAACGCCGCATCCGGACATCGCGTTCGAAGAATTGGGCGTGCGTCTCGCAGACAGGTCGATTCCGCTTGCCGGCGCGCACGAGCCATTTCTCGTAGCGGTCAATTCATTCGGCTATGGCGGCACCAACGCGCATGTGGTCTTGCGCTCGGCGCACGGCGCGCCCCAACCGGGCGCGACCGAGAGCGCCGCGCCCGCGCGTCCCGCAGGCTTTCCGTTGTACCTGCCGTTCTCCGCGCGCAGCGAGCCGGCGCTGAAGGCGCTCGCGCAGCGTTACATCGACCGTCTGTCGAATCCCGGTGCGCCGGTCGCCGATCTGCTGCATTCCGCCGCGCTGCACCGTGCTGCGCTGAGCCATCGCGCAGTCGCGCTCGGCGCAAGCAACGGCGAATTGCGTGGCGCGCTTGCAGCCTGGCTGGAAAGCGGCAAATCGGCGCACGTGCTCACCGGCCAGCAGGTCGTGCCGGGCGGCAGGTTGCCCGTCTGGGTGTTCACCGGCATGGGCCCGCAGTGGTGGGCGATGGGCCAGCAGCTGTATGGCGAGGAGCCCGTCTATCGGGCAGCCGTCGACCATGCCGATCGTCTCTTTCAGCGCATCGCCGGCTTCTCCATCCTCGCCGAGATGCTCAGGAGCGAAGCGCATTCTCACATCACCCAGACCCTTTACGCGCAGACGGCGAACTTCATGATCCAGTGGGGCATCGTCGCGGTACTGCGCGCCGCGGGCGTCGAGCCGGGCGCCGTGGTGGGCCACAGCGTCGGAGAAGTCACGGCCGCTGGCGTGAGCGGCGCGCTGAGCCTCGAAGACGCCTTGCGCGTCAGCTACGAGCGAAGCCGTCTGCAGGCGCGCACGGCGGGCAGCGGCAGCATGCTCGCCGTGAGCGGCCTCGACCGCGAGCGTGGCGCCGCGCTGCTGCAGCCGTTCGAAGGGCGTCTCGAAATCGCCGCGATCAATGGACCCGGCACCCTCACGCTGTCGGGAGACACGGCGGCGATCGAAGCACTCGCCGCCGAGCTTGCCGCCCGTGACATATTCCATCGCGTGCTGAACGTCGAAGTGCCGTATCACAGCCACCTGATGGACCCGATTCTCGACGAGCTCGCGTCGTCGCTGAGCGCGATCGTCGCTTGCGAGCCCGCGGTGCCGCTGTATTCGACGGTCACTGGCCGCCGCGCGCAAGGGCCGGCGTTCGGTGCCAGCTACTGGCCGCGCAACGTGCGCCAGCCGGTCGTGTTTGCCGACGCGGTGCAGTCGCTGCTCGACGACGGCTTTACCACCTTTGTCGAGATCGGCCCGCACCCGGTATTGTCGAGCGCGCTGCGCGACTGCGCCCAAGCGCGCGCCAAAGAGATCCGCGTCGTGGAGACATTGCGCCGCAATGAGGCGGAGTGCGCGCGTTTGCATCGCGCCGTGGCCCAGGTGTTCGCGAGCGGCTGCGAAATCGATTGGACGCGCCTTAACGGGCAGGGCCAGGCGACCACGCTGCCGAACTATCCATGGCAGCGCGAACGCTCGTGGATCGAAACCGAGCGGGCGGTCCATCAGCGCGTCGGTGCGACCGCGCGTCCTCTGCTCGGCTGCGAGCAGTATCCCGCGCCCGACGTCTGGGTCAACGACCTCGAACACCAAAACCTGGCTTATCTGAAAGACCATATCGTATCGGGCACGTCTATCATGCCGGCCGCGGCTTATGTCGAGACGCTGCTCGAAATCGCCGCGGGACTGCATCCCGACGCGCCGGGCTGGCGCCTCAGCGACGTCGAAATCCGCGCGCCGCTGGTGCTCTCCAGCGACCGCGCGATCGACTACGTCTCCAGCTACGAGCGCAGCACGTGCCGCGCGGCGATTCACAGCGTCGAAAGCGGCAAGACCGGCGAGGGGCAACTGCATCTGACCGGCAACGTGGGTGCATTGCAGGCTGCGGAAGTTCGTCGCGTCGATCTGAACTCGCTGAAGGCGTCGTCAGGCGTCCAGCGGAACCCGGCGGTGTTTTACCGCGAGCTATCGCGCATCGGTTTGCAATATGGGCCGCACTTCCGGACGGTCCGGTCGCTGCACGTCGACCCGCAAGGCGGGCGTGTGCTCGCGCTAATCGAGCGCGGCCCCGGCCTGCACGCCACCGGCTATTGCGCGCAGCCGGTGATGCTGGACGCGTGCTTCCAGGTGCTCGTCGGCATGCTCGAAAACAATGAAACGACATTTCTGCCGACCGGCTTCAAGGAGCTGCGTCTGCTCGTGCCCGCATTGCCGGATCGCTACTGGTGCGAGGCGGTAGAGGTCAAGGCCACGCCGCGCCACGTCGACGCCGACCTGACGATCATCGACGACGCGGGCCGTGTGCTCGCGGTGATTCGCGGTTTGCGCGTGACGGCATCGTCGGCGAAGGTGGAGCGTACCGATGCGTACGGCGACCTCGTCAAGCTGCAAATGCCGCGCTTCGAATGGGCCGACGCGGGCCGCCTGTCAGAACCGAAGCGGCTCGGCCACTGGTTGATCGTGGAGGAGGGGGGCACGGCCGCGCTCGCCGGGCACCTGGCCGCCGGCCTTGAAGCATTCGGCGCGCGGGTGTGCGCGCGGCTGAGCGCTGGTGCGTCGTTCAACGCGGAAGGTGTGCGCATGACCGCGCGCCCCGACTCGGGCGACGACATCGCCGCCGCACTGCAAGCCGCCGGCGCGCTGCATGGCGTGGTCTTCGTCCACGGCGCGAACGCGACGCTCGCGGGCGCCGATCCCACCGGCGCGCAGGCTCTGCTCTTCATGCACGCAGTCACGCGGCAGCTTGCAGGCTTGCCGGTCGCGCACCGGCCGCGCGCCTATCTGCTCACACGCAGCGCATTCAACGCCTGCGACAACGACGCGCCCGTGCAGCCCGCACAGACCGCGCTGAACGGCTTCGCCAGAGTCGCCTTCAACGAGCTCGAAGGCATGCGATTCAGTACCGTCGACATTCCGGCGGCCGCCAGCGACGACGATCTGGACGCGGCGATTCTCGAATTGTTGTGCGACGCGCCGCAAGACGAGGTGGCGATCCGCCGCGGTCGCCGTCTTTTCAGCCGCCTTGCCGTGAACCCGTTGCTCGCGCAGCCGCGCGTCGTGCCTGTGTCGCTGAGTGGGGACCGCGCAGTCCAGGTTCGCCATGCCGCCGAGCATGAAGAAAGCGCGGGCAGCGTCAAGCTCATCGAAATCGCCCGCCCCCCGTTGCGGGACGACGAAATCGAACTGAAGGTCGATTGCGTCGCGTTGACAATGCGAGCGTTGCGCGGGTCAAACGGCGACACGCTCGATCTCGACTTCGTCGAAGTGGTGGCGAACGTCGAGCGCGTGGGTGCGGCAGTGGTCGACTTGCACGTCGGGCAGCGCGTCTACGGTCTCGCGCCTGCCGATTTCGCCAGTCACATTCGCGGGCCGCGCGCGGCTTTCCACCTGGTCGAAGTGGCGCACGGCGCCGCCGCTTCGTCACTGCTGCTCACGGCCGTGCGAGAAGCCGTGGCTGAACGCCTGGTCGAGCAGTCCGACCTCGACGAGCACGCTCGCGTGCTCGTCGAAGCTGACGAACTGGGCTTGTCGGTGCACGCTGCGCTGCGCCGGCGCGGCATCGATACCACGCTGCTCGTGCGTCCGAACGCCCGCAACGCGCAGCAGATCAGCGGCTGTACGCCGATCGCGGCCACCCATGCCGCGCTCGAAGCGGCAGTCGCCAGTCGTACGGATGGCCAGGGCTTCGACGCGATCGTCGGCCCGCTCGCCACGTGGGCCGACAGCTTAGGCTGGCGCGCGCTTACCGCTGGCGGACTGCTGATCGACACGGCACAGCGCGCAAAAGCATGCTCGCTGCCGGACTCCGCTTCGTCGATCGTGCGTGCCGATCTGTCCGTGCTGACGCGGCGTGCAGACCGCTTCGCCGCGGCGCTGCGCCAGGCCGTCGCGCGCGCGGGTAGCGGTGAAGTCGCAGCGGCCGAAAGCCTGTCCGTGTCGATCGTCGATCTCGCCACCAAAAAGTTCGCGCTGCCCGATACCGACATTCCCCTTATCGTCAGTTTCGACGATGCGTCCACCGCGTTGCCGGTTCACGTGCTCGAAACAATGGCCTTCAGGCCCGACGCGACCTACCTCGTCACGGGCGGCCTCGGCGGGTTCGGTCAGAAGACCGCGCGCTGGCTGGTGGAGCACGGTGCGCGTCATCTGGTGCTGGCCGGACGCAGCGGCGCGGATACGCGCGAGCGAAGCGCGTTCGTCGACGATCTGCGCGCGCGCGGCGCGAGCGTCGTTTGCATGAAGTGCGATCTCGCGCATGAAGGCCAGGTGCGCGATCTGTTCGCTACCATCGCGGCCGCAGCGCCGCCGCTGCGCGGCGTATTCCATGCGGCGGCGGTGATCGTCGACCAGCCGATCGTCGAGCTGGTCCCGCAAGACCTGGTCGCGGTGATGCGCGCCAAGGCCGAGAGTGCGCGTCTGCTGCACGAACAGACCCGCGAGATGACGCTCGACCACTTCGTGCTCTATTCGTCGATTGCCAATCTGGTGGGCAATAGCCGCCAGGCCAGCTATGTCAGCGCGAACGGTTTTCTCGACGGCCTCGCATGGCACCGGCGCGCGCTTGGACTGCCGGCCACCAGCATCAACTGGGGGGCGATTGCCGACGTCGGTGTCGTGACGCGAGACGAGAGGCTTGAACAGTTCATGCGCTACATGGGACTGCGCGGCATGGAGTCGGCCGAGGCGTTGCGCTGGCTCGAACGCGCGATGCTGCGCGACTTCACGCAACTCGGCATCACGCTGATCACGAACTGGAGCGACTGGGGGCGCTACGAGACGCTCGGTGCGCAGTCGCCCCGCTATGCGGAGCTGATTGCCGCCGACGCGAACCCGCACGCCGATCCGGCCGCCGTGTTGCGCGGCGAACTGGCCGACCTGCCGTCCGCCGAACGCTTCACGGTGCTGGCGAGCCTCGTCGCGTCGCTGATCGCCGATGAACTGGGAACCGCGGCGCAGGCGATTCCGGTCGACCGGCCAATTCTCGAGCTGGGCGTCGATTCGTTGATGGCGACCGAAATCCAGCTGCTGCTCAGCCGCGATCTCGGCATCGGCGTGTCGGTGCTCGAGATCCTGGACGACCTGACGATTCGCGCGATCGTCGACAGGGCGCTGACAGCGTTCGGCTGGGGCGACGCAAACGTCGCCGCCGGGCCGGCGGCCCAGGCTGCTTGAGGCGCATTGCAAGGTCCAGGCCTCAGGACCAGTTCCGCACACCGGAGAGAGTTGAAAAATGAGTTCTGACAGTCACGTCGAGCGGCTGCGCGCCAGATTGCTCGCCAGGCAGCGCGCCGCGGCGGCCGGCAATGAGACATCGGCCGCGCGCGCCGTCGCACCGAAGGTCGCGCTCGCGCGGGAGCATTACGACTTCGCGCAGTTTCCCGAGCTGCGCGATTACGCGAACACGCGCTGGTACTACGACAAGCAGGGCTACGAGTGGAACATGTTCCGTGAGCACGTCGGCGTGGCGAGCGCCGAGGTCAACGTCGCGGGTCGGCGGATGATCAACTTTTCTTCGTACAACTATCTGAATCTATCAGGCGACCCGCGCGTGCAAGCGGCTGCGAAGCAGGCCATCGACGACTACGGAACCTCGACCGGGTCCGGCCGCATCATCATGGGCGAGATCCCGATCTTCGGCGAGTTCGAGAAGGAACTGGCCGAGACGCTCGGCGTGGAGGACGCGGTGCTCGGCGTGAGCGGCTACGGCACCAACGTCGCCACGGTGGGCTACCTCGCGCGCAAGCAGGATCTGGTGGTGTACGACGAACTGGTCCACAACAGCATGCTGGTCGGCGCGAAGCTGAGCGGCGCGCGCCGCTTCGCATTTGCGCACAACGACTGCGACGCGCTGGAGCGGCTGCTGGTCGAGCATCGCGGCAACTTCGAGCGGGTGCTGATCCTGACCGAAGGCGTGTTCAGCATGGACGGCGATATCCCCGATATACCGCGGCTGATCGACATCAAGAAGCGCCACCATGCGCTGCTGATGGTCGACGAAGCGCATTCGATGGGCGTGATAGGCGCGCGCGGACTCGGCGTGGTCGATCACTTCGGCCTGGACGGCGCGGACATCGACATTCACTACGCGTCGATGAGCAAGGCGTTCGCAACGATCGGCGGCTATGTTGCCGGGCGCCGCGAATTGATCACGATGCTCAAGTACTACGCGCCGGGACTCGGGCTTTATATCGCGTCGCCGATGCCGGCCAACGCCGCTGCCGGACTCGCGGCGCTGCGCATCATGCGCGAGGAGCCGCAACGCGCGCAGCGCACGGTGCAGAACGCCGCCTACTTTCGCGAGCAGGCGCGGCTTGCCGGCCTCGACATCGGATCGAGCGGCGCATCGGCGGTGGTTCCGGTGATGCTGCCCGACGCGGAGGTCGCGCTGTGGCTGGCGGCGCGCATGTTCGACAACGACGTTTTCACGTTCCCGATGATCTTCCCCGTCGTACCGCGCAATGCCGCGCGCCTGCGCTTTTTCATCAATACCGCTCACACGCGCGAACAGATCGATCGCACGGTTCGACTGCTGGCTGAGCTGAAGGCCGTCGCGCCGGCCAGCAAGGGGCTCTTTTGAAGCAGATCCGTTTCGACGCGTTCGGGACACCCTCGCAGGCCGCGCGCTGCTGCGAGGTCGCCGCGCCTGGCGCACCCTCGGCGTGGGAAGTGCTGGTCGATGTCGAGGCTTGCGCGATCAATCCTGCCGACCTCGCGCGGCTCGCGGGCCGCTATGGCGAATTGCCGAGGCTGCCTGCCAGCGTCGGACTCGAAGCGGTGGGACGGGTGGCCGCTCGCGGCCATTCCGTGCGCGAGCTGGCCGTGGGCGACCGGGTCATCCTGGTCGGCAACGACAACTGGTGTCAGCAGCGGCGGCTCGCGGCGTCGCAAGTATTCAAGGTCCCGCCGGAGCTCGACCCGCTGCAGCTCGCCGCGCTCAAGGTGAACGCCTGTACCGCGCTCGAACTGGTGCGCCGTCAGGCGCCACTGGAGCGCGGCGCGTGGCTCGTGCAGACCGCGCCGCTGTCGGGTGTCGGCCGTGCGGTTATGCAGATCGCGCGGCACGACGGCCTGCGCACGCTGAACATCGTGCGGCGCACCGACGCGATTGAGCAGGTGTGCGCGGCGGGCGGCGACGTCGCGCTCGTCGATGGGCCGGAACTCGCGCGCGCGGCGAAAGCCCTCACGGGCGCAGCACCGATGCGGCTCGCGCTCGATCCGGTTGGTGGCGATGGCGTCGCGCGTCTCGCGCCGCTGCTCGAACGCGGCGGCACGATCGTGAACTACGGGATGTTGTCGGGCAGGCCGGTTCAACTCGACAGCGACGCGCTGATCTTCGGAGGCATCGGGCTCCAGGGTTTCTGGCTCACGCAGCGTTTGGCGCGCATGACTCTCGCGCAGCGCGACGCGCTGATGGCAGAAGCCGTCGACCTGCTGCGCGCGGGCGTGCTGCACGTCGAGGTGGCCGCGGTCTATCCACTGGAAGCGGTCGGCCAAGCGTTGCGCCATGTTGACGAGCCCGGCCGTCGCGGCAAGGTCTTCCTGCTGCCGAACGGACCGATCGGACCGATCGGACAGAGCGGCTCAGGTCGCGCTTCCATGCCGCCCGGCAGCGCGGCCATTAACCGGCAAACCATGTCGCCGGTCCCCACGACTGCGGAGCACCTTTGGACAGACATTCATGAAAGCCGAACTGCGTGAACTGGCATGGCCCCGTACGGACGCCGCGCCGGCCAGGAAAGATGCGGGGCCTGTGGCGCGGCTCAGCGGCGTCGGTAAGACATATGGTGGCGTGCGCGCGCTCGCCGGTATCGATCTGGAGGTTCAGACTGGCGAGATGCTTGCCATCGTCGGTCCGTCCGGTAGCGGCAAGACCACCTTGCTGAATCTGATCGGACTGCTGGACAAGCCGTCGGCCGGCGAGATCGACGTGCTGGGCGAGCCGACCGCTCGTCTGAGTCCGCGCGAGTACGCGCGTCGCCGTCAGTCGTCGATCGGCTTCGTATTCCAGAGCTTCAACCTGATTCCCGTGCTCGACGCGCTCGACAACGTATTGCTGCCGCTGCGGCTCGCAGGTCGCACGAGCGCCGCGCAGACCGCGCAGGCGCGCCAGTTACTCGACGAAGTGGGACTCGACGGGCAGCACCACAAGCGTCCCGAGCGCATGAGCGGCGGACAACGCCAGCGCGTGGCGATCGCGCGCGCTTTGATCGCAAGCCCGCCACTGGTGATTGCCGACGAACCGACCGCCAGCCTCGACAGCGGCAACGCGCGCGCCGCGATGCAATTATTCCAGCGCCTGAACCGCACGCGCGGCGTGACCTTCGTGTTTTCCACCCACGATGAGCGCGCGCTGACCTATATGACCCGCGCGATACGTCTGTGCGACGGACGGCTGCCCGATGGAGATGGACATTGACGCATTCGCTGACTCTGGCGCTGAAGAACGCTTTCCGAAACCGTCGCCGCAGTTTCGTCACGCTCGCGGCGATCGCGCTCGGCCTTGCCGCGATCAACCTCTTTAGCGGTTATATCGCGAACGTCTACGCGGGGCTCGAGCAACAGGCCGTGATGGGCGAGCGCCTAGGGCATCTGACCATCTTCAGGCGCGGTTTTCTGCTGGAAGGCAAGCTGAAGCCGAAACGCTATCTGTTCACACCGGAGGAAACGCGCCGGCTCGAAGCACTCGTTCTGCGCGAACCGGGGACCCGGCTGGTCTCGCCGCGCCTGAGCCTGAATGGCCTGATTTCGAATGGCCAGGCGTCGACCGTGTTCATCGGCGAGGGCATCGTCGCCGAACATAACGACACGCTCGGCGCGGCCGACGCAGGCGACGCCGGCGGCCGGCTCGAACGGCACCGGCAAGCGGGCGTCGCGGTGTCGTCCGACCTCGCGAAGCTGCTCAATCTGCACAAGGGCGAGACGTTCAGCCTGCTGGCGTCGACCATCGACGGCCAGGCCAATGCGGTGGATGCGGACGTCGTCGATATCTTCAATACGGGCAGCGCGGGCACCAACGACAAGTATGTGCTGACCACGCTCGGGCTCGCGCAGTCGCTGATGAACACGGACTCGGTGGAGCGCTTCATCGTGCTGCTCGACAGCGCGGCATTGACCGAGCAGGTGAAGCTGGACCTGAGCCGCCGACTGCGCGCCGAGGGATTCGATATCGAGATCAGGACGTGGCAGGACATGTCGAGCTTCTATACGCAGGTGAAGGGCCTGTTTGACATGATCTTCTCGTTCATTGCGAGCATCGTGCTGGTGATCTCCGCGATGAGCGTCGCCAACACGATGTCGATGGCGGTGGTCGAGCGTACCCGCGAGATCGGCACCCTGCGCGCGCTCGGGCTCAGCAATGCGGGCGTGGTCCGCCTGTTCGCCTTCGAGGGACTCTGGATCGCGTTGCTGGGCGCGCTGCTCGGGCTCGTCGTCACGCTCGTCGCCGCCTGCGCGATCAATGCATCGGGGATCGGCTATACGCCGCCCAATTCATCTTCTCGTGTGCTGCTGGAGGTCGATCTGGACTGGCTGCGCATGGGGGCGATCGCGTTCGCCGTGAGCTTTTTCGCCGTGCTGTGCGCGGCTTACCCCGCATATCGCACAACGCGGATCGAAGTGGTCGACGCATTGAGCTTCGTGTGAGCATGCGGCGCGCCTTTGTCGTTTTTCTTGTCATGAATTCAGGTATCCAGATCATGCAGCGCTATAAAAAGACCGTCGTTCGGCTGGTGTCATTGCTTCTGGCAATCGCTGCCTCATGCGTCGTAACCCGCACGACCGCCACGGCAGCTCCAATCGAAGCGCCCGATGCCGCGCAGATCGTCGCAGCCAGTGACCGCGCGCGTGGCGGCGGTATGAACGGCGTGCAATGGACCATCGATATCACCGGCCACGATAGCGGCGGGCCGATTGACAGAAGAACGTATGTGGTGCGCGCGAGCGGCGAGGACAGTCTCGCGGAAGCGACTTTCCCGCCGCGTGAAGCAGGCAGCCGGCTGTTGCAGAACGGCCGCAGCATGTGGTTCGGCAAGGCGACATTGACCAAGCCCGTGTCTATTTCGACACGCCAGAAGATGGTCGGCCCTGCGTCGAACGGCGACATCGCGTCGACCAACTATGCGAAGGATTACGACGCAAGCTTGCTGCGCACCGAAGCGGTCAACGGTGAAACCGCTTACGTGCTCAACCTGCTCGCGAAAAACCGTTTCGTCACCTATGACCGGATCGTCTACTACGTTTCCGTATCGCGACTCGTGCCGTTGAAGGCAGAGTTTTATACCGTGTCGGGAAAGGTCTTCAAGACGGCCGTGTTCGAGATGAACAACCGGCTCAATATTGACGGCAAGGCGCAGACCTTCGTGAGCAAGATGAGCATCCAGGACGCGATCGACCAGTCGAACTACTCGCTGCTGCAATACACCGACGTGAAGACGAAGCAGTTCGCCGCCGATACCTTCAATCTGGATTCGTTGAATCGTCCCTGATCGCAGGCATCGACGTCATGCATGCTGAACGGGCCGGGAGGCGGCCGCACGCTGTGCCGTGCTGGACGGCCACCGTCGTGCTCGGTCTGATGCGGCTCTTTGCGCTGGTTTGCGCGGGCATGTCGGGGACCGCATCGGCGGCCGAAGGGCAGGACGATGGCGGGTCTGGCGGGATCGCTTTTCAGGAGCATACGCAGATCGTCGGCTTTGTGACGGGGACGGTGCTCAACCGGCGCTCAGAGGTCAATCCCGACAATCAGATAGCGAAGCTGCCGGGAACCCAGGCCGAAATCGATCCGCGGGTCGATCTAACGGTGAAGGCTGATCCGTGCTATCTGCAACTCAAGCCGCGCGCCTTCTTCGTGTGGCAAGGCAGTACGCCGGGGCAGGGCGCCCGCACCACGACCGACGCATACCTGAACGAAGGGCGCCTGTCGTGTCGGATGCCAGGCAATGTGACCATGGAGGTGGGCCGCGGTGTGCTGCTATGGGGCAGCGCGATACTGCTGTCGCCAAGCAATCCCTTTTTCGCGGAAACGGGCAAGACCGATCCCGTGCATGAGCAACTCGGCCGGGATATGGTCCGCGCGAGCGCTCAGATCACGCCGGAGTTCAGTGTCGAGGGCATCGGCAATTTCCACGTCGATACCCGCGATACGACGAAGGCCTACTTCTCTCCAGTGACGGCCCTCAAGGTCAACTGGACCGGCGACTCGGTGTCGGCCAGCGCGCTCGTGTCGCATCGGGACAATGGCGTGAACCGGCTCGGCGCATACGGCACGTGGACGGTGTCGGACGCGCTGCTGTTGTACGGCGATGCGTCGCTAGGCCAGGGGCGCGATGCGCTGTTCGCCGAGCAGAACGCGCTGGCGCCGGCTGGCTGGACACTCTCGCAAACTCAGACGCGCGACCCTTCCTGGCGCGCCAGTGCATTGCTCGGCGCGAGCTACACGCTGCTGTCCGGATGGACCCAGACACTGGAGCTGCTCTATAACGGCGACGGCTACACGAGCGATGAGAGGCGTGCGTATCAGAACGCGATCCGTTCCGGCAGTTCGGCGCTTGCCATGGGCAATCCTGCGGGGGCCGGGCTGTTGGGCCAGGCGTTGAATCCGCAGCAGAGCCTGCTGGGACAACGTTATGCATTGGTGCAGCTGGGCCGCACGGACCTGTTCAATAAACTCGATTTGACAATTCGCTACATTCAGGCGTTCGACGCGCCCTATGGAGGGAACCTCGCATTGTCGCTCACTTATAAGCTGAGTCCCGCAGCCGAGTTGTTTGTATTCGGACAATGGAATGTCGGCAACTCGCAATCGGAATTCTTACAGCTATATCGGCTTTCCGTGATCAGCGGTTTGCACTACTACTGGAACTGAATTGCATACGATAGTGGCACGTGATGATTCTCCTTCATTCCAGCAACGGATCGCTGCTGTTTGACTTTCAGGTTCGAACCGCTTGAGCTTGCGCCAGGACGCAAGCGCCCTGCTGCATGGATGGGGCGGAAACGACCTTGGAAATTGTAGAAAACGCCCTAGACTCTATATCGCGCCCCATCGCAGATGCCGGCGGCTAGTCCCGCAATGTCGGGGCGGCCGACTCACTGCGGCAGTTGAGACCGAAAAAAGGAGTCCCGATCACCTTCAAATCCATTGCCCTACATAAACGATCGACGCCACCGGATGCGGTGCGCGCACGCTGCTGGAGAACATAACTTCCATGGAGTACGTGATGGCAACCAAACCACAATGGCGAACGCTGTTATCTCTGACTTTCCTGACGTTCGCAACGATGAGCCATGTCGCCCGCGCGGACAGCATTCCAATTGTCACGGGCGAGCAATGGGTCCACTCGTCGGAAGAGGCCAAGAAGGCGTATCTCGTCGGCGTCGCCAATGCGCTCGAGATCGAGCGCGCGTACGACGCGGGCAATCAATCCGCCGGCCAGGAACTCGCGCCGCGCTTTGCCAAAGGTATGCAAGGTCAAACCCTCGATAGCGTGCGGCAGGGACTCGACAACTGGTACGCCGGGAATCCCACCCGGATGCAGCATCCGGTGATCGAGACATTGTGGTTCGAGATGGTTGTGCCGGGCCTGAAGAAAAACCCATAAAGGAGACGATCATGAAACGACTTGGATGGATCGTGGGCACGGGGGCGTTTGTGATCCTGGTCGGCTGCACGGACATGAGCGCGCAGCAGCAGGGCACGATGAGCGGCGCGGCGATCGGCGCGGCAGGCGGCGCAGGCATTGCGGCGATCTCGGGCGGCGACGCATGGACCGGCGCGCTCATCGGCGGGGCTGCCGGTGGCGTGGCGGGCAATATCAGGGGTGGCCGGCAGTAGTCATGCCGATGGGGCGCCGGGGCGATGCATCGCGCCCGGTGCGCCTGTCCATGCCGCGATTTTCTCGACAGTGCCTTGCGCCGAGCGCTACGACCAGGCGGCGGCCTACGTTGTCGCCAGACACGCAGTGCCGCAGGCAGCTGGTCGCGAGCATGCCCCGCTCGACACGTTCCTTTGCCGATTTGGCGCCGAAGCGCGCGTCAAACAGTGAGTCGCGGCGCTCCCAGCTTCGCTACTCCCCAGACGGTACATCCAGGCCGGCATCGTGCCGGGCCGACCGTGCATGCAATACGTTGAAAGCGTATCCACCTGGCTGCACAGCCCGGCAGTGTCCTGGCTCGGGCGCACCCAACGTGGCGCTTCATGAAATTGCAGCAGTGTTTGAACGGATCGATAAAAGACTTTAGGATATCCGGGCGCGATCTTCCAAACCACGCATGCCGTCATCACCGCCGAACGCCACAACGATGATCCCATGAGTCGATCGGGTCGGCCATCAGCATCTTGTATCGGTCCTGGTTACGCATGGCGGCCGGCGAGCGCGCCGATGCTTGCGTTCACATTGCAGACGCCGACGCGGCGCAGCGGCGTAGACTGAACCCGCTGTGTTCCGAGTGTGGCTGATCATCGCCTGGCAGGCCGTTGCACCCCTCACCGAGAGAGCACGAATGCTACGCACATCGCTGAAGGTAATAAAGATAAGTGCCTTGATTCTGTTCCTCCTGAGCGTAATCGCGCTGGGCTTGCGCGCGTGGTACGCGCAGCGTGCTCCTGAACTCGCGGTGTGGCACACCTATGTGCCGCGTGAAATGACTGTCAAGGAAATGGACGCCGGCGACTGGAACGCCTACCTCAAGGCGGAGTCGCGGATCTTCGACGACGTGCGCGCGAACGTCGTCGAAAAACTGACTCCTGCCGAACGTGTGCCGGCCAACCGCTACTACGAAGGCGCGCCGATCTATCCGGAGCACTTCGCGCAAAACCGGAATCGCTCGTACATACTCGAACCGTCCGGGGCGCCCGCGGGTGCGGTCGTGCTGCTGCATGGCCTGACGGATTCGCCGTTCAGCTTGCGGCACATCGCGCGCCGCTACCGGGACCGCGGCTTTGTCGCCATCGGCATCCGTCTGCCGGGACACGGCACCGTGCCGGCCGGGCTTACGCGGGTCGAGTGGCGTGAATGGGCGGCAGCAACGCGGCTCGCGGTGCGTGAGGCGCGCCGACGTATCGGTCCGGACAAACCGCTCGAACTGGTCGGTTTTTCGAACGGCGGCGCGCTCGCGCTGCAATATGCGCTCGATTCGATCGAGAACCCGGCGCTTTCGCGCCCGACCCGCGTCATCCTCGTCTCGCCGATGATCGGCGTGACCCGCTACGCCCGTTTTGCCGGTCTCGCCGGACTGCCGGCGGTGTTCCCGGCGTTCGCGCGCGCCGCGTGGCTCGGCATCGTGCCCGAGTTCAATCCGTTCAAATACAACTCGTTTCCGGTCAACGGCGCGCGCCAGTCGTACCTGCTCACGAGTACGATCCAGGAGCAGATCGCCAGACTGCATCGTGAGAACCGGCTGGTCGCATTGCCGCCCATTCTGACGTTCCAGTCCGTGACCGATTTCACCGTCAGCACGCCGGCGGTGATGTCCTCGCTATACGACCAGCTTCCCGAGAACGGCAGTGAAGTCGTGCTGTTCGACGTGAACCGCAGCGTGCGATTCAGGACGTTTCTGCGGGTGGCGTCATACACCGCACTGTCGCGATTGCTGCGGACAGGTCCGCAGGACTATCGCACCACCGTGATCGCGAACGCGGCGCCGGACTCGAGTCAGACAGTCGAGCGCAGTGTCGATGCGGGTCAGGTCGAAACGCGCGTCAAGCCTTTGAGCATCGAATATCCGCAGGATATCTTCTCGTTATCGCACGTGGCCATTCCGTTCCCGGTGACGGATGCGCTATACGGCATCGCGCCGGGCAACGAGGAGAACTTCAACGAAAACCTCGGCACGCTAGCGCCGCGTGGCGAGCGCGGCACGCTGATCCTGACGCTCGACTCGATGTTCCGGATCGCGTCCAACCCGTTTTTCCCCTATGTACTGCAACGCATCGACGAAGGCATTGGCAAGATGCCTCCCCCCGTCGTGCCAACCCCCGAGCGTTCTCACGCAACTGCCGCTGGACAACCGAACCAGGCGGAGGACGAGTTGCCGGAGGTCAACGAGGTGGGCTCGTATGAGCCATGAGAAGGCGGATCATCCGATGCGCGCAGTTGCGCGTGCAGACTTCGCGGCGGGACGAAGAGTCTGCTATGGGCCGGGCCTAGTCGAACGCCGCGGAGTGGGCACCCCGATGAAAGCTGCCCGAGGCAAAACGCAGATGCAGCGCGCGCACGGTCTCACTCACGTCCGCGCGCCCGTTCGCCCGCTGTCAGCGCCCACGAGAGAGCAGGTTGTTCAACGACGTGACGCCGCTCACCGCAGTGGCGCTTTGCTCGGCCAGCGCCACCTGCGTACGCTCAGGCACCCATCCGATTAGCGTGACCTGCCCTGGTCGTGCAAACACGAGCGTTCGCGCCCGGCGAACACGGCGGCGAGGCGCTCGCCGATCTGCTGACGGGCCGGGCGAATTTCAGCGCACGCCTGCCGTTGTCCGTGCCAAAGAGCGCGGGCGCCGTGCCCTACACTTACAACCATCGGCTCAAGAGCGCCGGTACGCCGGTCGCCTATCACTTCGGTTGTCGCTACCCGTTCGGTTTCGGTCTCAGCTATACGCAGTTCCGTTACAGCGGTCTCGCCGTGGCGCGATGGGAAGTGCCGATCGGCGATGGAACGGTCGAACTCAGCTTTATGCTGGAGAACGTGGGCGCGCGCGAAGGCACCGAGGTCGTGCAGATCTATGTGCGCGACCTGCTCGCATCGTCCGCGCGACCGGTGCGCGAGTTGAAGGGGTTCGCACGCGTGCCCCTCGCGGCACGCGAGTCGGCGCAGGTCCGTGTGCGCATTCCGGTCGACATGCTCAACTTCACCGACGGGCGCGAAGAGCGTATCGTCGAGCCTGGCGACTTCGAGTTGATGGTGGGAAGTTCCAGCCGCGACATTCATCTGAGCGACACGGTGAGCGTCACCGGTCAAGCGGTGCGAACGCTCGAACGCGACTGGCGCATGGTGAGCGAAGTCGAGGTCGTGTCGTAACAGGCAGGTCGGGGAGGTATCCAGCCGGGGTGGCTGAATACTTCGCATAGCCTCGCATAGAGAGTCATTTTCGGAACAAGCGGAATACCAGATGTCGTACGCAATCTATCCCAGCCTCTCGGGCAAAACGGTCGTCATCACAGGTGGCGGCAGCGGTATCGGCGCCGCGATGGTCGAAGCATTCGCACGACAAGGCTCGCGCGTTTTCTTCCTCGACGTGGCGGAGGCGGATTCGCTGGCGTTGCAGCAGTCGCTGAGCGACGCCCCGCATCCGCCGTTGTTCCGCCACTGCGATTTGCGCAACGTCGACGCGATTCAAAGCACGTTCGCGGAGATCGCCGCCATCGCGGGGCCGGTCGAGGTGCTGGTGAATAACGCCGGCAACGACGACCGGCACGAAATCGACGCGGTCACGTCGACCTATTGGGACGAGCGCATGGCCGTGAACCTGCGGCATCAGTTCTTCTGCGCGCAGGCAGCGGCGGCAGGCATGCGCAAGATCGGGCGCGGCGTGATCCTGAATCTCGGCTCGGTGTCGTGGCACCTCGCGTTGCCCAGGCTGGCGCTCTACATGAGCGCGAAGGCCGCGATCGAGGGGCTGACCCGAGGCCTCGCGCGCGATCTGGGCGACGCCGGCATCCGCGTGAACTGCATCATTCCGGGCGCGGTGCGAACGCCGCGGCAGATGGAGCTGTGGCAGTCGGCGGAGAGCGAAGCGAAGCTCGTTGCGAGCCAATGCTTGCGCTTGCGCATCGAGCCCGAGCACGTCGCCCGCATGGCGTTGTTCCTCGCGTCGGACGACGCATCGCGCTGCTCCGGCCGCGACTACTTCGTCGACGCCGGGTGGTACGGAGAATGAAGATCCGTCTGCCAGAGTGCGTATGGCCGGTGAATGCGGAACTCGGCGAAGGCCCGGTGTGGCATGCCGCGGAGAACGCGGTCTATTTCGTCGACATCAAAGGTCGCCATATCCATCGTTTGTCGGTCGCTACGGGGCTCACGCAAACGTGGAGCGCGCCGGATCAGCCGGGCTTCGTCGTGCCGCTTGCGCACGGCGGTTTCGTCTGCGGGATGCCGGGCGGGCTGTATCGCTTCGATGCTCACAGCGGACAGTTCAGCAAGCTCAGGGACGTGGAGACGCATCTGCCGGGCAACCGTCTGAACGACGGTTTCGTCGATCCGAGCGGGCACCTGTGGTTCGGCTCGATGGACGACGGCGAGGAGCAATCGACCGGCAGGCTGTATCGCGTGAACGACGCGGGCGACGTGGTGGTGCAGGACGACGACTATGTGATCACCAACGGCCCGGCGATGAGTCCGGATGCACGCACGCTCTATCATAACGACACGTTGCGGCGCGTCGTCTACGCATTCGACGTGAGCGATGACGGGACGTTGTCGCGCAAACGCATCTTTGCCGCTATTTCCGGCGACGGCTATCCGGACGGAATCGCGGTCGATGCCGAAGGCTGTGTGTGGGTTGCGTTGTTCGGCGGCTGGCGTATCGAACGATTCTCGCCGGACGGCAAGGTGGTCGAGCAGGTGCGGTTTCCGTGCGCGAACGTAACGAAGCTCGCGTTCGGCGCAGACGACCTTCGGACGGTTTATGCATCGACCGCGTGGAAGGGCTTGTCGCGGGTCGAGCGTCAGCAGCAGCCGCAGGCGGGCGGCCTGTTTTTGTTTCGCTCGCCCGTGCCGGGGCAGCCGCAGGCGCCGTGTCGATGGGGCGTCGCGCAATGAACGGGGCATGACGGGCAAGCACCGCGCGCGGGAAAGCCGATCCCGATGCCGGGTTTCGCCACGTATCATGTGCGTTCCGTAACTTCCGCGCGTTTGCAGTGATCAAGACCATGACGTCCCAACCGCCCGTTCCGCCCCGCATGGCCGACGTCGCCCAACGCGCCGGCGTGTCGAAGATGACTGTCTCGCGCGTGCTGGCTGGGCGCAGCGTTTCGCAGGCCACCCGCGAAAAAGTGCAGAAGGTCATCGACGAACTGGGGTACGTCGCCGATGCGGCAGCCGGTGCATTGTCATCGGGACGCTCGGAGTTCGTCGCGGTGCTGGTGCCGTCGCTCTCGAGCTCCAACTTCTCCGATACGGTGCGCGGGCTGAACGCGGCGTTCAGCCCGCATGGGCTGCAACTGCTGCTTGGCGACACCGACTATCGTCTCGAACAGGAAGAACTGCTGGTGCGCTCCATGCTGCGCCATCAGCCGCGCTGCGTCGCGCTCACGGGCAGCCGGCACACCGATGCGACCCGCACGCTGTTGCAGCGCGCCGGTATCCCGGTCGTCGAGATGTGGGACCTGCCTGCCGATCCGATCGACACCGCGGTGGGCTTTTCGAACGCAGCGGCCGCGCGCGCGATGGTTCGGCACCTGCATGCGAAGGGCTATCGGCGAATCGGCTTCATTGCCGGAGCGAGTGAGCGCGATCGTCGCGGTCTCGACCGCGCGCGCGGCTATATCGCGGAAATGAAAGCGCTCGGACTCGGCGAGCCGCGCGTGATTCGGCTCGGCGAATCGCCGATCACGATGAGCCATGGCGCGCCCGCGATCGGCGCGTTGCTCGACGCGTGGCCCGATACGCAGGCCGTGATGTGCGTGAGCGACATGTCGGCGTTCGGCGCGATCATGGAATGCCACCGGCGTGGACTGTCGGTGCCGGGCGACATCGCGATTGCCGGATTCGGCAACTTCGAGGTGTCGTGGTGCTGTCAGCCGACCATCACTACGGTGTCGGTGGACGCATATGGAATAGGGTTGCGCGCCGGTGAAAACCTGCTTGCCGCGCTCTCGGCGCCCGAACCGGGACAGCCGCAGCGCGCCAAAGCGGTCAAGATCGACTTCTCGGTGATTGCGCGCGAAAGCGCCTGAGCGCCTGAGCCACTGAGCGGGCGGCGCGCCGGTTCGGCACCACCTCAGCAGACCGTTTTCCACGGTCATTCCCATCTCAGGGATATCCCTTGGTTGTTCCGGTGGTTCGCCACGCGTAACATCCACACCGCGAAATGTTACCGGTAACTTTCCCGGCGGCGGTATATCGACTCGCATGCAGGCGAGCGGTGGCGCGGAGGCGTTTCCTTCAAAAATACGCTGATGGAGATTGGAATGACCACTGTGCCCTCCACCGTCGCCGCGCCTGCCGCGCAGACGAGCGAGTTCGACGAAAGGACCTATCGCAAGGTCGTGCGCCGCCTGTTGCCGGTGCTGTTGCTGTGCTATGTCGTGGCTTATCTGGATCGCGTCAACGTCGGCTTCGCGAAGCTGCAGATGCTCGACGACCTCGGCTTGTCCGACACCATGTACGCGATCGGCGCCAGCGTGTTCTTCTGGGGCTACTTCATCTTCGAAATTCCGAGCAATGTGTTTCTGCATCGCTTCGGCGCACGGTTCTGGATCGCGCGAATCATGTTCACGTGGGGTCTCGTGTCGATGGCGCTCGCCTTCGTCGAGCCGCTCGCGCACCTCGCGCATGTCGAGACGGCGACGATGTTCTATACCCTGCGCTTCCTGCTCGGGATCTGCGAGGCGGGCTTTTTCCCCGGCGTGATTCTTTACCTGAACTACTGGTTCCCCGCGCAGCGTCAGAGCCGCGTGATGTCGGGCTTTCTGATTGCGATGCCGGTCAGTCTCATGCTGGGCGGCGTGGTGTCGGGCTGGTTGATGGATCACACCGCGGGCCTGTTCGGCTACCAGGGCTGGCAGTGGATGCTGTTGATCGAAGGCGTGCCGTCGCTGTTGACCGCGTTCGTCGTGTACTTCTCGCTCGATGACTGCATCGAGCGCGCACGCTGGCTGACGGCGCAGGAGAAGAAGTTGCTCACGGCGAATCTGCAGCGCGAGGCCGCCCAGAAGACCGCGCGTTTCGGCTCGGCGGTGCGCGATCCGCGCGTATGGCTGCTGGTCGCGATCTTGCTGACGTTCAACACCGGCTTCTACGGACTGGCGTTCTGGCTGCCGTCGATCATCAAGGCGACCGGCGTGCACGACCCGTTGCATATTGGTTTGCTGACGGCGATCCCGTATGGGGTCGCGATCATCGCGACACTCGCCAATGCGGCGCATTCGAAGCAAACCGGCGAGCGGCGGCTGCATGCTGCAATCCCGGCGCTGATCGGCGGCGTCGGCCTGATCCTGAGCGCGGCGTTTGCGCATCAGATCGTACTGGCGATTACCTTTCTCACGATTGCCACCGCCGGCGTTCTCGCGCTGATGCCGATCTACTGGACGTTCCCCGGCCAGCTGCTGTCCGGCGCGGCCGCCGCGGCCGGGATTGCGATGATCAACGCGATCGGCAACCTGTCGGGCTTCACCGGTTCGATGATCACGGCCGTCGCCAGGAATCTGACCGGCGACCTGAACAACGGCACCTATGCGCTCGGCGCGTGTCTGCTGGTTAGTTGTATGCTGATCCTGCTCGTGCCGCGCAGCATGCTGACGCGGGCAGCGCCGGCCGATGGCGGTAAACCCAACCGCCAGACGGTGCGCGCGACGCAGCGCGCCAGTGATCCAGCTCTCCCCATGACAGAGAGGTAAGCACTATGCCAGCAATTACACCGCGCCGGCTGAGAAGCCAGGAATGGTTCGACGACCCTTCGCATGCGGATATGACGGCGCTTTACGTCGAGCGCTTCATGAATTACGGTCTGACGCGCGAAGAGCTTCAGTCGGGCCGGCCCATCATCGGCATTGCGCAAACGGGCAGCGACCTTGCGCCGTGCAACCGCCATCACATCGAACTCGCCGTGCGCACCAAGGCCGGCATTCGGGACGCGGGCGGCATTCCGATGGAATTTCCGGTGCACCCGCTCGCCGAACAGAGCCGCCGGCCCACCGCCGCGCTCGACCGCAATCTCGCGTATCTCGGGCTGGTGGAAATTCTGCACGGCTTTCCGCTCGACGGCGTCGTGCTCACCACCGGTTGCGACAAGACCACGCCTGCCTGTCTGATGGCGGCGGCGACCGTCGACATGCCCGCTATCGTGCTGTCGGGCGGTCCGATGCTCGACGGCTGGCACGAAGGCAAGCGCGTGGGTTCGGGCACCGTCATCTGGCATGCGCGCAGTCTGCTCGCCACCGGGGAGATCGACTACGAGGGCTTCATGCAGCTGACCACGGCCTCGTCGCCATCGATCGGACACTGCAATACGATGGGCACCGCGTTGTCGATGAACAGTCTCGCCGAGGCGCTCGGCATGTCCTTGCCTGGCTGCGCGAGCATTCCCGCCGCCTATCGCGAACGCGGCCAGATGGCCTACGTGACCGGCAAACGGATCGTCGATCTGGTGCGTGAGGACGTGCGCCCGTCGCACATTATGACGAAGGCCGCGTTCGAAAACGCGATCGTGGTGGCCTCGGCGCTGGGCGCGTCGAGCAACTGCCCGCCGCATCTGATCGCGATTGCCCGGCACATCGGTGTCGAACTGAGTCTGGACGACTGGCAGCGCGTGGGCGAGCAGGTGCCGCTGATCGTGAACTGCATGCCCGCGGGTGAATATCTCGGCGAGAGCTTTCACCGTGCGGGCGGCGTGCCGGCCGTGTTGCGCGAACTGGTCAATGCACGGCTCGTGCATGGCGAATGCCTGACGGTGTCCGGCCGCACGATTGGCGAGATCGCGGCGGATGCGCCTGTGGCAGATCGCGAAGTGATCAGGACAACTGAGGAGCCGCTCAAGCACGGCGCCGGGTTCATCGTGCTGTCCGGCAACTTCTTCGACAGCGCGATCATGAAGATGTCGGTGGTCGGCGACGCGTTCCGCCAGACCTATCTGAGCGAGCCCGGTGACGAGAATGCGTTCGAGGCACGCGCTATCGTATTCGACGGTCCCGAGGACTATCACGCGCGCATCAACGACCCGTCGCTCGAAATCGACCAGCATTGCATTCTGGTGATTCGCGGCGCGGGGACGGTGGGCTATCCGGGCAGCGCCGAGGTGGTGAACATGGCGCCGCCGGCCGCGCTGGTGCGCGAGGGCATCACGTCCTTGCCCACGCTCGGCGACGGCCGCCAAAGCGGCACCTCCGCGAGCCCGTCGATTCTGAACATGTCGCCCGAAGCGGCGGTGGGCGGCGGACTCTCGCTGTTGCGCACGAACGACCGCATTCGCGTGGACCTGAATTCGCGCAGTGTCAACGTGCTGCTCGACGAGAAGGAACTCGCGCGGCGCCGCGAAACGGCGAGCTTTGCGTATCCGCCAGCGCAGACGCCCTGGCAGGAGCTGTACCGCCAGACGGTGGGTCAACTGTCGACTGGCGGCTGTCTCGAGCCCGCGACGCTGTATCTGAAAGTGATTGCCGAGCGCGGCAATCCGAGGCATTCGCACTGACGCGCAGCTTGCAGCGCCGGGTTCCGGTTTGACGTCGGACCCCGGCCCTTGTGCTTTCCAACTTTCCTGAACAAACCACTCCCATGTCCGCAACTTTCCAATCCAGTTTCCTTCCGGACGACCTCGACCAGGCGCTGCTCGTGGGGCGCGTGTGGCGCAAGACCGATCAGCATGAAGGCCCGTGCGTGGTGGTCGTGCGTGGCGGCGAGGTGTTCGACATCACCGCCGCGGTGCCTACCACGGCTGACCTGTTCGAGCGCGAGGATGCCGCGCAGTTCGCGCGCACGGCGCCGGGCGTGCCGCTAGGCAGCGCCGGGCAACTGATGGCAGCCAACCTGCCCGGCGCCGGCGCGCCGGCCGTGCAGCTGCTCGCGCCGTGCGACGTCCAGGCCATCAAGGCGTGCGGCGTCACCTTTGCGGTGAGTCTGATCGAACGGGTGATCGAAGAGCAGGCGGGTGGCGATCCGGCGAAGGCGAGGGAGGTCCGCGAGACCATCGCTTCGACGATCGGCACCGACCTTTCGAAGATCAAGCCGGGCTCGGACGCCGCGATGAAGCTGAAGGCCGAGCTCGAACGGCGCGGCGCGTGGTCGCAATACATGGAAGTAGGCATCGGCCCGGACGCGGAAGTGTTTTCGAAGTCGCAGCCGATGTCGTCGGTGGGTTTCGGCGCCGACGTGGGGTTGCTCGCGGCGTCGACCTGGAACAATCCGGAGCCGGAGATCGTGCTGGCGGTGAATGGCCGCGGCCAGATCGTCGGCGCGACGCTGGGCAACGACGTCAACCTGCGCGACATAGAAGGCCGCTCGGCGCTGCTGCTCGGCAAGTGCAAGGACAACAACGGCTCCTGCGCGATCGGGCCATTCGTGCGCCTGTTCGACGAACGCTTTTCTCTCGACTCGGTGCGCTCGGCGAGCGTCGCGCTGCGGGTGGAAGGCGCCGACGACGACTTCGTGCTCGAAGGCGTGAGCCACATGAGCGAAATCAGCCGCGATCCGGCGGACCTCGTCGCGCAGACATGGGGACGGCATCACCAGTACCCGGACGGCTTCATGCTGTTCCTCGGCACGATGTTCTCGCCGATCAAGGACCGCGATGCCGCCGGGGGCGGATTCACGCATCACCTGGGCGACCTGGTGACGATTTCGACGCCGCAACTCGGCGCGCTGACTAACACGGTCCGGTTGAGCACCGAAATCGAGCCGTGGACGTTCGGCGTGCGCGCGCTTTATCGGAACCTTGCGGCGCGTGGGCTGCTCGGCACGGCCTGATCGGCACGCCCATTGAGCGTATCGTGAGCGTAGCGCGCGGCGATCTTGCCGCGCATCGCTTCAGGTATTTTCCGTGGCCTCCGTGCCGGGCTGACCATCGCGCGTCGCCGGCGAAGGCTTCAATCCCAATCGACCGGAGAAAGACAGCATGAGCCAATTTGCAAACTACATCGACGGACAGTGGGTAGAAGGCGCGAGCGTGTCGCGCAACGTCAATCCGTCCAACCTCGACGACCTGATCGGCGAGTTCGCGCAGGCCGACGCCGAGCAGACCCAACGCGCGATCAGCGCCGCGCGCAAAGCGTTCGTGCAGTGGTCGTTGTCCACACCCCAGCAGCGCTTCGACATCCTCGACCAGGCGGGCACCGCGATCCTCGCGCGCAAGGCCGAGCTTGGCCGGCTGCTCGCGCGTGAAGAAGGCAAGACGCTGCCCGAGGCGATCGGCGAAGTGGGCCGCGCCGGGCAGATCTTCAAGTTCTTCGCGGGCGAAGCGCTGCGTTTGAACGGCGAGACGCTGCCGTCCGTGCGCCCCGGCATGACCGTCGAAGTCACGCGCGAACCGCTCGGCGTGGTCGGCCTGATCACGCCGTGGAATTTCCCCATCGCAATCCCCGCATGGAAGATCGCGCCGGCGCTTGCGTATGGAAACACGGTCATCGTCAAGCCGGCCGATCTGGTGCCGGCCTGCACGTGGGAACTCGTCAAGATCATCGCCGAAGCGGGCGCGCCCGCGGGTGTGATCAACCTCGTGATGGGACGTGGCTCGGTGGTCGGCGAAGCGTTGGTTTTGTCGCCGGAAGTGGATGCCCTGAGCTTCACCGGTTCGGTCGCGACCGGGCGGGCCATCGGTGCGAAATGCTTCGAGTCGGGCAAGAAGTTCCAGCTGGAGATGGGCGGAAAGAATCCGATGGTGGTGCTCGACGACGCCGACCTCGCGGTCGCGATCGAAGCGTGCATCAACGGCGCGTTCTACTCGACGGGTCAACGTTGCACCGCGTCGAGCCGTCTGATCGTGACCGAAGGTATCTATGAGCGCTTCATCGACGGCATGAAAGCGCGCATGCGTGCGTTGCAGGTAGGCGATGCGCTGGCCGACGGCACGCACATCGGCCCGGTGGTGGACGACAAGCAGCTTCAGCAGGACGAACGCTATCTCGCGATCGCCACGGAAGAGGGCGGCACGGTATTCGGCGGCGAGCGGGTGGAGCGCGACACGCGCGGCCACTTCCTCGCGCCGGCACTGGTCACCGATACCACGCCGCAGATGCGCATCAACCGCGAAGAAGTGTTCGGCCCGGTGGCCTCGGTTATCAAGGTCAAGGACTACGACGAGGCGCTCGCGGTGGCCAACGACACGGAATTCGGTCTGTCCGCGGGCATCTGCACGACTTCCCTCAAGTACTCGACTCATTTTCGCCGTCATGCGCAGGCCGGCATGGTGATGGTCAACACCGCAACCGCCGGTGTGGACTATCACGTGCCGTTTGGCGGGCGCAAGGGTTCGAGCTACGGTCCGCGGGAGCAAGGCAGTTATGCGCGGGAGTTTTATACGACGGTCAAGACCGCGTACGTGAACCCGGGTGCCGTTTGAGAGTTGGGACGAGCGGGGGTTTGCCGGGAGCGGCGTGATGTGGAGAAAACGCGGCGGGCGCAACTTTGTTGTACGCGGTAGCGATCCGGCCTGACACCTCCGTGTGGGCGCAGGGTACGGGGCCACTTCCGCCCGGGCATTTGAGCGGAAGTGGCAAGCCGCCGACATTGTTGCGCCGTGCGCCCGGCCATGAAACGCTCCGATGAAGGAACTCGCCATGCAGTTACCGTGACCGCCTGGCAAAGCGTAACCTGGCGGGCAGGCAGCGAGTCAGGATGAAGCAGATCTGCGCGATAAAAAAGATTCCTCGAACGTGCGCTGCCTGCCCTTCCCCCGAATTACGTCCCACCGGGGCATCCAGCGCGCACAACGTCACTTTCCTGATTCCATCACCATCTTACGTATCCTGCCTGGACTGCGCTTCATGCAACGATGGCGTGTCTCGTGTAGCGATAGACTCGCGAGCCGTTTACATAGTATAACTAAGATATAGGCGAAGACTCCACAGATATCGAGCCAGTGGCTTAACGTATCTTGCAATGAAATTTCTTCCTGACGAATTCTCTTCCAGGCACGGCACACTTGCCAGTGAGGGACGCTGTTTCCCCTGGCGCAGGATGCGGAAAGAAGGAACAGCAGCATGAGCAAAGAACAACGCGCATTGCAAGGTGAGGCCGTCAATCCGGAACGACGCGATTTTCTGGCGAGGACTTCGATGTGGTCAGCGGCTAGCTTTGCGTTGCCGATTGCAGGATGCGGCGGCAGTCTCGCCGACGAGATGCAGAATGCCGATTATGTGATCGATACATCGATTCAATCACCGAACCAGGACTCGCGAGTTCGCGCACTGGTGTTCCATTACACCGCGCAGACGCTGGCGGACTCCCTCGCATCGCTGACTGATTCACAGAAACAGGTAAGTTCGCACTACCTCATACCGGACACGGGCACCAGCGGTGAGCGCTTGCGCGTCTATGCGCTTGTGCCGGAACCTCGTCGCGCCTGGCATGCCGGTGTCAGCTACTGGCAGGGTGACCGGATGCTCAATGCGAGCTCGGTCGGCATCGAGGCTGTTAATCTCGGCTTTCCCTCGCAGGACGAAGATGCGCCGCTGATGAGTCGACGCTGGTATCCGTACGTGCCCGCGCAGATCGCAGTGATCGGCAAGCTCGCGGCTGATGTCGTCGCGCGTCACAAAATCCTCCCGCAAAAGGTCGTTGGGCATTCCGACATCGCGCCTGGGCGCAAGTTCGATCCGGGTCCGCTGTTTCCGTGGCAAAAGCTATACGAGCAGTACCAGGTCGGGGCTTGGCCAGAAGCGGAAGCGATAAGCTATTACCGCAGCCATCAACCATTCCACGGCGACATTGCAGAACTTCAGGCGATGTTACTTGCGTATGGTTACGACACGCCGCAAACGGGCGTGCTCGATGCGCAAACCGTCAGCGTCGTCGCAGCGTTCCAGATGCATTTCCGTCCCGCACAATACGACGGCGTACCCGATGTCGAAACTGTGGCGATCCTCAATGCGCTACTGGAAAAATATTTTGGCCGAAGTCGTTCGCAGCTACGTCAAGCGGTGCCCGGACAGTTCGGTCCGCGAGGCGAAAACGAAAAAGGCGACGACTCGTGGCCTGCTCCAGGCGCAATCAGGCAACCGGATACACCACACTTCTGAAGCACGGTGCATGCTGGCCGCCGCTTCCTGCATCCAAGCGGTCTGATTCCATTCTGCGGGCCTGCGCAGTGGCCAACCGGCGGTTGCACACCCACGGCAATCGCATATAGTGCAACGGCAGCGTCTACGCCAGTTCATGTGCCGGCGTGCCGCTACTGCGCTTTCACGTCAGACGGCCTCTTCACTATTAAAGCAGTGCTTCCATCGTTTCGTCGTGTAAAAGAAAAATTAAACGCTTTTGCGACTTGTCTGAAACCTATTCCCTAAGCTGTCGATTATAAATGCCGTTGCATATGATGCCTTTGGCGGAATATCTGGCATTTGACAATGCTTGACTACTGGCTTTTGCGTGCACAAGGTAGACTCGGTGTCCGCTTTTGCCACCGCGATCCTTTCGAGAAAAGAATCGATCAGCAGGTCATTGACGGTTGGCAGCCAGAATACTCACTTGGCGAAGCGTTTATCTGCCGATGCTTATTTCGAGATGGCTGTCGTAAGGAAAAACAACTTATTTATGCTGCACATGGCGATCATGTGCGGAATAAGAATTCGATGACGCTACGCGCGTCGGCTTGGATGTGGGGCATGAATTTCGCGGCCATTAGCAGGACGCAAGAATGATTCCGGACCTGTGGCGTAACTTTGCGGGGAAAAACGTCCTGCTATTACAAGGGCCCGTCGGACCTTTTTTCAGAAGACTATCGAAGGTTCTGAAGAAGGCGGGCGCTTGTCATGTGCATAAAGTGAATTTCAATGCGGGTGACTGGTTTTTTTACCCATTCAATGCCATCAATTATCGCGGCGATGCCGAAGCGTGGCCCGTTTTTTTCGAGAATCTGTTGGTAGATTTGCGCATTGATACCGTCATGCTTTTCGGTGATTGCCGCTATCTTCACGCAGTTGCCCGAAGCATCGCCCGCGCCAGAAAAGTTGAAACCTGGGTATTTGAGGAAGGTTATGTCCGTCCTGATTTCATAACCATGGAGCGTGACGGGACCAATGCATATTCGTCAGTACCGCGACGATCCGATTTTTATCGTGGAAGGCCCGAAGTGCCTATGCGCGAGGTGCGGCCCGTTGGCAAGACGTTCAGATACGCTGCCGGCTGGGCTGTGATGTACTACCTGGCGGCTAGTGCTGGAATGTTGCTGTTTCCTCGCTATCGCCATCATCGCTCGCTCTCGATTGCGCAAGGTTTGTTCTGGGTGGCCGCAGGTTGGCGCAAGCTGTTGTACCGCATCAAGGAAAGAAATGTCCTGAATTATCTGCGCGGGCAGAAGTCGAAACGATTTTTTCTTATGCCACTGCAGACGGAAATCGATGCGCAGATGCGGGTTCATTCGAGATTCGACTCGGTCCAGGATTTCATAGAGGAGGTGGCGGCTTCATTTTCCCGCTACGCCAGTCCAGAATATTTGCTGGTTATCAAGCATCACCCCCTTGATCGTGGCTATAACGATTATTCGAGCTTTATTAAAAAGATCGGCCTGAAGTATGGTGTGACGGGCAGGTTGATTTACATTCACGATCAGCATTTGCCAACCTTGCTCGACCACGCGGCGGGGGTGCTCGTCGTTAATAGCACCGTTGGCCTGTCGGGGATCCATCATGGTGTGCCGCTAAAGGTTTTGGGAAAGGCCATTTATGACTTTGATGGACTCACTTTCCAGGGCGAATTGACGCGCTTTTGGTACGAATCGGCAAATTTCACCCCTGACATGTCGTTGTATCACCGATTTCGAACTTTTCTGATTCAGCATACCCAGTTGAATGGAAATTTCTATTCAGGCAACGTGGCGGATATTTCCAGCGTGGCATGCAGTGGGTCGTACCGTTTTTGCGATAGTCGCCAGGATGAGCTTAGGAATTGGGGGCGGAATAACGCGCTGGTGCCTGAGCGAGCCGTCGAACAGGATTCCGCTGAAATTTAACATGTATTTACATTGGCTTATTGGGTAAACCCCTACAATTGCCGCTTGGCCAATTTGGGTGGCAACCTGATTTTGAGAGCACGGTGAAAGGGCGGGAGTCTTGCAGATTTACCTGGATATTACGAGGCTCCTGAAAGGGCGGTTTTTCGGACAGAGGCCGACTGGCATAGATCGTGTGAGTCTTGCATATGTGCGGAACTACTCGCATACAGCGCTGGCCGTTCTGTGCGTGCACGGCTTTTATATTGCGTTGTCGGCGCGAGAGTCCGCGCACGCGTTTCAGTTGCTTCTGGCTCAGGATTGTTCTCGCAACTCCGTCGCGCGGCTCATCCTCCGTTCGGTGTTGACTGTCTGGCCCCGCAGGCAATTGAAAGACGGGATCTTGCTGCACACATCTCATTCGGGTGGCGAATCCGATCGTTATTTCCGCGGGTTGCGCCGGCGAAATGTGGGTCTGGCTTTCATGGTGCATGACCTGATTCCGCTGACGCACGCGGAGTATTGCCGTGCAGGGATAGCGCAGGTGCATGAAGAGAGAGTTAGGACTGCTTTGAAATATTCGGGCGGAATCATTGCGAATTCGCAGGCAACGCTCGATTCGCTTTTGGGATACGCAAGCCGTGCGCGCCTGCCGCTTCCAAAAACGGTCGTGGCAAGACTCGCACCGGCGATGTCGCGGGGCAATGTTGCGTCGCGCCCAATTGATACGCCGTACTTCGTGATGCTCGGAACGATCGAGCCCCGCAAGAACCACTGGCTTATCCTGCACGTCTGGCGCCGCCTCGTGGAACAGTTGGGCAAAGCAGCGCCGAAACTGGTGGTGATCGGACGTCGCGGTTGGGAATGCGAGAACGTGCTCGATATGCTTGAACGCTGCACCAGTATCCAGGGCAGTGTGATCGAGGAAATGGACTGCTCCGACGAGCGATTGCATACCTGGCTGCGGCATGCGCAGGCGCTCGTATTTCCTTCGTTTGCTGAAGGCTATGGCATCCCGATCGCCGAAGCGCTTGCGGAACGCGTGCCGGTACTCGCGAGCGACCTCAGCGTATTTCGCGAGTTCGCTGGCGACATCCCCGACTACCTCGATCCGCTTGACGGTCCTGCATGGTTTGCCCGGATTCTCGCGTACGCGCGGCCCGACAGCCCTGAGCGGAAGGCACAGCTCGCTCGAATCGAACGGTTTCGCGAGCCCACGTGGGCCGAGCATTTCGAAAACGTCGACCGACTTCTAAACGCGCTAAAGAGTCCGGCGTAGTGAGCCGATGCGCTCGGTGACCAGAGTTCGCGTTGTCGGCCCCTACGTTGCTTCCCCAGCGAAGAGGGTACGGCCAGCGCATATATTTGAGGATTTACCTTGGTCGTTGACCGAACTATCGATGCGCTTGCCGATACCGCGCCGTGCGGGATCGCGGGCGCGAACGGCCGGACGATCGCGTCGCACCGGCAAACACGCTTGCGGTGCGACGGCTGCGCGATGCGTGCGCCTGCCGGTTCGGTTCGCACGCTTGGCAGTCGTTCACACAACGCGTGTGGGCGTCACTCGCCGCATCATTTGCGCACGACAACCTCGAAACATAACGCGGTCATGTCTCTTAACCCGATAACCCGGCAACCGGCCGATTGCGACGACGCCAAGAAGGCATTCGATCTGCGCGCCATTACGCGCGGATCGCGTCTTCTCAGCTGGTTCATGGGCCGATCCGACTTGCTGTGGATGGATACATGGGCGGGATATCTTTTGCTTCGCGTCGCGCGCATGGCCGGATGGCAGGCGCGTGCCGCGTGGCCAGGACCGTTTACGCCCAGGATGGTGCGCGGCGTGCCGGCGGAGTCGTGGTTCGAAATGCCGCAAGGGGCGAGGGCACCGATGACCCTGGTTGCGGCGATGAACACAGCGCTCGTCGATCAGTCCTCCGCGCAAACGAATCCCGAGGGCATTCGGCTGATGCACCGCGTTCTCGCAACGTGCTCGCGGGTCGACACGCCACGTCGTCCGTGCGCAATGACGACGTCTGCGCGTTCTGTGCGCCTGCTGCTGATCGACGAGCGTGGCTCGTCGTCGGCCGCTGGGGGGTTTTCGAGGCGTCGGCGCCGCGATGCATTCGACAGGATGGCCGCCGCCGCGCACCTGGCCTACCCGGACGCGGAGATTCTTCTTGCGCGCTCCGGTGACAGCGGATCCGGCCCGTGGTTGTCTTCGAGTTGCACAACGTTGCCGCCGAGCGTTCGACAGTTGAATGCCGAGCGTTCGCTTTGCGCCGTGTTCGGCAATGTCGACCACGTCTATACAGTCAGCGCCTCCGAAGGGATGTACGCAATGCTGGCCGGGGCTCAGGTCCATGTGTTCGGCGATCCGTACTATGCCGGCTGGGGACTCACTATCGATTATCGCGTGCTGTGCGGCCGTACTGCCCGGCCGACGCTCGCTGGCTTCTTCGAGGCGGTGTTCCTCCGATCCGCGCGCTATCTCGATCCGCTTACGCTCGCTCCTGGCAGTCTCGATTCCCTGCTTGACAGCATGGAGTTGCAGCAAGACGTTGCTCGCCGGTTCAACGATCTGCGGGAAGTTGTCGGCTGGCACTTTCAATGGTGGAAGCGGCCATTCGCCACGCCATTCCTGACGGCCGGAGGCGGCTTGCTGAGATGGACTTGCGCTCGGTCGTCGTTAAGGACCACAGAGTGCGCAGCGCTATGGGGTGCGCGAAGTTCCGACGATCTGCCACCGGGCAGTCGTCATGTTCGGATTGAAGATGGCTTCCTGCACTCGTCGGGTCTCGGTTCTGACATCGTCGCGCCATTCAGTCAGGTGATTGATCGCCGCGGCTTGTACTTCGATTCCACCCAGCCGAGCGATCTCACGACGATACTGAATGAGGCCGATTTTAGCGGCACTGAACTGGCACGCGCGGCTGCGTTACGCGAGGCAATCGTCAGGTTCGGCATCACCAAATATAACCTTGGCCGGTGCCGGCCGGCATGGAAGGCACCCGCCGGCAAAACAACGGCTTTGGTGCTGGGGCAGGTCGCGGGGGACGCTTCGTTGCGGCTTGGCAGCCGGGCAATCGCTTCATCGGAAGCTCTGCTGCGTGAAGTGCGCGCGCGACGCCCGGACGCGTTTATCGTCTACAAACCCCACCCAGATGTGCTTTCAGGCAATCGTGCAGGTCTTATCGATGCGGGACGGGTTGTGGACGTGATCGATATCGCAGCGGACCTGATCTCCCTGATTGATGCAGTGGATGAGGTACACACTATGTCATCGCTCGCGGGTTTCGACGCGCTGCTGCGCGGCAAAGAAGTCTTTACATACGGCCTGCCGTTTTACGCCGGCTGGGGACTCACACACGATGCCGCAGCACCTGTTCCGTGGCGCGAACGCACAGTCTCGCTCGATATGCTGATTGCGGGCGCATTACTTCGTTATCCGATATATTGGGATTGGAAGCTGCAACGGTATACGACGCCTGAGGCAGTAGTGCGCCGCATTGCGTCGGATGCCGGCCGTCCGCTTCGAAGCATGCAGCGTTCGACAGCAAGACCCTTTTTGAAAGGTGCACGATGGACGCGCAACGTACTGCGTCACGCTTTATGGCGGTTTAGACAGCGGATGCGTTCGAAGACCACACTGGCAACTCATATTTAACCATCTTCATTGGCAGTCCGAAAAGCTCGCGCATGCGCCACCGCAATTTTGCTCGACCACTCGTGGCTATATCGGCACGCCTTAACAATGTTTTGATGTAAGAGAGAAGTACGTGATGCATATCTATCCAGTAATTCTGTGTGGCGGAAGCGGCACCCGCCTGTGGCCGCTGTCGCGAGGCGGATATCCGAAGCAGTATCTGAAGTTGACAGGGCAGCACACCTTGCTTCAGCAAACTGCGCTTCGGCTACGCGCGCTCGACGGGGCGACGGCCCCGTTGGTCATCGCTAACAACGAACAACGATTCCTGGTTGCCGAGCAACTCAGGGAAGTCGACGTGAAGCCGTCGTCGATCGTCCTGGAGCCCGTGGGCCGTAATACCGCGCCGGCTGTCGCAGCAGCCGCGTTGCTTGCGCTGCGCGAATCGCCGGATGCGCTGCTGCTCATCGTTCCGTCGGATCACGTGATTGCAGAAGAGACGGCGTTCGCGGCGAAGGTCAACGAAGCCGCGCAGATTGCGAAAGACGGCTACATGGCGACGTTCGGGATCGAACCGACCGAAGCGCATACCGGATACGGCTACATCCGTCGCGGCGCGCGGCTCGGCAGCAGCGGCGATACTTATCGTGTGGACGCGTTCGTCGAAAAGCCGGATACCCAGAGGGCCAACGTTTTCCTCCGTGATGGTGGCTACTACTGGAACAGTGGCATGTTCATGATGAAGGCGTCGACGTATGTTGAAGAACTTGTCCGGCATGAACCGGATACGGCCCGCCTGGTCGATACGGCTTTGCATTGCGCTACGCGCGACAGCGATTTCGTGCGTCTCGATGCGGCCGCGTTCGCCGGTTGCCGCAACGTATCGATCGATTATGCGGTGATGGAGAAAACCGACCGCGCGGTCGTCGTGGCGGCGGGCGAGCTCGGCTGGAACGACATCGGCTCGTGGGACTCCGTCGCCGCGCTTTCCGCAGCCGATCCGGCCGGTAACGCGATTCTCGGCGATGTGTTTATCGATGCTGTTTCGAACTCGTACATTCGCGCGGAGCACCGTATGGTTGCGGCGGTAGGTTTGCAGGACGTCGTCATCGTCGAAACGGCAGATGCAGTGTTGGTCGCGAGCCGGGACAAGGCGCAGGATGTGAAGAAGATCGTCGAGCAACTGAATGCCGCGGGGCGGCACGAGCCGTCGACGCACCGCCGTGTCGTTCGTCCCTGGGGCGCATACGAGGGCATTGATCAAGGCGACCGATTTCAGGTGAAGCGGATTATCGTCAATCCCTCCGCTCAATTGAGCCTGCAGAAGCATCATCATCGCGCGGAACACTGGATCGTGGTCAAGGGCACGGCGTTGGTTACGAACGGCGATCAGCAAATCATGCTGAGCGAAAATCAGTCGACCTACATTCCGCTTGGCACAGTGCACCGCTTGACGAATCCGGGAAAGATTCCGCTCGAATTGATTGAAGTTCAGTCTGGAACCTATCTGGGAGAGGACGATATCGTGCGCATCGAGGATACCTACGGCCGAGCGTCAGACGATGCGGGTCGGCGTGCCTAGTATCGCCTGAACTGCCGAATTGGCCTTGCATTTGAATTTTCAGAGAGATCATTCACGTGAGATCTTATTGGTCGCATTCTTTTCAATGGCGTCCTGGCCGACAATTAAAGATTGACCGGGATCGCTGCATTTGTACCAGGTAATGCCAAATTTATCTTTCCGTTGTATTTGTGCTGGACTCGTTTGCGGACTGGCGTCGCTCTTCGGCTGCTCGAGCATCCCGACATCGGGACCCAGCAGGGCCCAAATCGCGCATGTAACGGCCACGCCGAATCAGGCCGGAATTCAGATCGTCGACGTAACGGAGACGATTGCGCGGACGCTCTATTCCAAACGGCATCACGCGGAGTTTTCTGAAGCACTCGGCGACAGTCAGGCCTTCCGGCAGCGGCTGGGCATCGGTGACACGCTTGAAGTGTCGATCTGGGAAGCGCCGCCCGCCACGCTATTCGGTGCCGGACAACTGGGGGGGAGCGGTACGACGGGCAATGAGCACGCGACCGTGCTGCCCGATCAGGTGATCGATGGAGACGGAGATATCAGCGTCCCCTTTATTGGTGCGGTTCAGGCTGCAGGGCGCACACCGACGCAATTGCAACGGGATATCGCGTCGCGACTCCGGAACATGGCGCACGAGCCGCAGGTACTCGTGAAGCTGTCGCATAACGCCACGTCCTATGTGACCGTAGTGGGCGACGTCGTCAACAGTAATCGGCTACCGTTGACGGCGCACGGCGAGCGAGTCCTGGATGCGCTGGCGGCGGCCGGCGGCGTCCGTCAGCCGATAGGCAAGATGACGATTCAGATCACGCGTGGAAATACCGTCGCATCAATGCCACTGGACCACGTGATCCGGAATCCTCGGCAGAACGTTCCACTGAATGCCGGTGATGTAGTCACCGCCTTGTTCCAGCCTGACAGCTTTATCGCGCTTGGAGCTACCGGAAAAAACGAGGAGATCGATTTCGAAGGTCAGGGCATCACGCTGGCGCAGGCACTTGCACGCGCCGGCGGGTTGCAGGATTCGCGTTCGGACGCTCAAGGCGTGTTTGTGTTCCGCCTCGAGAACGCCAATGCCTTGAACAATTGGCCGAGAACGCCGGTTCGTACCACAGCGGACGGCAAGGTGCCCGTCATATACCGGATAGATCTGCGCGATCCCAATTCCTTCATCGTCGCACAAAGTTTCATGATCGACGACAAGGATTTGCTGTACGTGTCCAATGCTCCGGTTACGGAACTGCAAAAGGTGTTGAATCTGTTCTTTTCCGTCGCGTATCCCATTGTGACGGGTGTGCAGACGTTCAAGTGAGAATTGGTTGAAGTGAATGATCGTCTCTTTAGTGGTTAGCCGCGACTGGCTAGCGCTGCATGGGCAACGCACCATCCTCTGGATCACGTGCGTTCGCGGTTTCTCTTGAGATCGATCAAATCAACTTTTATCTATAGCGACGTCCCCAACAAGATGCAAAGTCATATCAGTTCATTGACCAAGGCCATATTTGACAACCCGGGAGAGCAGAGGCGCCTTGCTGAAGTTCTCGAGCCTTGGGTGACCGAATTGCTGCAACGCGTTGTTGTTGACGTCCAGGCGGCAGAAATGACGCGCGAGCAATGTTTGATCAAGATCGCGCCCGACGTGGTGCACTCGATCTTCCATGCGTTGCTTGGCCGCGCGCCGGAGGATGAGGCTGTCGAACTGTACAGGCAGCATTTGCATGAGTTGGATGGAATCGAACAGTTGATCAAAATTGTGCTCGAATCGGAGGAATGCCGGCGTCGATTGGGGATCTTCCCGTTGGATTATCCCCATCCAGGGGCGACATATGACTTGCCCGCGATTGTATTGATACACATCCAGAAAACCGGCGGCACGTCACTGCAGAATATGTTTACCGACGTTTTTGACGATCGGCATGTCTATCGCGAGCATGCCGATACGTTGTATCGGCGGCCGCCCGGTGAGCTGGGACAGTACGATCTGTTCCTCGGCCACTTCAACTATGACTCGATTGCGTTCATACCCAAGTCCAACATTTCGCTGATTACGTTCCTGCGCAATCCTGAGGCGCGACTGTTGTCCCTGTACGGGTTTTGGCGAGCACACGAACCAGATCATCCATCGTTCCATGAAGGCATGGAGTTGGCAAATAAGTTCGATTTCGATGGCCTCGCGAATGCGGTGTTGTCAAACCCGAACCCGGACACGTGGAATCACATCGCTTGGTCGATCATGGGTGAGAGGAGCTGGACATATTGGCGCGATGTTTTGACTGACGAGTCGAGCGCAGCTGACGGCATCTCAAATGCGATCGACAGGTTTCGGCTGGCGGCTAGAGCACGGCTCAACCAATTCTTCTTCATCGGTATGCTGGAGGATTTCGACCGTTCAACGAAAATGCTTGCTGAGCTATTGCGCAAGCCAGCGCTCAAGTCCAGACACGATCACGCGGTCAGTTCGTTGATTGAAAACGAACCGTTCTTCAAAAGAATACCCGCGACTGGTGAGGACTTCTTAATCAGGAGCGATGCGATAAGGAAGTTGACACAGCTGGATGCGATTATCGTTGACGAAGCGCAGGCGCTCTATCAGGCACGCTGCGACTTGTATGAGCTGAGATTGCAGAATGACGACGGCGTGACAACACGGGATGAATCCAGCCAGGCATCGCAATCGTCGAATGCGGCGGTGTCGGCTCGTTCAGGAATTCGGTGATAACGTGACACGTATCGTTGCAATCGATGGGCATAATCTCGCGCTGCAGCAGGGAACTGGCGTGGCGACGTATGCCCGAAATCTGGCCAATAACATCGACGAAATGGGCTGGGACGTATGGACACTGTATGGTGCGCCAATCCCGCGCCGACTGCCACCGATTTTGCGCGAAATTTCCTTTTTTGATTATCTTGGTGGCGCAAGTTCGTCTAAGAACAAGTTTGCACAAACGTGTGGCTGGATCAGGCATTCACTTACCAGCCCGTTTGGATACCGAGCTGACGAGGTTCAGCTGAGCGGTCATGTCGAGACCCGCCGGTTTGTCGACAGGCTACCTCAGAGATCGACAATCTTCAACATAGAGAGTTTATTCGGAATTTCCCGCCAGTATTTCCAGAGACATAAGAAGTTTTTGGAAATACGTTTTCAGAACCCACCGGACGTGATGCATTGGACTTATCCGTTGCCGATCAGGGTCGCAGGGGTCCCCAACATCTATACTATTCACGACCTTGTTCCCCTGCGTCTTCCTTATACGACACTGGATAACAGACGTTACTACTACAGGTTGATAAAGCACTGCGTTACCACTGGAGATCACATCTGCACGGTCTCCGAGCGGTCCAGGCGCGATATAGCTGAGATGTTCGGCACTTCCGGGTCGATCATTACCAACACCTATCAGGCGGTCGATACGACGCGCGAGGTGGCTGGTAAAAGCCAACGCGAGGCCGAGCTCGAGGTACTGGGTATCTATGGTCTGGAACCAGAAAAGTATTTCCTGTTTTTTGGTGCAATTGAGCCAAAGAAAAACGTTGGCCGTTTGATCGAAGCCTTTCTTTCAACTCAGGTAAAAGCGCGTCTTGTAATTGTTGGCGCGCCGGCCTGGAAGTCTGGCGAAGAAATGAAGCTGCTTGACAGCATCGTCAAGCAACGCCGCGATCTGAAAGAACGCATTCAGATTTTTGACTATGCGCCGCGGCCTTTTCTGCTCAGTTTGATCCGCTCCGCCAAAGCCGTTGTGTTTCCGTCGCTATACGAAGGGTTCGGTCTGCCGGCGCTGGAAGCTATGCAATTAGGAACGCCCACACTGTGCTCATCAGAGGGAGCACTGCCGGAAATTGTGGGCGACGCCAGCTTGAGCGTGAATCCCTATGACGTTAAGTCGATTGCGGCCGGACTGCGCATCCTTGACGAGGACGAGGGCGTTCGTCGCGCACTGGTGGCCGCAGGCTTTGAGCGGGCCAAGCTGTTTGGGCCGGCAGCTTATCGAGGGCGGTTGCTCAGAATGTATCAGAACAGCTTCTGATGGAACGATGGATTAACTTGCGGGTTCGAGAACACATGCTAAATAAATTAATGCCTTTCCAAAACGGAAAAAAACTGATGTTTGAAAAAAAGAGAAAACTGGGTGATGAGGCGCGTGATGCACGCGCATGGGATAACGCGGTTGCCCATTACAGCGAAGCTCTGCAAATCAACCCGAACGCGGAAGGTATCTGGGTTCAGCTCGGCCATGCACAAAAAGAATTGGGCATGTTTGGCAAGGCGGAAGAAAGCTATCTTCGCGCGATCAAGTTGAATCCGCACAATGCAGATACGAGCGTGCAGCTCGGGCATCTTTTTTCAATCCGCGGCGACGCCCGAAATGCATTGAAGCGATACCGGCAAGCGGCACAGTACGGCTCGCGTGACCCGATTGCGTTGGAATGCATCGAGAAAAATCAGAGCGATGATGAACCGGAAAGTGCGATCGCGCTGTCACGCAAGCCCCAGATTTATTTCGACTACAGTGATCTTGTGCAGTATTTCCGCCATAATCGCTTTCCTACGGGCATCCAGCGTGTCCAGATCGAGCTATTCAAGGCTGCACAGGAGACAGCATCTGACGTTCCGCTGCGTGCGTGCGCGTTTCTGGAAGGCACGAACTTCTGGGCGGAAATCGATCCAATTGCGTTTAGAAGAATTTGCGATCTTTCGTCGCTTCCGGGCGATATCGACGATCCGACATGGATAACTGCTTTAAGTCAGCTAACCAGTCAGCTCGAGAAGAGCCCTTCGATTCGATTTCCGAAAGATTCGATTCTGGTGAATATTGGCACATCCTGGTGGATAAGAGATTACGGCGCCTTTGTTCGTCAAGCAAAGCTGAAATTCGGGTTGCGCTATGTTCCGTTCATACATGACCTGATTCCACTGCTGACTCCCGAGCACTGCTCGAAAGGCCTCGTTGAAGAGTTTAGAGCATGGATCAACCTCGTCACGTTACAAGCGGACTTTATTGCAGTCAATTCCAGTAGCACGCGCAACGATGTGCTTACCTATGCCAAGCAAGAATCGCCGCTTTCCTTTGACCCGGTCGTGGTGCGACTCGACGCCGAATTCGCACGGAACAAGCTAGTTCGGGAAGATGATCATGTCTTTCTCGATAATGGTCTTGAACAGGATAACTACGTACTTTTCGTTGGTACACTCGAGTCCCGCAAGAATCACGTGGGCGTCTTTCAGGCATGGAAAAAACTGATCGCCAAGCACGGCGTCGACGCCGTACCAACGCTGGTTTGCGTTGGCAAGCGTGGCTGGCTATTCGATCAGGCGAACGCGCTTCTCGAAGCGGACGCGACGCTTGCGAACAAAGTGGTATTGCTGTCCGGGATTTCTGATGACGATCTTGCGTCGCTCTACAAACGCTGTTTATTTACTGTGTATGCAAGCTTCTACGAAGGATGGGGGTTGCCTGTCACGGAAAGCCTGAGCTTTGGCAAGGCGTGTCTTACTGCAAACAATTCATCGCTGCCCGAGGCGGGGTCGCGGTTCGCCGACTACTATGACAATGCTTCGGTTCCGGAACTTGTTGCGGGTTTGGAAAAGCTGCTGTTCGACAAGGCGTACCGTGAGCGACGCGAAGCTGAGATCGCGACAGACTTTGCGACTCGCCGATGGGAAGAGGTATTGCACGACCTGATAGATGGCGTCACAGGCCATTTCTCGGCAAATTCTCATGAGTCGCAACGCGATGTCATGGCGGAAGTGAAGCCAGGCGTGCTTTACGATTTCCGCACGCGGGCCTCTACGACGAGCGGTATCGAACGTGCGATCGCGGATACGATGCGCCATGATTTGACATGGCATGCTGTCGAGACGTGGGGCGCTTGGGCCCGGAGCAAAAGTGCGAAACTGGCGTTCAAGCTTTTGCCTGACAGCGAGCCGGCTCAGGACGAACTATTGGTCTATTTGAAGCTTTGTTGTGGCCCCATGTCGACCGAAGTCAGGATCCGGCTTGCACATCACACTATCGGCGTTGTCGACTTGGCACCGCACGAGACCAGGTTCGTTCGCTTCCCAGTACGGCGCACGTGGCTTGCGGAACAGGTTGCGTCGATGGGACACGTCGTCCTAGTGTTTGATCACAGAGCGATGACCCATTTGGCCGAGTATACAGACAATCGGGACCGCCGATCTATTGGCGTCGGATTTTGTGCGTTTGGCATCTGTCATTCGAACGATTTCGCATTCCGACTGAATATACAGGAGCATCAATACATGCAGGTCCTTTAGAGAGCAGTGAAGGAATGCACAGCCACGCCCACGAGTTGGAGAACCTCTAGATCGAATCATGAACCATTGTCAAATCTGAACATCCGCTGGGAATTTTGGGCTCCTCACCAGGTCTGATCGCTATAATTTGGATGAAAGAAATCCAGTTAACTGGACTTGCATATGTGAGTTGCCTGCCCATGATCAGGCTGGTGTTCGAATATGGTCGGGGGCGATTCGCTATATAACGTGCCATCGTTCCTGCCGTTTCGCCCAATGTTGCCGTGAGGCAACCATGTTCGCTAAATAGCTAATCAAGTAGTCGGGAAATAGTTGGAAAACGGATCAAAAAAAATTGCGCTGCCGCAGACAGAAAAGCTGAACCACCTGATCGAGCTCATGAGAGGAATGAATCGGCTGTTCGTCCTCACTGTGCTCTTGCCGACAGCTATCGCGATCGTCTATTACGGCATGATCGCGTCGGGTGTTTATGTGTCGGAGTCGCGCTTTGTTGTGCGGAGTGCACAGCAGCAGCCTCAAATGAGCGTGGTCGGTGCCCTGCTGCAGGGAACCGGCTTTATTCGCGCACAAGACGATACCTATCCTGTTATCGACTACATCGAATCTCGTGACGCGCTCAAGGCGCTGAACGAAGGCAACTACCTTCGGGATGCATACTCGACACAAGGCGACATTGTCGGCCGGTTTCACGCGACGCTCGACGACAGTTTCGAAGGGTTGTGGAAGTACTATGTGAAAAACATCGTATCGGCGGATCTGGATTCCACGTCGTCAATCACAACGCTTCAGGTTCGAGCTTACACGGCGCAGGATGCGGCACAAATCAACAAAAGGCTGCTTGAGTTGAGCGAGCAGTTGATCAATCGCATGAACCGACGCGCAGCAGCCGACCAAATACAGTTTGCACAGCGCGAAGTGGATGTTGCGGCGGGAAAGGCGAAGGATGCGGCCGCTGCGCTGGCTGCGTACCGAAACTCGTCTGTAGTGTTCGACCCGGAGAAGCAGTCGGCGCTCCAACTGCAGCAGGTGACGAGCCTGCAATCCCAGATGTTTTCTGCTCAAACGCAGTTGATGCAGCTTCTGTCGATCTCGCCTCAGAACCCGCAGATTCCAGTGCTGAAGACCAGCATTGAAGAACTGCAGCGACAAATCCGGGCTGCTACTCAAGGTGTGGCGGGAGGCCGTAACTCACTCTCGCAGAAGGCAGCTGACTATGCACGGTTACAGCTTGATTCCCAGTTTGCGGACAAGCAACTGGCATCGGCTCTCGCGACACTGGAAAGCGCACGCGCGGAAGCGGAACATAAGCAGCTTTATCTGGAAAGGCTAGTCGAGCCGAATACCCCGGACGTGGCGACAGAACCGAAGCGGTTGCGTGGAATCGCGACCGTGTTCGTCATCGCACTGGTCGCATGGGCGTCAGTCAGCTTGCTGCTTGCAAGCGTGCAGGAGCACCGGGATTGAACCGATGTCAATGAAGCGCTCGTCACCACTCGGTCGCTCGGCGACAATTCAGGCTCGGGTGGTCTTTGCGTTGATCATGCGCGAGATCATCACGCGTTATGGGCGGCATAACATTGGTTTCGCGTGGCTGTTCGGCGAGCCAATGCTATTCACGGTAGGCGTCATGGCACTGTGGTCGATTCTGCGCGAAGGCGGATCGGCGCATGGAACCAACATAATGGCTTTCGCGATTACCAGCTATTCGACCGTTCTCGTCTGGCGAAATACGATCAGCCGCTGCGTCCTGGCCGTGGAACCTAATGCCAGTCTGCTTTTTCACCGGAACGTGCAGGTAATCGATATTTTTTTCGCGCGCATTGTCCTCGAGATCGCCGGGATCACGCTGTCAATGATCGTTCTGATGTTCGGCTTTGTGGCAACGGGACTGATTGCGCCTCCAGCGGACATCCTGACGATGGCGGCCGGCTGGGGGCTGCTTGCCTGGTACTCGGCCGCGATGGGGCTCTTGATTGGAGGTCTGTGCGAATACAGTGAGCTGGTCGAACGGCTATGGCACCCGATCGCCTATTTCCAACTACCCGTCTCCGGCGCATTCATGATGGCGAGCTGGCTGCCGAAACAGGCCCGGGATATCGTCATGTTCTTTCCGGTCCCTCATTGCGTGGAACTCTTCCGATTCGGATACTTCGGTACTTCTATCAAAGCGTACTATGACGTGAGCTACGTGGTGGTCATTTGCACCATTCTCACGTGGCTTGGGTTGGTCGTCGTTCGCGACATATCGTCGAAGGTAGAGTATTGATGCTCGGTCTGCACCAGGTGAGCAAGTTCTACCCTACGCGATCGGGGCGGAGCCTGATTCTGGACAAGGTCGATCTAACAATCGATCGATCGGAACATGTGGGCATTCTGGGGCGAAACGGCTCGGGTAAATCGACGCTCGTTCGCTTGATAGGTGGTTCCGAGTACCCAAGTTCAGGCGAGATAGTCAGAAACATGACAGTTTCCTGGCCGCTCGCGTTTTCCGGAGGGTTTCAGAGTAGCCTCACCGGGTTGGACAACCTCCGCTTCATTTGCCGCATATACGACACGGCTTACGACGATGCGCTTCCGTTCGTTGAAGAATTTACGGAGCTAGGATCCCATCTGCGCGAACCTGTCAGAAACTATTCGAACGGGATGCGTGCGCGACTGGCGTTCGCGATGTCGATGGCGATCGAGTTCGACTGCTTTCTCATCGATGAAGTCATTGCGGTTGGCGACGCGCGCTTCCAGGCAAAGTGCCACGAAGAGTTATTCGAGCGTCGCCGCGATCGCGCCATGCTGATGGTCTCCCATGACCCGCATATGATTCGCGATCACTGTTCACGAGCTTGCGTACTGGAAAACAATACGCTGCGTGAATTTCCGGATGTCGACTCGGCGTTTGCCTTCTATAACGAATTTATCATGCAGCCCAGACGGAGCATCGCCTCGCAGCAGGCCACATCAACCCAGCCGATCAGCCAGGCCGGCCCTCCCCAAAAGTCTTATAAAGCGATTGAGGCTGCCACTTCACTTGTACGCTCTCCTGAAAATTCCGTCCCAATGGCCGCTAATAACTGGAAAGAACAGATAATCACTGCTTTCTACCGCGTGTTGCTGGGACGGGACCCGGAGCCGGAAGGGTTGCGGCACCACATGGAGCACATGGAATTGCTCGCGCAACGTGACGGCAAAACGGCGGTCGAGCAAACATTGAAGATGTTTTTGGGCAGCGATGAGGCTAAAAATAAATCGCTCGTCTTATTTCCCGACACACTGGGCCGGTTCACGAATGATCTCGATCATATCGTCAGCCTGGGCACGCATTGTTATACCAGCGCATTCATGAAGAGATTTCATTTAAAGAAATTCTCTTCGGCATTTGACTGGACGTTTTCGAGCCCCGCAATGATAGCGCATGCAATCGATGACGACTTTGAGACGTTCCTGGACCCGCAGTACTACCTGCCCGTGCCGATAGAAGAACGTCGAGACGGTGTTGCGGTCAATCGCGTTCAGCACGAGTTTTATCGAAAGCAGTACGGCGTCAACTTCGTATTCAATCATCACGACGTTCACGAACCCGAAGATTATGCCTATTTGACACGTTGCGTCGAACGGCTACGTACCTCGCTGCGGGCCGGCGATAAAACGCTGTTTCTCCTCATTCGGCGAGAAGACGAGTCGACGTCGCGGGACTTCGAGCTGCTCCGAACCGCTCTAAAACAGGCCGCTCCGGGTACGCGGTTCATTTTTGTCGCTGTGGCCGCGCAGGTAACTGGGTCCAGGATGCCCAGCGTTAGCGTCGTCCAGCAAGATAGCTGTTCAGCTTTATACCGATTTGCTGCGTCATCGGGATGGAAGGCACTGAGCTTCGCAGATCCATTCGATGACATTTGCCTGTTCCGTACCGTTCTGAATGCAGCTGACTCACTAGGGTAACTAGTGACCAGCATCGAAATGAAGAAGCCGCACGCCTTTGAAAGATCCATTATGTGTAACTTAACCCACCTGCAGCGGCTCGAGGCGGAAAGCATTCACATCATGCGCGAGGTGGTCGCGCAGACGGAGCGGCCCGTAATGCTGTATTCAATCGGCAAGGACAGCGCCTGCATGCTGCACCTCGCGAGGAAGGCTTTCTATCCGGCACCGCCGCCTTTCCCGTTGTTGCACGTGGACACTACGTGGAAGTTCCGTGACATGTACGTGATGCGCGACCGTATGGCAGGCGAGATGGGCATGGAACTGCTCGTGCATCATAACCCCGAAGCGTGCAAGCTGCGCATCAACCCGTTCGATCACGGGTCACAGGTCCACACGGATATGTGGAAAACTCAGGGGCTAAAGCAGGCGCTCGACAAGTACGGCTTCGACGCAGCGTTTGGCGGTGCGCGTCGCGATGAGGAGAAATCGCGCGCCAAGGAACGGATCTTCTCGTTTCGTACCGCGACTCACCACTGGGACCCGAAAAACCAGCGGCCGGAGCTTTGGCGCTTGTATAACGCACGCAAGAACAAGGGCGAGTCGATTCGGGTGTTCCCGATTTCGAATTGGACCGAGCTCGACATATGGCAGTACATTCATCGCGAGAACATTCCGATCGTACCTTTGTACTTCGCGGCGAAACGTCAGGTGGTAGATCGCGACGGTATCCTGATCATGGTTGATGACGAGCGCATGCCGCTCAAGCCTGGCGAGGAGCCGACGGAGAAGATGGTGCGTTTCGGCACGCTCGGATGCTAGCCGCTCACAGGTGCGGTGGAATCCGAAGCAACGACGCTGCCTCGGATCATTCAGGATATGCTGCTGACCACGACATCAGAGCGCCATGGTCGCATGATCGACCACGACGGCGCTGCCTCCATGGAGAAGAAAAAGCAGGAGGGGTATTTCTGATGGCACACGTCGGCGACCTTATCGCCACCGATATCGATCGATACCTGAAGCAACACGAGGCCAAGAGCCTCTTGCGGTTCATCACGTGTGGCAGTGTCGACGATGGCAAGAGCACACTGATCGGAAGACTGCTATACGAGTCGAAAGTGCTGTTCGATGACCAGCTTGCGGCACTCAAAGCGGATTCCAGGAAGGTGGGTACCCGTGGCGGTGAGATCGACTATGCACTGCTGCTCGACGGTCTCGCGGCTGAACGCGAGCAAGGCATTACGATCGACGTCGCATATCGCTTTTTCTCTACCGACCGGCGAAAGTTCATTGTCGCCGATACGCCCGGCCATGAACAGTACACTCGCAACATGATCACGGGTGCTTCAACAGCGGACCTCGCGATCATCCTCATCGATGCGCGCAAGGGGGTGCTGGTGCAAACGCGACGGCACAGTTATCTCGTCTCGCTAATCGGCATCCGAAAACTTGTGCTTGCGATCAACAAGATGGATCTGGTGGACTACTCGCAGGAAGCTTTCGACGCGATCGTGCGCGAGTATGGCGAGTTCGCCACAACAATTGGAATCCAGGATGTGATGGCAATTCCGATTTCGGGTGTGAACGGGGACAACATTGTTGAAAAGAGCGCGAAGACTGCATGGTATGCCGGCCCGACGCTGATGCATCACCTCGAGACGGTGGAGGTCGACGAAGAACATCTTCGAAAGCAGCCATTTCGCTTGCCTGTGCAATGGGTGAACCGGCCGAATCCTGACTTTCGCGGGTTCGCCGGAACTATCGCGGCCGGTACGGTGCGAGTGGGTGATCGTGTCAGCGTGCAGCCGGCCGGCCGCCAAAGCACAGTCGTAGGTATTGTCACCGCCGACGGGGAACTCGAAGAGGCGATGGCTAACGAGTCCGTGACGCTGACGCTGGCGGATGAAGTGGATATTTTCACGTGGCGACGTGATCTGCGCTGCGCAAGAGCCTGCGCGGACCACTGATCGTATCGAAGCGACTGTCGTGTGGATGAGCGACCCGCCGATGCTGCGCCGACGTAACTACCTGTTGAAAATCGGTGCCAAGACGGTCATCGCCACTTTGCTGACGCTCAAGTACAAGGTCAACATCAATACGCTGGAACACGTGGCGAGCGACACGCTTGGCGTCAATGAGATCGGCGTGGCCGAATTGGAACTGGACCGTACCATTGCCTTCGATCCCTACGCGCAAAACCGCGACACGGGTGGCTTTATCCTGATAGACCGGCTGACCAACAATACCGTGGCGATGGGGCTGGTGCGATTCGCGCCGCGCCGCGAGTCAAATGTTCTCTGGCAGGCGCTGGATGTCAGCAAGGGAGCGCGGCGTGTGCTCAATGGGCATCAAAGCGGGGTCGTGTGGCTGACGGGTCTGTCCGGAGCGGGCAAGTCCACGATCGCGAACCTGCTGGAAAAGCGCCTGTATGCAATGGGTAAACGCACGTATCTGCTCGATGGCGACAACCTGCGGCATGGCTTGAACAGGGACCTTGGCTTCACGGCCGAAGAACGCGTCGAGAATATCCGGCGCGTGGCTGAAGTAGCGAAGCTGATGGCTGATGCAGGTTTGATCGTGATCACAGCGTTCATCTCGCCGTTTCACGCCGAGCGGTCCGCGGCACGCGAGCTGATGGAACCGGGCGAGTTTATCGAGGTATTCGTCGATACACCGCTTGAAGTGGCCGAGCAGCGAGATCCGAAGGGGCTTTACAGGAAGGCGCGCCGCGGTGAACTGAAGAACTTCACCGGTATCGATTCACCTTATGAAGTGCCGCAGAATCCTGATATCCGCGTCGATACGACGCGCGTTTCACCCGAGACAGCGGTGGAACAAATCTACGACAGCCTGATAAGCCGCGGATTTCTCGACGTCTAGCTGCTGGAACGGCGAACAGATTAGCGTCTGCGCTTCACAGTGGCGCCGCCGCCGTCAACTGCACACAGACATCATGCGCGAGAGCGGCAACTACTCCTTGCGATCCATTCCGGCCGACACCGAATAGCCGAAATCGCCGTCGAGCCAACAGACCTCGCCACGGCGCTCTGCGGACAGCGTGCCGATGCGACTACCGGACCCCGGACCCTTTTGCCGCTGCATCAGGGCAACCCGTGGCGCGGCGCGCGTTGGCCGCGCGAGCTTCTCGCCCGCCACGCCATGGCACTACGACCCAAGTTTTTCCATCAAAAAGTCCACAAAGCTGCGTACGCGCGACGAGAGATGCCGGGCATGCGGATACAGCAGCACGAAGGGCCGTGAACAACCGCCATAGGGTTTCAGCAATTCTTTAAGTGTGCCGTCCGCAATGTCTTTGTCGACGATAAAGCGGTACGTCTGGAAAATCCCCGCGCCGTGGCGCGCCAGGGTCACACCGGAGAGCACGTCGCCCGAAGCCGCGCAACCGCCGCGCGTCATCACCTGCGCTTCCTCGCCATTCTCCTTGAACAGCCACGGCAAGTTGCGGCCGTTGCTCGGCAACGCGTACTGGATGCAGTCGTGATGGACCAGGTCGTCGGGCGTCTTCAATGTGGCCGCTCCGCGCAGATAGGCGGGCGACGCGACCACCACCAGTTCGGCATCCTCGATCTTTCGCGCGATCAGGCCCGAATCGCCGGGCGCACGTCCGCGAATGGCCAGGTCGAAGCCTTCTTCCGCGAAGTCGATGTTGCGATTGCTCAGGTGTGCTTCGACGGTCACGCCCGGGTAGCGGGCACGAAACTGCGCGAGTAGCGGCAGCACCCGGTAGTGGCCATACGGCGTCGGCATGCTGATGCGCAACACGCCGGCCGGCGCGCTCTGCTGTCCCGTTGCTTCACGCTCGGCGTCCGCAAGCTGGTTGAGCGCTTGCCGGCATTGTTCGAAGTAGCGTCGTCCCGCATCCGTGAGCCGGATCTGTCGCGTTGTCCGCACGAACAGGCGTACGCCCAGGCGCGTCTCCAGACGCGCGACCGAGCGGCTGACCGCAGCCGGCGTAACGCTCGCGGCGGTCGCGGCGAGCGTGAAACTCTCGAGTTCGGCGGCGAGACAAAACAGTTCGATACTGCCGAGGAGCACGTCCTCAAATTGACGCTGCATGTTTTTTCTGATGTCCTGTCTGATCGCGTTGTTTGCAGCGCGCTTGCCCCTGTGTGCAATCGCGTGCTGCGCACACCAACTCACGACTATAGTCTAGTGAGCATCGACAGGGGATAGACATGATCAGCCAGAAGGACAATCGTGGTTTGCTGCAAATACTGGGTATCGAGAAGCCGATCGTGCAGGCGCCGATGGCCGGCGTCAGCACGCCGGCGTTGGCTGCGGCCGTCTCGAACGCGGGCGGCCTCGGCTCGCTTGGCGTCGGCGCGATGAACGCCGAAGGCGCGCGCAAGGTCATCGGACAGACGCGCGCGCTAACGGCTAAACCGTTCAACATCAACGTTTTTTGCCATCGACCGGCTCAAGCGGACGAGCTTGTCGAGCGCCAATGGCTGACATGGCTTGCGCCGTATTTCGAAGAATACGGCGCCACGCCGCCCGCATCACTGTCGGAGATCTACACGAGCTTCGTGGTGGACGCCGCAATGCTGCAGGTCTTTATCGAGGAAAAGCCGGCGATCGTGAGCTTCCATTTTGGTTTGCCTGGCGCCGATGTGATCGCCCAACTGAAGAACGCGGGCATCACGTTGCTCGCGAGCGTAACCAACCTCGATGAAGCTGCGCAGGTTGTAGCGGCGGGAGTCGATGCGATCGTCGCGCAAGGTATCGAGGCCGGCGGGCATCGCGGCGTCTTCGATCCGGATGCCGTCGATGACGGTTTGGGCGTGTTTGCGCTGACGCGTCTGCTAGTCAGCGAATTCGATCTGCCGGTGATCGCTGCGGGCGGCATCATGGACGGCGCCGGGATCGCGGCGGCCCTTGCGTTGGGTGCTCAGGCGGCACAGCTCGGCACTGCTTTCGTTGCGTGCCCGGAGACGTCGATCGATGACGGGTATCGTCGAGCGATTCTCGCGGACTCGGCTCGCCGGACCACGTTTACCGCCGCAATTTCCGGGCGGATTGCACGAAGCATGGTGAACCGCTTCACTGCACTCGGCAGCGACCCCCGCGCGCCGAAACCGCCGGCTTATCCGATTGCATACGATGCGGGCAAGGCGCTTCATGCTGCCGCAAAAGCCACGGGCGAGTTCGGCTATGGCGCGCAGTGGGCGGGACAGGCGGCCGCGCTGGCGAGATCGCTGCCAGCGGCCGAGCTGGTTGCCGAGCTGGAGCGCGAACTGAAAGAGAGTATTGGGCAACTGCAGCGGGTCACCGACTAGCGGCCATCGTAGTGACGAGGGCGCAAGCAACACAGTCAGCTTTCCCGAGATTGCGCCCCTCGTCGTTCGAACAGGGACCATCCCGCCAGTGTGACGGCTAATCTGCCTTCAGGCTGCGCTGTGTGCGATACGCCTCGACCGGCAATCCGCCCCAGCCCCAGTTCTCCGTGTCCACTTCCTGAATGACGACAAACGTCGCTTCGAGCGGCTTGTTCAGCACATCGAGCAGCAGCTGACTCGCGCCTTTGATGAGCGCGGCTTTTTCGTCGGCAGTGACGCTGTGGTTGCCGGGCTTGCTGCCTTCGCGGGTTACCTGAATGGTGACGATGGGCATGCGAACCTCCCTATAGCTGAGTTGACTTGCGGGGCGCCAGGTTGCAGCGCCCCGCTCCGATTAGTGGCCGGCGCTTTGGCCGCCGTCGACGTGCAGGATTTCGCCGGTGACGAACGGCGCGCCATCCAGATACAGCACAGCGCCGACCACATCGCTCATTTCACCCATGTGACCGATGGGATGCAGTGAGTCGAGCGCCGCGTGCGTTTCTTTCGGGTGCATTGGCGATTTGATGACGCCCGGTGAAACGGCATTGGCGCGAATACCCTTGTGCGCGTATTCGATTGCGAGGGACTTCGTGGCCGCGTTCAGACCGCCCTTGGTCAGCGAAGCCAGTACCGACGGTACGCCATTAATGGCGTGATCGGTAAGACTGGTTGTGATGCTGACCACGTGACCGCTCGCATTCTTTTCCATCTCGGCGATGGCCAACTGGGTAATGTGGAAGAAGCCCGAGAGGTTCACCCCAGTGATGGCTGCATAGTCTTGCGGGGTATAGCCGGTAAAGGGCTTGGCGACGAAGATGCCGGCGTTGTTCACCAGCGTGTCGATGCGGCCGAAGCGTTCGAGGGCTGCGGCGATCACGCGTTGCGCGGTGGCCGGGTCGGCGATATCGCCGGCCACGGTCACGAGGTTGGCATCGTCCGACGGTTTGATCGACCGCGCAGTGGCGACGACGCGATAGTCGAGCTTGCGAAATGCGGTGACCAGTTCCGCGCCAATGCCTTGCGATGCGCCGGTAACAACCACAACCTTGGATGATGTGCTCATGATTGAATCTCCAGATGTACTGTTTGGGATCAGATGCTGATCGGGCCACGGGCTCCGATGGGTATGAAATCTAGGCGCATTGGCCAGAAACTCGAATACCCGCTGTGGACAAACAGTCGTGCGTGGCAGGTACAAATGCCCGCGGGCCCGTGCTGGCAGTGCACGCAGCGATGGTTCGCGATCTACCGGATATTCACCGCGATCCGTTCGACCGGCTTCCTGTGCCGCAAGCTGTGTCGGAACCGTTGCGTGTGTTGACTGCGGACGGTCATCTGTCCAGGTACATGGATCGGGTTGTCACCGTTCAGGAAAACGGGAACGGCGTGATGGGAATGGAATCAATGGTTTTTTCCGCGACAGCGTCGAGTGGATGGAGCCCAAAGCAGCCGCCGCTCCATCGACAACCGTCCACTTATCGGAATCGCTCGGGACGAAACGGACGCATATCGATGAACGGCTCAGCACCCGTCATCATTTCCGCCAGCAAACGTCCGGTGACCGGGCCGAGCGTCAAGCCGTGATGGTTGTGCCCGAACGCGAACCAGAGCCCGCGATGGCGGGGCGCCCGTCCGATGACGGGCCGCATGTCGGGCGTACACGGACGCCGCCCGAGCCACGGCGTCTCGTCGAGCCGCTCGCCCAGGCCGAATAGCGCTTTGGCGATGCGTTCAGCGCGCTCGAGTTGAACCGGAGAGGGCGCGGCATCACGGTTCGCCATCTCGACGCCGGTGGTCAGCCGCAAGCCGGCTTGCATCGGCGCGACCACGTAGCCTTTTTCCGTGTCGACCACCGGCACGGAGAGGACCGCCCCGGTTGGCCGATAGTGCATGTGATAGCCCCGCTTCGCACGCAGCGGAATGCGATAGCCGAGCGGCTCGAACACCGTATCGGACCACGGCCCGAGCGCCACCACCACTTCCTTCGCGCTGATTGCTCCGGCGCTCGTCTGTACGGTCCACACGTCGCCTTGCGCGCGCAGCGTGGCGGCGTCTCCGGTCAGCACGGCGCCGCCGTTCTCTTCGAACAGGCCTGCATAGCCCTTCGTCAACGCGCCGGGGTCCGAAATGCTCTTCGGGTCGTGCCAGTGCAATGCGCCGCAAAAGCCCGCGCCGATACCGGGTTCTTTCGCGCGCAACGCCGTCGCGTCCAAAGGCGTGACGCGCAGGCCGTAATCGCGTACCGCCGCTTGCGCCGCCGCCGCTTGCTCGTCCAACTCACTGCGCGTGCGATATGCCTCGATCCAGCCGCCGTCGTGCGAGAGGCGTTCCAGGCCGGCGCGCGCGATCAGCACATCGTGTTCAGCGACGCTTTGCCGGATCAACGGCAACATGTCGCGCGCGGCCATTGCGAGGCGCTTGGGGGACGATTCCCACCAGAAGCGCCCCAGCCATCCGGCGAACGCGGGCAATGCGCGGTAATCCCAGTAGAGGTCGGTCGATTGATTGCGCGCATAGCGCAGCAGCGTGCCGAGCCGGCGCGGAAAGCCGTACGGCACGATCGACGAACTCTCGATCAGGCCGGCGTTGCCGAAACTGGTTTCCTCGCCGGGCCCGCGCCGATCGACCAGCGCGACGCGTCGTCCGCGATCCTGCAAATGCAGCGCGGACGACACGCCGACAATGCCGGCACCCAAAACGATTACGTCGAAATCCATAGACTGGCTCTGCCTCGCACACCGGTTCGCGCGTGATGGACCTGCTGCTCGCGGTCCGGAAGTCGGGGACTCGCTTACCTGGCGATGATGTCGCGCTTGAAGTATTTGATCGACAGCTTGCTCAGCGTGCCGTCCTTTTTCAGCTCGTCGAGCGCGGTGTCGATCTTCGCGCCCAGCGCTTTGTCGCCTTTACGCAGCCCGAAGCCGGTGCCTTCGCCGAGGGTCGCCGGATCTTTCAACGGCTCGCCGACGATCACATAGTCGCGGCCGGCAGGTTTGTCCAGAAAGCCTTCCTGAACCGTCTGCGCTTCCTGCACCGCGGCGTCGAGGCGCCCCGCCGTGAGATCGGCATACACCTGATCCTGATCCTGATACGACACGACGGAGACCCCCGCATTCGCCCAGTGCTGCTTGAGGAAGTCTTCCTGCGACGACCCCTGCAACACGCCGACGCGCTTGCCTTGCAGGCTCTTCGCGTCGGGCAGCAGCGGCGAGCCGCGCTTGACCACCATCACGATCGGCACGACGTAGATCGGCGGGGTGAAGTCGATGCTTTGCTTGCGCTTGGCCGTGATGTTCATCGCCGAGTTGATGACGTCGAACTTGCGCGCCTGCAACGCGGGAATCAGGCCGTCGAACGAATTTTCCACCCACACGCATTTCACGCGCAGCTTGGCGCAGACGGCGTTGCCGACGTCCACGTCGAAGCCCTGCAATTGCCCGGTCGGCGACTTGCTCTCGAACGGCGGATACGCGGCCTCGATGCCGAAACGCAAGCTGCCGGCGGATTCGGCGTTGGCTGCACAGGTTGCGCCGAACAGTGCGGCAGCAAGGCAAACAGAGAGCGGGAGCTTGAGCATCATGATGGATCCGGGCGTGGTGGGAGTTCGCAAAAGGGGCCAGGTGAAGCAGCGGGAAGCCGACGCGCAGCCTTGGAGGGACGGCGCGCCCGTCGCTGTTCTGGAACTCGAGTCTATTCTGGACAGCGGTAATTGCAAGCGATTTCAAAAAAAATAATCCAGTCTGGACTTTAATTTAGAATTGAGCCGATGCCGGAACCCTGGCACCCACTCGGAGAGCAGATTCATGAGCCATAGCCGTAGCGAAACGACCACCCCGTTGATCGTGCAGCACGATGCGGTGCGCAACGCGCTGCCTGAACTGGACGTGCGCCGCGCGCTGACGGAAATGTTCCGCGCGCTCCACAGTGAGCATGCGGTGCAGCCGCCGCAAAGCCTGACGCTGTTTCCCGCGAATGCGGGCGATTTCATCACGTACCTGGGCGCGATCGCCGACGCCAAGGTGTTCGGCGCGAAGCTGTCGCCGTATATCGTCACGGACTCGAAGCCGATCATCACCGCGTGGACCGCGCTGATGTCGATGGAGACCGGCCAGCCGCTGATGTGGTGCGACGCGGGTTTGCTCACCGTGGAGCGCACCGCAGGCGCTACCGCGCTCGCGGTCGAGCAACTCGCCGCGCCCGGCGCGCGCCGGCTCGCGATCGTCGGCACGGGGGCAGTCGGTCAGGCGCATCTGCGCCAGATCGCGCCGTTGCGGCCGTGGGATTCGATCCGGGTCTTCTCGCCCAACCTGCGTGCCAGCGAAACACAACGTGCCGCAGTGACCGCGCTGGACCCACGCGTCACCGCGCACGCGACGCTCGAAGACTGCGTGCGCGACGCGGATGTCGTGGCGCTGTGCACATCGTCGGGCACGCCGGTTTTGACCGACGGCATGTTGACGAGGCCGGCATTGATCACGTCGATCAGCACGAACGTCGCGAACGCCCATGAAATCCCGCCCGCATGGTTGCCGCAAATGGACGTGTATTGCGACTACCGGCGCACCACGCCAGCGAGTGCCGGGGAAATGAAGCTCGCGGCCCAACTGCACGGCTGGTCTCCGCAGCGCGTGGTCGCCGACCTGCCCGAGCTGCTTGGCGGTAACGCGCAACGGCCGTCGTACGGCCGCCATGCGTTTTTCCGTTCGATCGGACTCGGACTCGAAGACGTCGCGATCGCGTACGAGCTGTTTCGCTATCTGAGCGCCCGACACGCCGTGGCAAAATAGTACGGACCCTTGGCGGCGGCATCCCAGGCATCTCGCACATCGCGGCTAGTCCGTGCCGGCGCTTGCCGCCATCCCGCAACCTCTGCCGACTCCATGCGAAAGACCCAACCCACACCGGCTCGCCGGATGCTGCTCGAACGTTACAGCCGCGTCGCCGACGGTATCGCACTGCTGTTTTTCCCCTATGTCGAAGTCGTGATTCACGACCTGCACAGCCAGACGGTCGCGCACATCGCGAATAATCTGTCGAAGCGGGAATTGGGCGACGACTCCGCATTGGAAGAAATCGACCACGTCGCCCAGCCCGGCAACATCGGCCCGTACGAGAAGATCAACTGGGATGGCCGGCGCATGCGCTGTGTCAGCACCGTGTTGTTCGACGACGCGGGCGTGGCCTGCGGCGTGATGTGCATCAACTACAACATCGCGGTGTTCGAGGAAGTGAAGCACGTGATCGACCTCGTGATTTCGGGCGCCGGCGTCGTGAAGCAACCGGAAGAGCTGTTCAAGGACGACTGGCAGGAGCGCATCAACACCTTCCTGCACGGCTGGCTTCAGGAACGCCAGCTGGCGCTGAATTCGCTGACACGCGATCACCGGCGTGAACTCGTCGCCGCGTTGTGGGCCGAGGGGGCTTTCAAGGGCAAGAGCGCGGCGAACTATGTCGCGAACGTGTTAGGGATGGGCCGCGCGACCGTCTACCAGCACATCCGCGATCTGCGCGGCAGCGCACAGTAGCAGCGGGGTGGGGCGCCGCCCCCGGCATCGCACCGGGCAGTGCCGACGGCCTCCGATTCCACGCGGGGCTCTGCGCGCCAGCATCTTCGACACTGGGGAATGCCTCAGCTTGAGCCGCCGCGCGCCGGCGTCGTAAAATCGTGGCACATCGGTTTTCGGGGTCCAGCAATGCGCCTGGCTTCTCTTTGCGATTACCGTACCCAACCCCTGCGGCGCCTCGCGCCCTTGCGGCCCGCCCCGCCCGGGAACGCCCGTGGCGGCCGCGCATTTGTCGCCCGATCCTCGCCGTGACGCCGCTCATTTCCGTCAAAAGGCTCAGCAAGAGCTTTCCCGGCGTAAGGGCGCTGCACGAAGTCCAGTTCGAGCTCATCGCCGGGGAAGTCCACGCGCTGATGGGCGAGAACGGCGCGGGCAAGTCAACGCTGATGAAAATCCTCGCCGGAGTCTACACCCGGGACTCGGGCGAAATCCTCTACGAAGGCAAGCCGGTCGCGTTCGAGAGCCCGCGCGACGCGCAGGCCGTCGGCATCGGCATCATTCATCAGGAACTGCACCTGATGAACCATCTCACTGTCGCGCAGAACATTTTCATCGGCCGCGAGCCGCGCGGGCGTTTCGGCCTGTTGCTCGACGAAGTCAAGCTCAACGCGCAGGCGCGCGACATTCTGAGCCGCATGCATGTGACGCTCGACCCGCGCGCCGTGGTCGGCTCACTCACCGTTGCGCGGCAGCAGATGGTCGAGATCGCCAAGGCGTTGTCGTTCGATTCGCGTGTGCTGATCATGGACGAACCCACATCCGCGCTCAACGACGCCGAGATCGCCGAGCTCTTTCGCATCATTCGCGAGCTGAGGAGCCGGGGCGTCGGCATCGTCTACATCTCGCACAAGATGGATGAGCTCAAGCAGATCGCCGACCGCGTCACCGTGATGCGCGACGGCGAATACGTGGCCACCGTCGCCGCTCAGGACACCACGGTCGAAGCGATCATCGGCATGATGGTCGGGCGAAGCTTGAGCGATGTCGCGCCTTCGCACAGTACCGCGAATAAGGGCGAAGTTGCGCTCGAAGTCAGGAATCTGAATGCCGGCCCGCTCGTCAGGGACGTGAGCTTCACGCTGCACAAGGGCGAAATATTGGGCTTCGCGGGCTTGATGGGCGCGGGGCGCACCGAGGTCGCGCGCGCGGTGTTCGGCGCCGATCCGATCGAATCGGGCGAAATCGTCGTGAAAGGCGTGAAGGCGGTCATCCGAACGCCGAGCGACGCGGTGGCGCGCGGCATCGGCTATCTGTCGGAGGACCGCAAACGCTATGGCCTTGCGACCGGCATGGACGTCGAATCGAACATCGTCATGTCCAATCTGAGCCGGTTCCTCGCGTTCAACTGCTTCCTGCGCCGCGCGCAGATTCGCCGCACCGCCAGCCAGTTCATCAACCTGCTTGCCATTCGTACGCCTTCCGCGACCCAGCAGGTGGGGTTGCTGTCGGGCGGCAACCAGCAGAAGGTGGTGATCGCCAAGTGGCTGCAGCGCGATTGCGACGTGCTCTTTTTCGACGAGCCGACGCGCGGCATCGACGTTGGCGCGAAGAACGAAATCTACAAGCTGCTGCGCGCGCTCGCCGACCAGGGCAAGGCCGTCGTGATGATCTCGTCGGAATTGCCGGAAATTCTGCGCATGAGCGATCGCGTGATCGTGATGTGCGAGGGCCGCATTACCGGCGAGCTGTCAGCGCGAGAAGCGACCCAGCAGCGCATCATGCATCTGGCGACGCAGCGTGAAACCCTGAAAACGGCGGCGTGAGCCGACAGACCGATATGACCTTGCCCACGGATAGTTCGGCGCTTGCGAGACAGGGACGCTCTGCCGCCCTGAGAGCGCGCGTCTTTTCGCCGACCGCGCTGCAAAAGCTGCTCGCCTTCGCGAGCCTCATTCTGCTGCTGATTTTCTTCAGCTTCGCCTCGCCCGCGTTCATGCAGATGGACAACATGCTGGGCATTCTGCAGGCGACGGCGGTCAACGGCGTGCTCGCAATTGCCTGCACTTTCGTGATCATCACCGGCGGCATCGACCTGTCGGTCGGCACGTTGATGACCTTTACGGCGGTGATCTGCGGTGTGTTCCTCACGTTCTGGCATTTGCCGATGTGGCTCGGCGTGCTCGCCGCGATCGGCACGGGCGCGGTCTGCGGGACCATTTCCGGCACCCTCACGGCAAAGATGAAAATACCGCCCTTCATCGCCACGCTCGGCATGATGATGCTGCTCAAGGGCCTCTCGCTCGTCGTCTCGTCGGACAAACCCATCTATTTCACCGACACCGAAAACTTCTACCGGATCTCGCAGGACTCGCTCATCGGCTATCTCGTGCCGAGCCTGCCCATTCCGAATGCGGTCCTGATTCTGTTTCTGCTGGCCATCGCGAGTTCCATCACGCTCAATCGTACGGCGCTCGGGCGCTATACGTTTGCGCTCGGCAGCAACGAAGAAGCCGTGCGCCTGTCCGGCGTGAACGTCGATGGGTGGAAGATCGCCATTTACGGACTGAGCGGAGCGATTTGCGGCATCGCCGGGCTGCTGATCGCGTCGCGGCTGAATTCGGCGCAGCCTGCGCTCGGCCAGGGGTACGAGCTCGAAGCGATCGCTGCGGTCGTGATCGGCGGCACGTCGCTCAGCGGCGGCTCGGGCACGATCCTCGGCACGATCATCGGCGCGTTCATCATGAGCGTGCTGACCAACGGCTTGCGCATCATGTCCGTCGCTCAGGAGTGGCAGATCGTGGTGACGGGGCTCATCATCATTCTGGCGGTCTACGCCGACATTCTGCGGCGCAGGCGGGGCTGACACGACGCCGACAACATTAAACGGGGAGCGCCGAAGCTGCTCGACGGCTTCCCGACGACTGAAGCTTGCTGGTCCACCTTAGGAGGAGAACTTCCATGTTGAATAAAAAAATGGTCGCTGTCGTGGTCGGCCTGGGCGCATTGGTTGGCGGGGCGAATCTCGCGTATGCGGACGACGTCTATATCCCGCTCATTTCGAAGGGCTTCCAGCATCAATTCTGGCAAGCGGTCAAATCGGGCGCCGAGCAATCGGCGAAAGATCACAGCGTAAGGATCACCTTCGAGGGACCGGAAACGGAGGCGATGGTCGACAAGCAGATCGACATGCTGTCGGCCGCGCTCGCCAAGAAGCCCCAGGCGCTCGGCATCGCCGCGCTCGACAGCAAGGCCGCGATTCCGCTACTGAAACGGGCGCAGGCCGACAAGATTCCCGTCATCGCATTCGACTCCGGCGTGGACAGCAACATCCCCCTAACCACCTGCGCGACGGACAACCTTGCAGCCGCCGCGCTCGCCGCCGACAAGATGGCCGAGGCCATCGGCAATTCGGGCGAGGTCGGCGTGATCGTTCACGACCAGACCAGCCGGACGGGCATTGATCGCCGCGACGGTTTCGTGAACGAGATGAAGGCAAAGCATCCGAACGTGAAGATCGTCTCCGTCCAGTACGGCGGCGGCGACCATCTGAAGTCGGCCGAAATCGCCAAGGCGATGATTCAGGCCAATCCCAACCTGAAGGGCATTTTCGGGGCCAATGAAGGCTCGGCGGAAGGCGCGGCGATCGGCGTGCGCGAATCGGGCAAGAAGCTCCTGCTGATCGGCTTCGACTCCGGCAAGGAACAGAAAGCGGACATCACGTCAGGCTTGATGCTCGGCGCGATCACGCAGAATCCGGTGGGCATCGGCAAGTGCGTGGTCGATTCGGCAGTGACGGCGCTAAAGGGCGGCAAGCTGGCGAAGAAAATCGACACGGGCTTCTACTGGTACGACAAGAGCAACATGACCGATCCGAAGATCGCCGCCGTGCTCTACGATTGACCTACGCCGTGCGTAAGTGACGAAAGAAGAGGAGCGCGCCGCGCTTCCTCGACCTGTCCGTTGCGACTCACGGCGATAGCAACCGATACACGTCGATGCGGGGCGGAAGCAGCCCGCCCGTCGAGTCGCAAGCCACAAACCGGTCCGCCTTCGCTGCCAGGCGGAAGTCGATAGCTGTCGATGAGGAGCGTGTTCACATGACCACGATCACCAGGCTGTCCGTTCGGGACATCCGCTTTCCTACCTCGCGTTCACTCGACGGCTCCGACGCGATGAACGCCGCGCCCGACTACTCCGCGACCTACGTCACGCTCGAAACCGATTCGCCCGACGCGCTCACGGGCCACGGCCTGACCTTCACGATCGGGCGGGGCAACGAGATCTGCGTGAGCGCGGCACAAGCGCTGGCCCCGCTGGTGGTCGGCAAGACGCTGGAGGACATCGCGGCGAACATGGGTGCGTTCTGGCGTGCGGTGACGTCCGACAGCCAGTTGCGCTGGATCGGCCCTGACAAGGGCGCGATTCATCTGGCGACGGCGGCCGTCGTGAATGCCGTATGGGACCTGTGGGCCAAAGCGCAAGGCAAGCCGGTATGGAAGCTGCTCGTGGACATGAGCCCGGAAGAACTCGTGCGTTGTCTGGACTTTCGCTACGTGACCGACGCGATCACGCCGCATGAGGCGATCGCGCTGCTGCACCGCCACGCGGCAACTCGCGGCGAACGCGAACAGGAAATGCGCGAGCACGGCTATCCGGCCTATACGACATCGGCCGGCTGGCTCGGCTACGACGACGACAAGATCCGCCGCCTCGCGCGTGAAGGCGTCGCGCAGGGCTGGATGCACTTCAAGCAAAAGGTCGGCGGCAGCCTCGAAGAAGACGTGCGGCGCGCGCGCATTCTGCGCGAAGAAATCGGCGCAGAGCGCAAGCTGATGATGGACGCGAACCAGGTGTGGGATGTCGACGAAGCAATCACGAACATGCGGCGTCTCGCGGAATTCGACCCGTGGTGGATCGAGGAGCCGACGAGCCCCGACGACATTCTCGGACATGCGACCATCCGCCAGCGCCTGCGGCCGATCGGCGTGGCGACGGGCGAGCATTGCCACAACCGCGTGATGTTCAAGCAACTGCTGCAGGCGCAGGCAATCGACTTCTGCCAGGTGGACAGCTGCCGCCTCGGCGGTCTGAACGAAGTGATCGTGGTGCTCCTGATGGCCGCGAAGTTCGGCGTGCCGGTGTGTCCGCACGCGGGCGGCGTCGGTTTATGCGAGTACGTGCAGCACATTTCGCTGTTCGACTACATCTGCGTGTCGGCGTCGCTGCATAATCGCGTGCTCGAATACGTGGATCATCTGCACGAGCACTTCCTCGATCCGGTCGTGATCCGCAATGGCCGTTATATGCCGCCGCAGGCGTCGGGCTATAGCATCGAAATGCATAGGGCCTCGCTCGACCAGCATGGCTTTCCCGATGGGCCGATCTGGCGGGTGTGAGCGCGTCCGCGCGGCGCCGCTGGCTCGCGCTCCGAACCAGCGCGTTGCGCGCTCAGCGGCGCAGCGTCACGACGACGCGGGGTCGAACGAACCGCGTCGGCCGCGAGCGCGAACGTTTGCTTCCTTGTCATGCGCTGTGCGCGCTGTTCTTGCCGCCGCGAACGCGTGATGGAAAAACGTTGCGCACAACGCGGCAACCTGTTGCCGTGCCGCGGGATTCAGCACTTCGTGATCCATGTTGGGGATCACCATGGCGCTCGCATGCGCGAGCTTGTTGAGCCTTCGTCCGCCCGGGCCGAAGTGCATCCGCAGTTCGTCCAGCCCGCGATCCAATGGGCTGAATAGCAGCCGGACACGCACGCCCCGTGCATCGAGATCCTGCATTCTCCGCCGGGCACGGGCGCCTCGATTGCCAGCCTTTCCGTTCGCGTCGCCGGCCAGCGCCGCGGCATTGCTGACCAAAGCGTCCATCGCGTAGCGCGACAGCGTGCGCCACACCGGCCGCAGGCCGACCTCGCCGCGCAGAACCTGCGCCCATTTGCGCACCCGCAGCATTGCCCGGAAATGGGCGCGCGTCGAGCCCGCGCCGATCTTCAGCGCGTCGCACATTCTGAAGTCGGGCGGAAACTCGAAGCGCTGGAGGTTGATCAGCAGCATCGCCGAGACGGACGGGTTTTTCGTCGCGACCTGAAGGCTCAGGTAAGCGCCGGAGCAGATGCCGAACAGCGCGACACGGGGATGTCCTCTGTCGACGGCCCAGTCGACGGCGAGCGCGGTATCGGCGGCGAGCTGCTCGTAGGTGAGCAGCGATGAGTTGATGACCGTATGCGCGCCGGGGCTGTCGCCGATGCCATGCGCGTCGACCCGCAACGACGCGATACCCGCGCGTGCCAGCGAGCGGGCGAGTTCGACGTTAAAGCGTCCGTCACCGACATGCGGTGTGGTCGCCGTGTTGGCGATGACCACCAGCGGCGCGCGCTCGCGATCGTCTGCCGGTTCGCAGAGGACTCCGAACAAACGTCCGCCGCCAAGCTCGACCGGCGTTTCGGCCGCGCCGTTCGCAACGCTCCGAGCCGATGGACGCCGTGGCGGGAAAGCGGGGATCGCGGGGCCGAATGCGGGAAGCGGCAACGGCGCGCACGGTTGGGCAAATTCGCGGGCGAACCACGCTTCGACGCGACCCAGCGTGGCCTGTGGCAGCGCCGACAGCCACGAGGGCTGCAGCGTCTGCGCGTATTCGGGGAACGGCAGCGAATCGACCCGGGCGCCCAGCTTGCGATAGACGTTCGCCAGCTCGTGACTCGGCCCCTGAGTGGCCGCGTGAACGATCAACAGTTTGCCCGCGGGTGGGCTGCTCGCCCGGCGCAAGTCGTGCTTCGCAATCTCGTCGACGGAGGCGCGGCGAAAGCGATGGCCAAGCACGTCGAACGCATCGTCGGGCGGCACGTCGTTGCGCACGTCCGGCGCTACCGTGTCCAGCCAGGTGCGGTGCAGTGCGATCATTTCACGCACGAACTGCTGTCCCGCGACGACCGGCGCGATTAGCGCCACGGTGTCCGCCGCCGCCGCGCGTGCAGCCTGCACGGCCACCGTCGCGCCGAAGCGAAAGCCCACCAACGCGACGCGCCCGACGCCGCTCGCGCGCCTGAAAAAGCTCACGGCCGCGATGGCTTGGTCCACCCAGCGGCCAGGGTCGACCCGTGCGCCGATATCGATCGAGTCGCCGGTGCCCGCATAGTCGAATCTCAGTACGGCAAAGCCCCGCGCCGCGAGGCGGTCGCTCAGCGATCGCATGGTCTGATGCAGCCATAGCGCTTCATGTCCGAGTGGCGCGCAGAGCACGACGCCGGACCGACGATGCCCGCCGGCGATGGCAAGCGGCTGGTAAAGCCAGCCGAAATGCCCGTTGAAATTCACGGGCTCCATCTCGAAGGTCGGTGCATGTGCCGCGCGTTCTTCGCTGCGACGCGCATTCATCGGCTGCGAATGCTCTTGGAGTGCCTTTGCCATTTTTTTTTGGACACAGGGGGTGTGCGTGCCATTAGGCGATACCCGCCAAGGACTGTCCGTACGCTTGCGCACATGGCGGCTGGCTGACATTTGCCAGCCGTTGCCCGCCTCAAATGCATCTGCCTGGCGGAGCAAACGTTTGCCGATGGCCCCCGGTTTGGCGAACGCCTTGGTGTGGCAGTGCGCTTGGCGCTCGCTGCGCCGCGACGCTCAGGACCGACTGCGTTGCCGAGCGCAAAGGCGCATCTCCAGGCTAAGCGCGCATAGCGGGCTTGCCGGGCAGCGTAGAGAAAGTGCCTCGCATAGCATCGCGATTGAATTTCGACGCGGGAATAGGGTAGGCATTACCAATAAAAACAACGAAAACGAAAGCAAATAAGCACAATAAAAACGGCGCCGCGGGCCAACTGTGCCGTTTTCGCGGTATTCGCATTTGGCAGCGCGAACCCGACTATCAAACGTTTGCGTGCACCGATTTCCCGGGAAATCGCCGACCAGCAAGCCTGCGCGCCGCTCGCGGTAGATTCGCGGCGGCTCGGCTTCCCCAAGGCGCGGAAGCCAGGAACCACAAAAAAGCGGCGCAACGCGCTAGCAGTTGACACAGTACTTTTGTAGCGCTAATTCGTGGTGTTAAGCGTTTGCGCCACAAAAATAACGAATACAAAACGCGTTGCAAAACTGCCAAAAAATATGGCCCGGCGTCTCAAAAATGCCTTTCCAAAATTGAGGCATCAAGTCAATAATTCCCGCAAGAGATGGGTATGACGTCGTCGCCGCCGAGCTTCGATGAGTACCGCGAACACCATCAATAGAAAGAAAGACTGAAAAGAAGATTCAGGCCACTCCATCGATGAAGGAACTCTCGCGGACGTGACCGGCGTGCGCCGTCTGCTGACCAACATTCACGGTATTCGCGAGCCGATGTGCGACGGGGTGCGCATCGGTTTGCCAACGACGCCGGCCGCACGCGCCAGGAGCGCACCGTCAGGTGCCGCTCCGACTGTTTGCGTGCGAGCGGCGCCGATGTCGGGACGTAGCGCGTCCTTACTGCATCAACCTATCCCCGCCTTTTTGTTGCACCTGAATCGAGTCAGGGGCGTGCCGCTTGACGCCTTGTCAAAACGTATTTCGAGTTCTCTTTATCTTGGGGAAGTTCATGGTTGTGCGGCGCGCGAACTATCGCAACGGCATGCTTGAAGGCGAGACGCGCGATTACGCCGCCGACGGCTCCCTCGCGCAGAGCGCGCCGTATCAGCGCGATCTGCTGCACGGCACGGTGCGCCGTTTCGCGCCCGACGGTCAGATCAGCGCGGAGCGCCGCTACGCCAACGGCAAACCGCTCGGCGCATGGCAGAGCCTACTCGCAAGCGCGCCGCCAGCCGATGAGAAAGGTGCGCCCCGCGTGACGATGCAATACGTTTTTTCGATGACTTCGCGGATGGTGACGATCGCACTCGGTTGCGCGCTGTTGTTTCTGCTGGGCTTCGAGATCGGCGCGCGCTTTGTCGGGCCGGCGTCGTCGCCGGTGCTGGCGACGCCGTCGAGCGCTCATGCATCACCGGCGGCGGCCTCCGCTGGGCTCAGCGCGCTCGACGGCGCGCCCGAGCGTCCTGCGGCCGCTTCCGATTCTTCCACTTACTGATACCGGTACCCGAGATGTCGTTTTCGTCCTTGTCACCTGAGCCGATGCTGCAACGGCCTACTCGCACCGCGCCCCTGCTGCGCCGTCTTTCGCGCTGGGGCGCGACGCTCGCCGCCGGTCTCGCGTTCGCGGGCACGCCGGCTTTCGCGGCGACCCCGGCAGGCAGCGTTGCCGGTGCGGTAGCGACTGCCGCGATGTCCGCTGCGGCGAACCCGGCCGCCGGCTTGCCGACCACCTCCACCGGTCTGGTGAAGATGCCCGATGGCCGCCTGCTCACGCCGGAATTCGCGCGCATCGTTGCGCGCGGCGAACTGGTGGTCGCCGTGCTCGGCGTCGATCAGCCGCCGTTCTTCCAGCTGCAGAACGGCCAGCTGGTGGGCATCGATATCGACATCGCCAAAGAGATGGCCGCCAGGCTCGGCGTGAAAGTGCGTTTCAATCGCGACGCGAAGACCTTTGACAGCGTCGTGACGTTGCTCGCCAACGGCGAGGCCGATCTGGCGATCAGCAAGCTCTCGCGCACGCTCACGCGCGCCCAGGTGGTCAGCTTCAGCGTGCCGTACATCCGCCTGCATCGCGCGCTGCTGCTCAATCGCGTGAAGTTTGCGCAGCTCGCGAAAGGGCGCGCGGCGCCCGAGGTGATCCGCAGCTACGACGGCAGCATTGGCGTGGTGACGAACTCGTCGTACGCGACGTACGTGCTGAGCAATTTCCCGCACGCGAACGTGCAGAGCTATCCGAGCTGGGAAGCGCTGCTCAAGGCGCTCGACGCGGGCGAAGTGACGGCCGCCTATCGCGACGAATTCGAGGTCAAGCACGTGCTGAAGGTCGACCCGACCGCATCGCTGCGCCTGCGCGTCGTCACGCTCGAAGATCTCGACGACACCATTTCGATCGGCGTGAACGTGTGCGCGCCGTCGCTGCTCGCCTTCGTCAACCAGTTCCTTGCCGAGCGCACCAACAAGATCGACGTGATGACGCTGCTGCAAGCGTCCAACGAATAACCGGCTCAGAAAGACCATGATCAATCCAAGCAAGATTTACGCGCTGGCCGTGAACCCGTGGGCGGTGATCGGCAGTCTGGCGATCGGCGGCGCATTCGGGCTGCTGCAGCCCGAGTTGTCGCAGAAGTTCTCCATCGTCGGCGACATCTACGTGAACCTGTTGAAGATGACCACGCTGCCGTTCATGGTGTCGGCGGTGATCTTCAGCCTGCAACGGCTGTTTCGCGACGGCGGCACCTCGCGGCTGCTGTTGCGCGTGGTCACGGTGTTCATCGGCGCGTCGGTGACGGTGGCGGTGGTCGGCGCGATCGTGCTGCTGGTGATGCGCCCCGGCATGAACCTGTCCACTGCAACCATGCATACCTTCGGGCTGATGGTCGGCAACGACACGACCTCGAACGAAACGGTGATGAACCTGTACGGCACCGACGCCGCCGCAAAAGGCGTGAGCCTGTACGACGTGCTGACGAGCCTCGTGCCGACCAACATCTTCGCCGCGCTCGCCAACGGCGACGCGCTCAAGGCGCTGGTATTCGCGCTGCTGTTCGGCCTCGCGGTCGGCCGCGTGCCGGAGCGCATTTCGGTCGGCCTGAGCCAGGCGCTGGAAACCGTCTACCACGCGTGCCAGAAGCTGATGCACTGGTTGAGCTATCCGCTGCCGCTGATCCTCTTTTGCATGAGCGCCGCGCAACTCGGCAAATCGGGTGTCGGGCCGCTGCACGCCATGCTGCAGTTCGTCATTGCGTTCTTCGTCGTGTCGGTCGTGCTGGTGGCGCTGGCCGCCGTAGTGATCTGGAAACGCTCCAGCCACTCGCTCGGCAAGACGCTCGACGCGCTGCGCGCGCCGTTCGCGCTCGCGCTCGCCACGCGCAACAGCGCGGCCTGCATGCCGAGCATGATCGAAACGCTGGTGGACGGCCTGGGCTTCGCACGCGCCCGCGTCGAGCTGATGGTGCCGCTGACCGTGTCGCTGCTGCGCGTCGGGCCGATGGTGTACTACGTGTGCGCGACGCTCTTCATCGCGCAGCTCTACGGGCATCCGCTCGGCGTCGTCGAAGTCAGTACGGTGCTGCTCGCGTCGGTGCTGGCGGGGTTCGCGTCGGCGGGCATGACGGGGCTCGTGACGGTGTCGCTGGTCGGCATGACCTGCGTGTATGTGAGCCTGCCGTTCGAAGCCGCCTTTATTCTGTTTCTCGCCGTCGATCCGCTGTGCGACATGCTGCGCACGCTCATTCTGGTGATCGGCAACACGGCCGCCGTGACGGTGATCTGCCCGCGGCCACTCAAGATCTAGGGGGAAACGCATGGCACTGACTGGCATTCTCGGGGGGATGGGGCCGCTCGCCACGGTCGATTTCTTCGAGCGCGTGATCGAGCTGACCCGTGCGGCCGGCGCTTCATGCGACCAGCAGCATCTGCCGCTGCTGATCGCGAACCTGCCGCATATCCCGGACCGCTCCACGGCCATGCTGGCCGCGGGCGAAGACCCGCTGCCGGCATTGCTCGACGGCATCGACATGCTCAACCGCAACGGCGTCGAGCTGATCGCCATTCCGTGCAATTCCGCGCACTACTGGTACGACGCGATGCGCGAGCGCAGCCGCGCGCCGATCCTGCATATCGCCGAAGCCTGCGTCGCGGCGATCCCGCGCGGCACGCGGCGAGCCGCCGTGCTGGCGACCGGCGGCACGCTTGCGTCGGGGCTGTATCAACGGATGCTGGAGCGCAACGACATCGAACCCATCGTGCCGGACGGCGCGACCCAGCAACACATCGACGCGTGCATCCGGGAGGTCAAAGCGGGCGCGCTGGACGCGTCGGCGCTGCAGATCGAGGCAGCGCTCGCCGGCCTCGCCGCGCGCGGCGCACAGGCCGCGGTGATGGGTTGCACCGAGATTCCGCTGGCCGCGCGGCGGCTCGCGGCGCCGTCGATGCGATTGATCGACAGCACGCTCGAACTGGCGCGCGCGACCGTCTCATACGGTCTCGCGCGCGGCTGGAATACCCGTCGATGAAACTGCTGAGGCGCCTCTCGAACAGCCAACCCGCGGATCTGTACTATTCGCTCAAGGAAAGTCCGTACAAGGCGGGCTGACGATAGCGGCACGCATGCGCTCGTGGGGCGCGCGCCCCACGGCTTGTCGAGAGCTACGACAGGTGATGCACTTCCTGCAACCCGAACACGGGCGTCGGTATGGCTTCCATGCGCGCCTTCAGCTGCAACGACAGATACTGCGAGTAATGGCGCGACTGGTGCAGGTTGCCCCCATGAAACCAGAGCGCCGGCTGCCGCGTGGGCTTCCACATGTTGCGCTGCTCACCTTCCCAGGGGCCGGGGTCTTTCGTCGTATTCGAGCCCAGGCCCCACACCTTGCCTACCTTGTCGGCGACCTCGCGCGAGATCAGATCGGCGGCCCAGCCGTTCATCGAACCATAGCCGGTTGCGTAAACCACGACGTCCGCTTCGAGTTCGCTGCCATCGCTTAGCAGTACAGAATGCGCTTTGAGCTCCACAACGTCGACGCCGCTTTTCAGCTTGATCTTTCCGTTAGCCACGAGCTCGGACGCGCCGACATCGATGTAGTAACCCGAGCCGCGGCGCAGGTACTTCATGAACAGCCCCGAATCGTCATCGCCGAAATCGAGCATGAAACCGCTCTTTTGCAGGCGCTCGTAGTAGTCGGCATCGCGCTCCCGGATTGCGTTGAACACCGGAATCTGGAATTCGTGAAGGATGGCATAGGGAATCGATGCGAAGGTCAGATCGGCTTTAGCGGTCGTCATGCCAGCGGCCACCGCGCGCTCCGAATAGAGATCGCCGAGCGCCAGTTCCATCAGCGAATCCGACTTGACGATGTGCGTGGACGAGCGCTGCACCATCGTCACGTCGACGCCGGCTTCCCACAGCGCGGCGCAGATGTCGTGCGCCGAATTGTTCGCGCCGATCACGACGACCTTCTTGCCGCGATACCCATCCGGCCCGGGATGCCGCGACGAGTGATGCTGCTCGCCCTTGAACACGTCCATGCCTTTGAACGTCGGCAGATTGGGCTTGCCCGACATGCCGGTGGCGAGCACCAGCTGTTTGGGCCGCAACGTGATGTTGCGGCCGTCGCGTTCCACTTCCACGAGCCATTCGCCGTTGGCCTCGTCATAGCGGGCGGACTTGCAGGTGGTCGACCCCCAGTAGTTCAACTCCATCACCTTCGTGTACATCTCCAGCCAGTCGCCGATTTTGTCCTTCGGCGTGAACACCGGCCAGTTGTCGGGGAAGGGCAGATACGGCATGTGGTCGTACCAGACCGGATCGTGCAGGCAGAGCGTCTTGTAGCGGTTGCGCCATGCGTCGCCGGGCCGCGCGTTCCTGTCGATGATGATGGTCGGCACGCCAAGCTGCCGCAGCCGCGCACCCAGGCCGATCCCGCCTTGCCCGCCGCCGACGATCAGGCAATAAGGTTGCGACGCGTTGCCAAGCGCTTCCAGTTCGGCCTCGCGGTTTTCCTTCCAGCTCGTGCGATCGGGACGCGCGCCGTGCTCGGCGCCCATCGGCCGGCGCACTCCCTTCGGCTCTTCGTAGCCCTTGAGTTCGGCCATCGTCGTGAGCAGCGTCCAGATGCGGCCGTTTTTCAGGCGAATCAATCCGCTGCCGCGCGCCACCCCGGTTTCGAACGTGATCCAGCCTTGCGTCACGCCGTTCGCATCGGGGACAGCCTCCGCATCTTCCGCGAGCTGGAGCTTCGATGGCTTGATCGCGTCGAGCTGCGCATCCAGCATCGCGGCGATCTGTTCACGCCCTTCCATGGTCTTGATGTTCCAGGTGAACGCGAGCAGGTCGCGCCAATAGCAGTCGGGCTGGAACAGTTCGACGGCTGCCGCCGTGTCGCCGCTTTGCAGCGCGGTGTCGAGCGCTTCCAGCACGCGTGAGATGGGTCGGTTGACGTTGCTTTCAGGCATGGTTGCTCCTCCATACAAAACGGATAGTGAACTTCGATGGGAAACGCGGGTTCTGCGCCCGCTAAGGGAATCGGTGCCGCGCGGCTAGCATTTATGCGGCGGCATGATGCGCAGCTTGGCAATGCGCCGGTACAACGTCGCGCGTGACATGCCGAGCGCTTGCGCGGCCTGTTCGGTGCGCCATTTCGCCTCGCTCATCGCGGCGACGATGCGCTTGCGTTCCAGCACATCGCTGTCGGCCATCGCGGGCGTGCTGGACGAGCCTGCAGCCGGAGCGTTGGCGGGTTGCAATGCGACCGCGCGTTTGGCCGGCATGCGCGCGACGGGCGGCGGCCGCACACGCGCATAGAGCGTCGAACCGGAGTTGTTTAGTCTAAGCGCGACGAGCCCACGGCTCGCCTTTGCGGCAAACAGGCGCTCCGGCGCAATGTCGAACAACTCGGCGACGGGACGCGGCAACTGGTTGAGCGCAGGCTCGCATTCACGCGCGCGCCGGTTGGCGGCGATCGCGTGGCCGCATGCATCGATGGCGATCAGGATTTCCGGCTGCGCTTCCACGTAGTGACGATTGCGGTGTGCGAGCAGCACCCAGCAGTCCGTTGCGGCGTTCAAAAAGTACGCGTCCTCGATCAGCAGCGCGCTCTGTCGCACGATATGGTTGACGAGCCGCTGGCTCTCGCGCTCGTCGGGCGAGCGCACCGCCGAGGCGTCCAGCACGCCCAGCAGATCGCCGTGCAAGCCGAAGATCGGCGACGCGCTGCAGGTCAGTGTTGTAAATGCCGCCCGAAAGTGATCGGTTCGGTGCACGGTGATCGGCTCGGCGTCGAGCAGCACGGACGCGATGCCGCACGTGCCTTCTTCGCTTTCCGACCAGCATGAGCCGAGATAGAGGCCCGCGCGCTTGAAGTCATGGCGGCGTTCGCGATCGACGCGGTAGTCGATGGTCACGCCTTGCGCGTCGGTGAGCATGACGCAATAGTCCGCCTCGCGCACCATTTCATGCAGGCGCGACAGACACTGGCCGGACGCGCGCAGGAAGGTTTCCTCGCGATGCTGCACGTCGCGCAATTCGGGCGTGGTGAGAACGCGCGGACCGGCGGTCGCACCGGGGTCGAGATGATATTGCTCCAGCGAGCGTCGGTATGACGACGCGAGCCGCTTGCCATCCGCGCCGGGCCGCGTGGTCTGTCCTTCGATCACATTGCATACGCGGTCGATGTGTCGGGTAGGCGGGACGTAGGGCATCGCGGAGCCTCCGGTCGGATATGGCCTGAACTGTGGGCTGGAGACATTGTGCGCCGCGTGCGGCGCCACCGGTCTCCCAAGCTCGAAGTTACTGGATGCTTTTTATCACGCGGGGTCCGGCAGATCACACTGCGCTGCACCATGGCCTGCAATGAGACTTTTTTCTCACGGGGCCGGTCCATTCCCACGCCATACGCGAGCCCGAAGAAATCGACGGGAATAGCGATTGCTGATCCCCTTGCTGCCGACGATGCCGGCAAAGCCCATCGGCGCGAATGACGATGTCTGAACGGCGTCGTTAGCGTACGCCACGGTTGCCGGGAGTCGGTCGATACCTTTATCCAGGAGGCACGAACATGGACAGCGACCTCGAAGCCCGAATCCGGACGCGGGCATACCACATCTGGGAGAACGATCCCTCGCCTGACGGCAATGCCGAGAAGCACTGGGAAGAGGCACGCCGGCAGATTGAAGCGGAAGGCAATCTCGCCGAGAACGATCCTGCTCCGAACGTCGATCAGTCGGTCGATCGCGATCGCGGATCGCGCATCCCGCCGGAACAAGAGTTGCAGGAAACGCCGGGCGGGGGAAGTTGAGACGGCTGTGGACCAGCGCAGCGCAACGGCGGATCCGCAGCCACAATCGCTTCACTAAACAGCCGGCCTCTCGGCCGCATTCTCCCCACCCACGACGCTTTCAAAAAACTGCTCGTAGCGCCGGCCGCAGGCATGCCAGCCGAACTCTTCGACCGCCAGAGCGTTGCTCGAATTGCGCGAAATCGTCGGCCATGACGCGCTAATGGAGCGCACGATGTCGGGTAACTCGGAGACGTCATTGAACAGCACGACATTGTCGAACTTCCGTGCAGCCCACATCATGAAAGGCGTCGAACGCGAGATGAGTAACGGTACGCGTCCGATGGCCTCGAAAAACGCGCCGCTCACCAACATCGAGTCGGCCGCGTGCGGCAGGATCAGCACGTCGGTATCCACGATGCCCTGCGCGAACTCTGCATCCGACAAAAATTTGGCGTCCAGTTGCACCACCTCGCGCAGCGACCGCTTATCGATAATCTGGTTCAGCGTTGCAAGGTAGGCTTGGGTGCCTTGTCCGGCGATGTACAGCTTGCTTTCGCGTGGCCACACATCGAGCACCGCGTCGATCTGCTTGTACGGGCGAATCACGCCGAGCATCGAGAAAAGCGGCGTTGCATGATCGGTCTTGGGCGCAGTCGGCGTCTGCCCAGGCGCGTCCCAATAGAGCGGATGCGGCAGGTAGCGCGCGTTGTATTCGCTCTGAAAATCCGGTGCATGGACGACACGGAAGTCCGCTAAACGCCGCAATAACGCGATGATCCGGATCGACAGACGCCGGTTGAAGCCAACCGTATCGTGAACCGCGTGATCGTGGATGAAGTAGACAACCTTGGCCCGCCCGATCAGCATCATCGAGCAGTAAAACGCGAACAGCAGGGAGCCGGGCAAGCTCAGGCGGGCGGTGCCTTTTTTGCGCCCGAATGGCCGGTATTCCAGCCAATGAAAAGCGAGAATGTTGTTCGGTTTGAACAGCTGGAAGAACCCGCCTTTCAGCAGGCCCTTTATGGAAAGCGGCACCACGTCATAGCCGATCGACCTATAGAGATCCTTTTGAATCTCTATGTAGCGATTGGTCGGGTTGGTGAAGGGGGACATCATCACGCACGGCCGCGGCGCATTGATCTGGCCGCTTTGAATCCTGCTGCGTGCTTCGTCGATAGACTGCGTCATCTGTAGGTTTCCAGTTGGGCTGTACGTCGCAAGACATCGGACACCACGCCGGAAATCAATCAGGTTTGCGTCTTTCTAAAACGTGCGACGAACCAGGCGTCTAGTGAACGGCGTCATCTTCCTGGTTAGCTTGCAGCAAAAGCAATGTGCGCGGGGCATCGAAATCCGCCAATCAATCGGCGTAATTCGGCCAATCCAGCACGGGTTCGCGCATGATGGCGCGGCAGTGGCGCGAAACGCAGAGGTATAAGCCGCTTACCTCTTTCTTACTGCCGCGATTGGCTGCGTCCGGTAATAGTTATCGAATCAAGCCTCGTGTCATAAACAACAAAAAAGCCGCGACCCATTAGGGCGCGGCCATTCACCACAATACTGTCGGCGTCATTCAATCAGCCCGGACCGTCAATCCGGGTCAACCGAGCCACGTCTTGATAGCCGCGGACATCGCGGCAGTCGATATACCGTAACGATCATGTAGCGTCGGCAATGCGCCCGCATCGAGAAAGGCATCGGGCAACGCGATCTGCCTGAAGGTCGGCGCGACCCCAGCACCGAGCAGCGTCCGCGCAACCGCTTCACCCAGTCCGCCCATTACGGTATGGTTTTCCGCCACCACGACCATGCGGCCTGTGCGCCCCGCTTCCTGCAGGATGGTGTCGACGTCGAGCGGCTTGATGGTCGGCACATGCAGCACACCGACGCCAACGTTCTCTTTCTCCAGCGCCTTCGCGACTTCCAGCGAGCGCATCGTCATGATGCCGGACGAGATCAGCAACACGTCGTTGCCGTCACGCAGCAGTTTCGCTTTGCCGAGTTCGAAACGGTAATCGTATTCGTCGAGCACGGCGGGCACGTTGCCGCGCAGCAGGCGCGCGTAGACAGGACCTTTGTGAGCCGCGATTGCCGGCACCATCTGCTCGATGTCGAGCGCGTCGCACGGGTCGATCACCGTCATGTTGGGCATGGCGCGCATCAGCGCGAGGTCCTCGGCGGCCTGGTGACTCGGACCGTAGCCGGTCGTGAGCCCAGGCAGCGCGCAAACGATCTTCACGTCCAGGTTATCTTCGGCGATGGCCTGATGCATGAAGTCGTACGCGCGCCGCGTGGCGAACACGGCGTAGGTCGTGACGAACGGCTGGGCGCCTTCATGCGCGAAGCCGGCGGCAGCGCCCATCAGCAACTGCTCGGCCATCCCCATCTGATAGTAACGCTCGGGAAATTCCTTTGCGAAGATGTGCAGATCGGTGTATTTGCCAAGGTCGGCCGTCATACCGATCACGTTCGTCCTGGTGCGCGCCAGTTCGGCGAGCGCGTGGCCGAATGGCGCGGAGCGTGTGACCTGGCCTTCGCTCGCAATCGACGCGATCATTGCAGAGGTCTTCAGGCGCGGCTTCTTTTCGATGGTACTCATGCTTGTCTCCCGGCTTCGAGGGCGTCGAGCGCGAGTTGCCACTCGTGCGCATCGACGCGGATGAAATGGTTTTTCTCGCGTGCTTCCAGAAACGGTACGCCACAGCCCATCTTCGTATCGCAGACGATGATGCGCGGTTGCGGCTTGTCATGATTGCGGGCGTTATCGAACGCGCGCTTGACTGCCTCGATGTCGTTGCCGTTCACGCGCTGGGTGTACCAGCCGAACGTCTGCAGCTTCTCGGCGAGCGGCTCGAACGACATGATCTGCGTCGAAGGGCCGTCGGCCTGCTGGTTGTTGACGTCGACGATCGCGATCAGGTTGTCGAGTTTCCAGTGCGCGGCCGACATCAGGCCTTCCCAGATCGCGCCTTCGTCGAGCTCGCCGTCGGAGAACAGCGTGTAGACGAACGCGTCCGAGTTCTTGCGCTTGAGCCCCAGACAGCGGCCCACGGCGATCGTCAGGCCTTGGCCGAGCGAGCCGCCCGACATCTCCATGCCGGGGGTGTAACTCGCCATGCCGGACATCGGCAGACGGCTGTCATCGCTGCCATAGGTTTCGAGTTCGTCGGCCGGCAGGATGCCCGCCTCGAAAAGCGCCGCATAGAGTGCGATCGCGTAGTGACCATTCGACAGCAGGAAGCGGTCGCGGCCTTCCCAATCGGGGTCCTGCGGCCGGTAGCGCATGGCGCCGAAGTAGGCGACGGCGAGTACGTCCGCAATGTCGAGTGCCTGGCCGATATAGCCCTGGCCCTGCACTTCGCCCATCAGCAGGGCGTTCCTGCGAATCCGGTACGCGTGCTCGGCGAGCGTCGCGTGCTCGGCAATGATTTCGCTGTCCATGTATTGCTCCTTTGAGATCGAGAGATGCGTGATGCGTTAGCGGTTGACGGACTTCGCCGGGACCAGCAGAACGAGCAGGGCGCCTAGCGTCACAGCCGCGGAAATGAAGATCAGGCCGGCTGTCGATTTGCCCGTCAGGTCATTGAGCCAGCCCACGATCGCCGGCGAGAAGAAGCCGGCCAGATTGGCAAAACAGTTGACCGCGGCAATGCCCGCCGCCGCGGACATTCCGCCCAGCAGCGCCGTCGGCAGCGACCAGAACTGCGACGAAGACGCGAGAATGCCGGCCGCTGCGATGCTCAGGCAGATAATCGAGGCCGCGACGCTGCCAAGTGCAGGCAGGGTTGCGAAGCCTGCGGCTGCTATCAGCATCGGAACCGCGAGGTGAAAGCGGCGCTCGCGCAGACGGTCCGCGCTCATGCCGATCAGCGGCAGCGCGATGATCGCGCACAGGTACGGAATCGCGGTGAAGATGCCGACCCACAGCGGGTCCGCCACGCCCGATTTGCGAATGATGGTGGGCAGCCAGAACGTCAGGCCGTACTGACCGAGCACGACGCAAAAGTAGATGGTGGCCATCAGCCACAGACGGCGGTCGCCGATAAACGCCTTGATCGACAGATGAGCCGTCTTATGTTCATTGTCGCTGGCGATATTGCGGGCGAGCAGCGCCTTTTCGGTGTCGTTGAGCCACTTCGCCTTGACGATGCTGTCGTCGAGATAGAGGAGGATCGCGATCCCGAGCACGAGCGACGGCAGCGCTTCGAGTACGAAGAGCCACTTCCATCCTGCCATCGACATGGCGCCTTGCAGCGAGTGCATGATCCAGCCCGACAGCGGACCGCCGATCATGCCCGCGAGTGGAATCGCCATGAAAAAGAGCGACAGTGCTTTCGCCCGGCGCGCGGACGGATACCAATAGGTCAGATACAGGATCACGCCCGGCGCGAAACCGGCTTCGGCGACGCCGAGCAGAAACCGCAGCATGTAAAAGACCACTGGCGATTTCACGAACACGAAGCTCGCGGAGATCACCGCCCAGGTCAGCATGATTCGCGCAAGCCATCTGCGCGCGCCTACTTTGTGAAGAATCAGATTGCTCGGTACTTCGAAAAGAAAATAGCCGAGAAAGAAGATGCCTGCGCCCATCCCGTAGACGGTTTCGCTAAAGCGCAGGTCGCTGAGCATCTGCAGTTTCGCGAAGCCGACGTTGACGCGGTCGAGATACGCGCCGAGGTAGCACAGCATGAGAAACGGAATCAGCCGGCGGCTGACCTTGGCGTAGGTCCTGACCTCGAACGTCCGCGAGTCGTCATACGGAATCGCATCGCCCGGTGCGGGCTGCGCGCTGTACCTGGATTTCATTGATGTCTCCTGCCACGGCCCCGGGTTATCCCAGGTGCTGGGGAATGCATGCCGCGCGAACGCGGCGCTGTTGTCAGTGAATGAGCATGCCGCCGTTCACGTCGAGGGTGATGCCTGTCAGATAGCTCGACAGGTCGCTGACCAGAAAGAGGCAGGCGTTGGCGACGTCGGCTGCATCGCCGAGCCGCCCCAGAGGGATGCCCTTGATGATGTCGGCGCGCATTTCGGGCGTCAGTTTTCCGCCCGTGATGTCCGTCTGGATCAGGCCCGGCGTGATGGAGTTGATGCGGATGTGATTGGGTCCGAACTCGCGTGCCATTGCTTTCGCGAGTCCCAGCACGCCCGCCTTTGCGGCGCTGTAATGGGGCCCGCCGAAGATGCCGCCGCCGCGTTGCGCGGAGACCGACGACATGCAGACGATGCTGCCGCCGTCGTGCTCCTTCATCGACGGAATGACGGCCTGCGACATGTAGAGCGTACCGCGCAGATTGACATCGACGATCGCGTCGAAGTCCTTGCCGCCGATTTCCAGCGTGCGAACCGGCTGCGTGATGCCGGCATTGTTGATCAGCCCGTCGATCTTGCCGTACCGTTCGAGCGTGGCCCGCGCGGCGGCCACGCACGCTGCCTTGTCGGTGACGTCGCAGGCAAGCCCCAGATGCTCGGGGCCGAGGTCGGCCGCGGCCGCTTCTGCTTCGTCGCGGCGCAGGTCGAGGATCGCGATACGCGCGCCGTGGGCGGCCAGCGCCTGCGCGGTTGCCTTACCGATACCGCGGGGCGATGCGGCGCCCGTGATCACGATGACTTTGTTCTCCAGCAACATTTGGCTGTCTCCTGGGTGTTGATTGGGTGCATGTAGTGTCATCGGACACGGCAACCGGATCAACGCGGAAACGTTCAACCATCGCTGAGAAAAATTCAGGTGGGCGTCGCTCGATGCCAGACGGCGTTCCCCGTCAGGCGATGCAGTGCGATGACTGCATTGCGGCTATCGCACAGCCCCGTAGGGCACGGACGACTCGCGCTCCAGCCACGCGAGGAACCGTTCGACACGCGGCAGGTCGGCATTCTGCGTCGGGTAAACCAGATGATGTGCGCCGACTTCGACCGAGTACGTAGCGTCGAAAACAGGAACCAGCAAGCCATCCCTGATCTTTACCGACGCCAGCATGAGGCTTTCGAGCGCGATCCCGAGTCCAAGCGCCGCGGTCTCGAGCGACATGTACGAGCGATCGAATGAAAAGTCGAAGGTTTTCTGCGCGGCCGACACGCCGCTCCTGCCGAACCATTGCTTCCACTGCACGAGCGGCGTTTCCGAATAGATCAGACGATGAGAGAGCAGATCCGCCGGCGTCTTCACCGGATGGAGTTTCAGATAGGCCGGCGAAGCCAGCGGCGCAATGAATTCGCCGCGCACGGTTCTGACTTCCAGGTTGCTCCAGTTGCCGTAGCCGTGACGGATGTCGATGTCGTAGTAGCCGTTCGAAAACGACACGTTCTCGTACGAGCACGCGAGATTGAGCTGGATGTCGCCGTTTGCTTCCTGAAACGAGGACAGTCTCGGCAGCAACCACATCAGGCCGAAGCTCGGGCTTGAATGCACCCGCAGAATGTCCACTTCCTTGCGGCTCGACGCGCGCTCCGTCGCCCGGCTGAGATCGGCCAGCGACCCGGTCACGTCGGCTAGGTAGCGTTCGCCGGTCGGCGTCAGCACGAGGCCGCGCCCGGATCGCTGGAATAGCGGCTGACCGATGATCGAGTCCAGATTGCTGAGCTGATGGCTCACTGCCGACGCAGTCAAACCGAGTTCCTCGGCCGCGCGATTCACGCTTTTGGTCCTCGCAACGCTTTCGAACGCAATGATCGCTTTCAGCGGTGGAATGCGCATGGTGAACAGGTTCTCGATTGCAGTTGAATGAAACCGCGTTGCGCGCAAGCCGTTCGCGCCGCCATGCTTTGGATAAGCCACACGGGATGCAGGAATTGCGCTCACACACCGCTTGTCGCGGCGCACAACGGCGGACCCGACAAATGCATTATCCGTTCTTCGCTGCCGAAGCGCGATCGACGTCGCGAGGATGATTGCGACGTCGCCGAAAGCCAGGGGAGGTGGTGCCGGGGCCACTGGCGTGGGTGGCATTGGAAGCTCTGCGAACTGATCGCAACCGCCAGGACGCGTGGTGTGCGAGGTTAGAAACGCTCCGCCGTGAAATCCCCTGCCGGCTGGCTGCGGTGCAGACCGGAAGACTGTGCGCGAAACAGAGTGATGAACTCTTGCGCAGGCAGCGGTCGTGAGAACAAATAACCCTGTCCAGCGTGGCAGGACCATTCGCGAAGCAGTCTTGCCTGCTCACGAGTTTCTATCCCTTCGGCCGTCACGCTCAAGCCGAGCGACTGCGCGACCGAGATGACGGCTCGAACGATTGCATCGTCTTCGGCGCTCGTTCCGATGCCCTGAACGAATGACCGGTCGATCTTCAGAACATCCAGCGGCAGCTTGCGAAGGTAACTCAGAGATGAGTAACCGGTGCCGAAGTCATCGATTGCAATGGTGACGCCAAAATCCTTCAGGCATTTGAGGATCTCGATACTCTTCGCCGTATCGCGCATGATCAGGCTTTCGGTGACTTCCAGTTTCAGCAGGGCAGCGCCGATCTGAGCATCGCGGAGCGCGGCGGCCACGTCGGCGACGAGGTTCGGGTCATCGAACTGCCTTGGAGAAAGGTTCACACTTACCTGCAGCGGCGGCTCGCTCGGAAACTCGCGCTGCCAGCGGGCGACTTGCTGGCAAGCCTCTTGCAGTACGTATCGTCCAAGCGGGATGATCAGGCCGCTCTCTTCTGCAATTGCAATGAACTCGGAGGGCGGCAACAGACCTCTCTTGGGGTGCTGCCACCTTACCAGCGCCTCCATTTCGCGGAACCCGTCGCCCTGCAGCTGCATGATGGGCTGGAAATACACGCGCAGTTCCCGATGCTCGATCGCCGAGCGCAGGTCGGTTTCGATCTCCAGCTTTTTAACCGCTTCCGCGTGCATGTCTTCTTCGAAAACCACATAGCGGCCTTTCCCGCCATTTTTGGCCCGGTACATCGCGACGTCAGCGTCGCGCAACAAGGTGTCAGCATCTCCCCGGCCGCCGCCTGCGTGCGCGAATGCCAGTCCTACGCTTGCGCTGACAATGTACTGTTTGCCGTCGAGATCGAACGGTTGACCGAATTGCGCCAGGATCTTCTCCGCGACCAGCGTCCCCTCGCTCGTGGCTTCACTGCCCAGATGTTCCAGCAAGATGACGAATTCATCCCCGCCTAGTCGCGCGACGGTGTCGGCGGGGCGTATGCACGCCTCGAGGCGTTTGGCCGCCGCGATCAGCAGCCGGTCGCCCACGTGATGGCCCAGACTGTCGTTGACGCGTTTGAAGTTGTCCAGATCGATGAAAACGACGCCGATGACTGCTTTGCGTCGACGCGCGCGAGCTTCGGCCTGATTGATACGATCGAGCAGGAGTGCGCGGTTGGGTAGCGAGGTGAGCGTATCGTAGAACGCCCTTCGGGCCAATTGCTCTTCGAAGTTCTTTCTTTCGGTCGTGTCGCTCGCTGTCGCCACGATCGCACCGACAGCCGGTTCGTCGAGCAGATTCGTCAACGTCAGCTGAATGTAGCGCCACGCATCGTCCTCGCCGCGCGTGCGAAGCTCGATGGATTTGGTAGACCCGGATGCCGATGACACGGCCTCCAGCAGCCCTTGCAGCGTAGGACGGTCAGCGGGATGAATGGGATCGAGCAGGCTGGTGCCGACGAGCCGACCCATGTCCTTCAGCGGGTCCGGCCTTCGGGTTGGCGCTTCGTAAATGACATTTCCGTCGATGTCGGAAACGAGGATTGCATCCGACGTGTTTGCCACGAGCGCCTGGAGCCTTTGCTCGCTCGTGCGCAGCGCGCCTTGGGCAGCCGCATCGATATTCTTGCGAATACGCCGCAGCATCTGCAGAAACAGAAGCGCAAGCCCCACGCCGATCGCGAGAACCACGGGGGTCGAGATCAGGACGATCCGTTGAACTGCGACGAGCCGGTTCAGTTGCATCGTCGCATCGTCACGGTGCCGCGCCGCCGTTGCGAAGACTTTCTGTTCGATCTGGCCGAAGAGCGGGTCAGCCGAATTCGCGTCAATGTCGTTGGCTCTCGCTATGTCGTGATCGTCGACGGCCTTGAACATTGGCTTTGCGAACGCCCGATACTTCGCGTGCTTCTCCAGCAACCCCGTCAGCATTGCACTGCTGCCAGGTTCAAGTGCCATCGCTTTCTTCAGCGACGCGTCCAATGCTTCGCCGGCCTCGCCATGCTCGCGTAAGACCTCCGGACGCGGGTCCAGGAAGTACTTGCGTTCGGCCGATTCCTCCCATGCAACGCTGTAACGGGCTTCTTCGAAGGCCTTATCGGCCTCATTGGCAGCCTGCGCGGCGAATCCCGCGCTCAGGCTTTCGTACGCGCCCCAAAAGGCCAGAAGCGGCACGCTCAACAGAACGAGCACGAGCCCAACCACGGCGGTGCGCTGCGCACGGGGCACGGTCAACGACGACGGCTCCGGCGGCGCTGCTGCTGAACCGTTTCCCCACGGGTGACGGCGGCTTCCGGTATTTTTCTGTCCTGTCACGGTTGCTCCGATGTCAAACGGCACGTCGTCGGTTCCGTCCGTTCGAACGGATCCCACGAAAGCCATCAGATGCTGTAGTCGTGTGGCAGACGTGCGCCTAACCTCCAGGTCGCAAGCCTGGGCGCGAGTGATTTCATCCGGGTCAAAACCGCGGAGATCACGAGCGAGGCCGGTGGCCGCGCCGGTTTTTGTCGGTCCACCGCGTGTTTACGGCATGGTCTGGCAAATCTGGAGGTCAGCTGGTGTTAGTGATGCGCAAAGAAAAATGCGCCGCGCAGGCGCGGCGCAAAACGGAATTCACACATACTTCCTGCTTTGCGATGTCAACCAGGGACATCTATTGGTCGACATCGATACGCCCATAGACGCCGTTTGCCTCGCCGTTGGGACCTGCGGCAAAAAACAGCGTGTTGGTGGGCTGATTGTCGAGCCCGTTGCCGAAGGCGATACCCCAGAGGCCGTCTTGCACGATCTGGGTTCCGTCCTTCCGTTCCAGCGTGCCCTGGAACGTGCCCGAGTCCGGATCGAACGCATTGATCGTGCCGTCACCGAAGTTGCCGATCAGGATGTCATGCGTGAACCGCGCGAAGTCCGAGGGCGCCATTGCCACACCCCATGGAGCATTCAGAGGGCCGCCGGAAGCGAAGCGCTGAATCATTCGCCCGGCCGTGTCGAATACGTTGACGAACCCGAGCCCCGGGCCCTTCACGTCGTCATGCGCGTCGGCATCCTGCTTCGCATAGGTGACGAAGATCCTGGAGCCGATGGCCTGGATGCCGAATGGGGCAAAGCCGGCGGGCAACGAGGGGTCCTGGAAGGCACCCGCCGTGGTGACCTTGTTGAAGTTTTTGTCGAACACGTCGATCTTGTTGTTGTGAAAATCGGCGGCAAAAAGAAAATTCGCACCATTGTTGCTTGCAAGGGCGAGCCCTTTATAGACGGCGCCGCCGCTGCCATCATCGAACACCGTGATCGCTTGGGTCGCATTGACAGCTGGCGCCCACGCAGTGATGGTGCCACCTTCGCCCGCAAAGATGAAAGCAGCGACACCCGACTTGCCAGCCTGACTCGCCACGAAATCAGTCGTCCCGTTGAAGACAAGGCCTGTGGGGTTTGACGGACCGCTCGTTCCCTCGGAAATGGTCACGACCAGGGATTGCGGGACGCCGTTGCCGTCATAGAGCGTGGCCCGCTGCGTACCGTTGTCGGCCACCCAGACAAAGGCCTTCGGATTGAAAGCGACGCCCCATGGATTCTTCAGATTCGGATCGACGTGCGCAGCGGGCACGCTGCCGTCGGAGACCAACACGGTTGACTTGTACTGCGCTGGGCCCGTCAACTTCGAATCACCACCACAGGCGACCAGGCCGACTACCAACATGGCACTCATCGCGCTCAAGGCCAGACGAATCCGTTTCATGATCGACCCTCCTTCGTCATTGCCACGTCGTCCGGTATCGCCGTGACTTCGTCTAAACGTCCGGGTTGGGCCAGTTATTCCGACGATCCAGTGAGGAAGACGTCGTGGGCCGCATACCGCTTGCACGAGAGGGCGTAGTACGGCGAGCGCAGCGCGCGTGATGTAAGTGCATGACGCACTTGGAGGACGGCGCGACGCTCGGGATACGGCGCCACGTTTGCACAGCGCGAGACGGCGTGACGATGACCGCAACAATGTTGCCGTGCCGAGCATATGAGCCAGGCTTGCGCATCGCAGCAATCGCAGCGGCGAACGCCGCTTTCACGCATCGCTCGAATGAAATAAGCGGTCTATCATGATAGAAGCAGCATTCATCAGCGCAGGAGCACGCCATGCCCTCCGACCCATCAGCTGAGCCGACTGACCAGTCTCCCGACCCGGCGCAGGACCCGTCGGGCACGACCGGCCAGTCCCCGTCAGAGCGCGCGCAGAAGCCGGCCAAAGACGATCTGCCCAACGCCGATGCGGCAGAGCCCGAACCCCATGAGCATCTGCCGCCGCGAAGCGACGATAATTGAGTCGACGCTGCACGGATCGATATTGCCCGCACCGGGTCGTGCGGCGCATCCACGCGACTGGACCCATGCTTTGCCCCCGCGCGTACGTGGCGAAAGCGGCAAGCGCAAGCGGGTTGCAATCAAGGCATGGTCCGGTTGAACCGCACAGGAGCAGATCATGCAAAACGTGCTGGTAGCTTATGACGGGTCGCCATCGGCGCGACAGGCGATGACGTTCGCTATCGATCTCGCGAAGCGCTTCGACGCGCGCTTGCGTGTGCTCGTCGTGGCGCGCGCGCCGGACTGGGGCGCCATCGAGCTGGAAAGAAAAGAGCTGGTCGATTTCGAACTGCGGCACGCGGGCGCGATCCTCGACGAAGCGAAGGCAAGCCTCGCTTCCATTGGTGAGCATCCCGAATTCGATCTCGTGACAGGGCAGCCCGCAAAGGAGATCGTGCTCTACGCGGAGCGGCACGCTATCGATCATCTTGTCGTCGGCCATCGCGGACATACGCCGTTCGATCGCTGGCTCATCGGCTCGGTCGCACGCCAGGTTCTCGCGTACGCGCCATGCGCGGTCACGATCGTGCGCGACCCCTCGACCGTGAAAAAAGCGCCGCGCGAAGGATGAGCAACAATCGGCGGACGAAACGCCGCTCGTGTGAGAGAAGGCACTTAGCATCGGGGGCTGCAATCAATCCGGATCAGCATGCTGCGAAGTGCTCATTGCGATGTTGCCGACGCAACGCGCCCCTCACCGGCGCGTCGTCCTGAAGCGAACTGTTCGGTGCGGCGGAATCAGGCGCCAGGTGAGCAACACCAGCAACGCGAAAGCAACGTATGACAGCGTGAAGACCCACACGGGCAGATCGTAGTAAAGCAGGCGACTCACCCGGCGCTGAATGAAGCCTTGCGCATCCAGAGAACCCGTGCGCAGCCAATCCTCGAGCACGGTCAACGGGCACGCGATACCAAGCAGCGACAGCGTTGCCACGATAGCAATCGCCAGCAGATGCGCAAGCCGGAAAAACCGGTCGCGTATCCAGTTCCAGCCGAGGCCGGCACCCATCCAGATCGCGACGAGCCCGCAAACGATGAATAGCGCAAGCAGCGCATGCAGGCCCAGCACTGCGTCGGCTAGCCAGATCATGATGCGTGCTCGCGTGAGCGGCTGCGATGCGGGTTCGGTCGAATGGAAGAGGGGCTCGACCTTGCCCCACGTTCAGTCCGCTGCCTTGCAGTCCGGATCGACTGCGCGTGGCGCGATCAGAGGCCCGGCCTGCCGCTCCATCAGCGTGCGCGCCATTCTCCAATATTCGTCCGCGCAGCCTTCGAGGCTGCCGTCCAGTTGCCACAGCATGAAGGCGCACTCACGGATTCGTTCTGCCAATGATGGCTCGGGCATGTGTTCGTCTCCTGTCGATGGCGTACTCGCGAAAGCCCCGAGAACCCATGGCGTGACTGATGATGATCGATGGGCGGGTGCAACGAGCGCACCATCACCGCCGGTGACGCATTACTTCCCAGCAATCGCGATGATCCATCCGTTTCAGATGCCTTGTACGCATCCACTCGCGCCAATAGTGACTGGCAACCAGCAGAACGGCAACTGTCAGGCCGCACAGACCCACTACGATTCCTATCCCCGGTTCGCCCACGGCATCCTCCATGACTGTGAAAGAGATCAGGTGATGCAGGTCAGTCGTCGTTGAAGATGCGCGCGGCGGCGTTCAGAAACATTTGGCCGTCCTGCGTGATGAGAGGACGTTGGCGTCCGGAGGCGAGTTGTTCGAGCGTGACGAGCTGGCGATCCAGAAGTGCTTCGAGATCCGCACCGTCCAGACTGGGCAGATCCGGCGCATCCTTCAGTAGCATGAGAGTGGCGAATTCATGTGGACTGAGCATCTCCGTCTCCTGGCTGGGCTTGCTGCTTCGCGGGGAATCTGATCCGTTGGCCTCGCGTGGCGAGCAGGGTCAGTTCGGGGATGGCTGCTGCGCACGTCACCGTTGCAAAGCAGATGAGATGTCGCGAGCCAACGCAGCCATCTTAATGCGCACGCGGCGCAAAGATCAATATGTGGGAAAGCTTTTTTGATCTATTTCAAGTACCGCGACGCAAGGACTCGAAGTGCAGCATGATTCCTCGACAGGCCAGCATCCACTGCTTCACGCGATGTGTTCGCAAACGCACAGACATCATGCGGTCCGTCACATTCCTGATGTAAATCCTGGCAGCGCTCCCATGCATCAGCTTGCATACTGGGGAAGTGAGGCCCGGACACCGGGCGCTGCGATCGCAACCGGAAGGAGATATACGTTGACTAGCTACCTACTACGTAACGGCGCGCTTCTCGATCCTGCTCGACCCGATTTGCTGGAAGGCCACGAAGTGCTCGTCGAAGACGGCTTCGTGCGCGAAGTGTCGGACCAGGCGATCAAAAGCAGCAACGCGCAGGTGATCGACGTCAAGGGCAAAACCATCATGCCGGGTCTGATCGATCTGCATGTGCACGTCGTCGCGATCGAGTTCAACCTGCCGCGCGTGGCGACGCTGCCCAATGTGCTCGTTACGCTGCGCGCCGTGCCGATCATGCGTGCGATGTTGCGCCGCGGCTTCACCACGGTGCGCGACGCGGGCGGTGCCGGGCACCCGTTCAAGCTGGCCGTCGAGTCGGGGCTGGTTGAAGGGCCGCGGCTTTTCGTCTCCGGCCGCGCGTTGAGTCAGACCGGCGGTCATGCGGATCCGCGCGCTCGCACGGACTATATGCCTGCCGATTCGCCCTGCGGATGCTGTGTGCGCGTGGGCGCGCTGGGTCGCGTTGCGGACGGCGTCGACGAAGTGCGTCGCGCGGTGCGCGAGGAACTGCAAATGGGCGCCGACCAGATCAAGATCATGGCGTCGGGCGGCGTCGCCTCGCCGACCGACCCGGTTGGCGCATTCGGCTACTCCGAAGACGAGATTCGCGCGATCGTCGCCGAGGCGCAAGGGCGCAGCACCTATGTGCTTGCTCATGCGTACACGCCGGCGGCCATCGCTCGCGCGGTACGCTGCGGCGTGCGCACCATCGAGCACGGCAATCTGATCGACGACGAAACGGCGCGGATCGTCGCGGAGCACGGCGCGTATGTGGTGCCGACGCTCGTCACCTACGACGCTCTTGCAAGCGAGGGCGAGAAGTATGGACTGCCGCCGGAAAGCATTGCGAAGATCGAGGACGTGCATGGCGCCGGCATGCAGTCGATCGAAATCATGAAGCGCGCGGGGGTCAAGATGGGTTTCGGCACGGATCTGCTCGGCGAGGCGCAGCGTCTGCAAAGCGACGAGTTCCGGCTGCTGGCCCAGGTGCTGTCGCCCGCCGAGGTGATCGCGAGCGCGACCGTCGTTGGAGCGGAAATACTGGGCAAGCAGAACAAGCTGGGCAGGATCGTGCCGGGTGCCCATGCCGATGTGCTGGTGGTCGATGGCAACCCGCTGAAGACGCTCGATTGTCTGCTAGGTCAGGGCGAGCATATTCCGCTGGTGATGAAGGACGGCCGCATCTTCGTCAACGAGCTCGAACGTGCTGCCTGAATGTGGCTGAACCTGCTTGAACGAAGGACCTTGCGTACGCCGCGTCCCACAATCCCACCGGAGTCCGTTCATGTCGATGATCGCTGCGCGCATCGAGCGCTTGCCGTTTTCGGGTTTTCACCGCCGTCTGTTGTTGATGGGCGGCCTCGGCTACACGTTCGATGCGATGGACGCCGCGGTGCTCGCGTTCCTGCTGCCAGTGCTGCGCACGCAGTGGGGACTGACGAGCGTGCAGACGGGTGTGCTGGGAAGCGGCACGTTCATCGGCTATTTCGTCGGCGCGATGCTTGCGGGCATGCTCGGCGATATTATCGGCCGGCGCAAGGTGATGATGTATGCGCTCGTGATTTACTGCGTCGCGTCACTTGCCAGCGCGTTCGCCAATGACTGGGGCTTTTTTCTCGGGACACGCATTGTCGCTGGCCTGGGTACGGGCGCGGAAAGCGCGATTGTCGCGCCCTTCCTTTCGGAGTTCGTGGCGCGCCGCTATCGTGGCAGTTTCACCGGTAGCCTCGCGGGGTTCTTCTCGTTCGGCTTCGTGGCGGCCGCGCTGCTCGGGTACCTGGTGATTCCGCTTGCACCCAATGCATGGCGGGCGGTCATGGTCATCACCGCGCTGCCGATCGTGATGCTGCTCTGGTGGCGGCGTGCCTTGCCCGAATCGCCGCGTTGGCTGGAAGCGCGCGACCGGCATGCGGAGGCCGATGCGATCGTGTCACGCATGGAGACCGAAGTGATGGGAGCGGGCGTGCAGCTGGAGCCGCTGTCTTCGCTGCGCGAGGGCGAGGTTCCACTTGCGGCGGGACGGGCGTCGGTGATCGCGAATGTCAAAGCGTTGTGGACCGCGAAGCTTGCGCGCATTACGGCAATGACGTGGCTGATGTGGCTTTCCATCACGTTCAGCTACTACGCGTTCTTCACGTGGATTCCCGGCTTGCTGGTTCAGAACGGCATGACGATCACGCGAAGCTTCTCGTATTCGCTCGTGATCTACATCGCGCAGATTCCGGGCTATTTTTCAGGCGCGTGGCTCAACGAGAAGATCGGCCGGCAGGCGACGATCGCGTCGTACATGATCCTCGGCGGCGTATCGGCGCTTGGGCTCGCTTTGACTCGCACCGATGCGGGCATCATGGTGTCGGGCATTCTGCTGTCGTTCTTCATGAACGGCACCTATGCGGGCGTTTATGCGTATACACCGGAAGTTTTTCCGACCGACGTGCGCGCAACGGGGACCGGGCTTGCTTCGTCGATTGGAAGGCTGGGCGCGATTGCTGCGCCGATTCTGGTCGGCTATGTTTATCCACTGCTGGGGTTCGGCGGCGTATTCGGCGCGACGACGCTGGTGTTGCTGACCGGTGCGCTGGCCGTGGTGCTCATGGGGGTGCCGACACGTGGAAGGTCGCTCGAGGACATTGCGGCGGGGCAGGTCGAGCATTGATCCGGCGGCGCGGTTGCGATCCAGCAAGCAGGGTCGGTCATCGACAAGGCCGCAGTCGAGCGGCAGTTGTAGCGGCGCAAGGGAACATGGGTCAGAGTAGCAATGGTCTCGTTGAGAGCGGACAACGAACGCGGACTCCTGTATCGCTGACAGGTTGCATGCAGTCGCGCCGGCCCTGCTCGTCAAGTCGGCACTTTCTGGGAGAACTTCCATGAAGGGTAACGATTCCCGCGGCCACGAGTTGCAGCGTCCGCACGCGGACGATCACGATCACGCGGGCAGTGCACTGTCGGAGATGGACTTGCGCGTGCGCGCGCTCGAATCTCTGCTGGTCGAAAAGGGATACGTCGATCCCGGCGCGCTCGACGTACTGATCGAGACCTACGAGCACCAGGTCGGACCGCGCAACGGCGCGCGCGTGATCGCAAAAGCGTGGCACGACCCGACTTACAAACGATGGTTGCTCGACGACGCCACTGCGGCGATCGCCTCGCTCGGCTATCGGGGCAGGCAGGGCGAGCATATGGTCGTGCTGGAAAACACGCCCACGGTGCACAACATGGTGGTCTGCACGTTGTGTTCATGCTATCCGTGGCCGGTGCTGGGGCTTCCGCCCGTCTGGTACAAGTCGGCGCCATACCGCTCGCGCGCGGTGGTCGATCCGCGAGGTGTACTGAAGGAATTCGGTTTTGAATTGGCCGCCGACGTGGAGTTTCGCGTCTGGGACTCCACTTCCGAGGTCCGCTATCTGGTGTTGCCCATGCAACCTGCGCGAACCGAGGGTTTCTCGGAGGAAGCGTTGGCTGAACTGGTGACACGCGATTCCATGATCGGCACAGGTCTGCCGAAAACACCTGAATCCACCGGGGAGCCCATATGAACGGTGCACAAGATCTTGGCGGCATGCAGTCGTTCGGCCCGATACGGCCGGAAGCCGAGGCCGTGATTTTTCACGCGGAGTGGGAGCGCCGCGTGCTCGCGATCACCCTGGCGATGGGCGCGCTCGTCAAGTGGAACATCGATATGTCGCGTGCCGCAAGGGAAAGCTTGCCGCCCGCGCAATACCTCGCCAGCAGCTACTTCGAGATCTGGTTGGAAGGTCTGAAAAAGCTGCTGGTGGATAAGGGGCTTGCGACAGCCGAGGAAATTGCCAGCGGCGTATCAAGCAGTGCGGGAATGCCGGTGTCTCACGTATTGATGGCCACCGAAGTGGCTGCGGTGCTACGCCGAGGCAGTCCTGTCGATCGTCCCGCGCTCACTGAACCCCGATTCAAGGTGGGTGACGAGATCCGGACCCGTCAGTTGAACCCGCCGACGCATACGCGCTTGCCACGCTATTGCCGGGGCAGACGCGCTCGCGTGATCGCTGTGCACGGTCCACACGTTTTTCCTGACACCAACGCCATTGGGCTCGGTGAACAGCCACAATGGCTGTATACCGTTCGCTTTGATGCGTCGGAACTCTGGGGGAAGGATACGACCGCGGCATTCGTTTGCGTCGATTGCTGGGAACCCTATCTCGACTATCCGGATGCCCCGCCCACCTGATATGACAGACACCCGATCGCACCTTCCCGAACTCCGCGCTGCGTTGCCAGCATTGCCTTGCGACGACGCGGGGCCCGTCTTCAACGCGCCTTGGGAAGCGCGTGCGTTCGCGATGACGTTGACTTTATATGAGCAAGGCCTCTTCACGTGGGGCGAATGGGCGCAATGTCTGAACCGGGCAATCCGCGATGCGCAGTCCGCTGGCGACCCAGATCATGGCGACACTTACTACCGTCATTGGCTGACGGCACTGGAGCGCATGAGCGCGCGTAAGCGATTGGTGACGAGTAGCATGCTCGAGGCGCGCCAGAAAGAATGGGACATCGCTGCGCGCCATACACCGCATGGGCGGCCGATTGAACTGAAGTGACGATACGCTACATGCACGTGCCAGGGGCTCCACGCCTCGCCGTCATTTTGGAGGCGGGAGTGTGCCATCGCCTGCCAGGCGGCTCTTTACATGATCGATGAAGGCGCGCAGCTTCGGCAGCATCTGCCGGCGGCCGGGATAATAGAGAAAAACGCCGGGCGTGACCGGCGCAAAGGGCTCCAGCACCTGCACCAGTTTTCCCGCTCTGAGCGCTTCGGCGACCATCGGTTCAGGTAGCTGGGCGAGTCCTACCCCTTCGATTGCCGCGCCTAGCATGGTGGGAAAATCATGGGCAATGAAAGGTCCGGTTACGGCGATCTCTATCGCATTGCCGCTGTCGTTGAATGACCACAGCGCGAGCGCGCCGCTGGATCTGCGCCATCGCACACACGCGTGCTGGCGCAGATCGTCGGTGTGCTCGGGCCGACCGTGCCCCGAAAAATACGCAGGACTGCCAATGACGACGAGACGCAACGGCGGCGTCAACCGCACTGCGACCATGTCGGTGGCGACGAATTGGCCCAGCCGGATACCGGCGTCGAACCCTTCCGCAGCAAGGTCGACCAGCTCGCTGCTTGTGGCGAGTTCCACTTCGACCTCGGGATAAGCGGTGCAGAACGACGCAATCAGTGGTTCCAGCAGGATCGGCACCACCGCTCGCGGCACGGAAAGACGCAACAATCCGGCGGCCCGCTGGCCAAGCCCGCGCGCCACGTCACCAGCGGCGACAAGCTCCTCGAAAGCAGGCTTCGCTCGCGAAAGAAACCGTTCGCCGGCTTCGGTCAGTCCGACACTGCGCGTGGTGCGTATGAAGAGCGCTGCGCCGATGCGCGCTTCGAGTACACGCACTGCCTGGCTCACGGCCGACGGCGTCACCCCCAGTTCGGCCGCTGCGCGGCGAAAACTGTGATGCTGGGCAACGCTCAGGAATACTTCCACGCCATCGAGCGCGCCCTGCCTGACTGTGAAGTTCTGCTTCATAGCCCGTCAACATTGTGATGGATAGTCGTTCGCGAGAGGCCATGGTACACCTACGCCTGTACATGACGAGTCAAGCGCCCGACAACATCTTGCAGGAGGTAGCATGTCCCCGGAAGTTCTCTTTCAATTGCAACTGGTATTGGGGTATGTCGCGTGGCTGCTGTGCTTTCGCACATACGTATGGCCGCGGCTCAAATCGATGGACCCATTCGATGTGCAACGCGCCATTGCCACTTTGCACAGTTTCCGTTTCTTCGGCCTGGTCTTCATCCTGCCGGGCATCGTCAGTCCAAATCTACCCGCCAGGTTCGCCGTGTTCGCCGCATACGGCGACCTGGCAACGGGAATTTTGGCGATGCTGGCGCTACTCACCGCGCGAATCCGTCCACTTTTCTGGTTGTTCGTCGTAGCGTTCCATCTCGTGGGCGCAACGGATCTCCTCGTCGACTACTACCACGCTATCGAGTCGGACCTTCCTGCGCGCGCGGGAGAGCTCGGCGCTCTGTATGCGATTCCGATCATCTACGTGCCTGCGCTGATGATCACGCATGTTGCCGGCTGCTATCTGCTGCTTCGCCGACAGCGCAGGGCCGCGAGCAGCTATCTATCGTTCGATAAGCCGTGAGCGCGGTGATTATCCGGCGCCAGCGATCCTAGCCGCGATCGCAATCTGACTCAGGAGGATACACAGTGATGACACTCGACAATCCGATCACGCAGGTCCTCAACGCTTACAAAGCTGGGGTATTCGCAAAAGACGTCGACGCGTTCGTCTCACTGTATGACGCCGAGGTACTGATCTACGAATGTGGGGTGTATGGTCGTACAACGGCATTGCGGTCTGGCGCGAAATGGTGGCGGGCTGGTTTGGTTCGCCAGGTACGGACCGCGTTGTCGTGGAGTTTAGCGACGCGCAAACGATCGTGACGGAAGACCTCGCAGTTGTTCACGCCTTCGCGACATACAGGGCTGTCAATACGGATGGCGTTGAGCTGCGCTCGCTGGACAATCGCCTCACTGCGACGCTCAGGCGAAAGGGCGACGGGTGGAAGATCGTCCACCAGCATACGTCTGCTCCGGTCGACCACGCCACAGCGAAGGTTGTCTTCAAGCGTTGAAAGAAACGTGCTGCAAGGGCGGCGCCGGCCGAAACCACGGCGTACGCATTGCCCCGGCGAGCTTCGCGATTCCCATGTTCAAGCCGGGACAATTGGCCAACAGCCGACGCGGATACGGCAGAATTATTGAACCCACGGGTGTCTGCACAGCAGGTGTGAAGGTGCGCATCACTCGCCAGCGTATGGTCGGAAGAATCGCCCGACACAGTGGTGCGAACATAGCAGCCGGAGTAACGCCCGGCCGCCCGTGGCATTGCCTTATTACTCGAGAAACCGGCCGGCGTCTCGCGCGCCGGCTGCGCAGCATTTCATGCGCTTAATGGTTGATTGAACGACTGCGGGTGCGCTGGCCGACCCAACGAGGCGTCCGTTTGTGGATCGACCGACGCGTTACGCTTTTCTTCGGCCGCTTTGATGAAGTCCGAGAGTTCGCGTGCCATGGACGAATCTTTCGCCCCCGGCTTCCACGTCGCGGCGCCGTGCCGGCGACGCGTAACCCGAGCCAGATCCAACGCAAACCTCGCTGCCTTCGCACATTCGTATTCAACCTGGCCGCAAAACTCGATCGGCTCGCCGAACTCCCTGAACGCTTCCACGTATTCGCGGGCGGAGTGCACCGTCGCGGGGTACTCGCGGAGATCCGAAATAGCTCTGCGGTTGAGCACGCGCCACTGCAGCTTGTCCGGATAGGCAAATGGGGGAATGGATACGCCTTTGCTGGCTTCGCGGCCGAGGGGGCCGGCCGGCGCTGCGGCCGCCCAGGCGGCCTTGTGCATCATCGTCCGGCAGGTTCGCGCATAGCTTTCGAGCGATAACGCGAGTTCCAACGCAGTATCGCGTCGCTGACGCCTGCGCTCCCTCGCGTCCCGTGCCGAAATCCACAGGAGCGTGATCACAGAGCCGATGGCCGCTGACGCGAGCGCCAAAACCATCGGAGTGTTCCAGCTGAGAGGCTGGAGATATTTAAGCCATTCATGCCACATACGAAGCGCCTCGAAAAGGAGGTGCGTAGAGTATAAGCAATCGCTTGCGCGAAATAGTCAGCGCAAAAAACCGCAGATGCATTTTTGCGACAAGCGCTTCGACCAAGCGAAGCGCACCTTGACAGATCAGGGCGAACCGTGGCCTTGCGCGGCCCGGCACGCCGGTAGAGCGCGTACCATTTCGCGGGCGTCGCTGCGAAGGCGGACAGGGGCGCTGGCGCCCATTTGGGGTCGGGGTGCGTCCCGCGTGGCCGACCACGGCACTTCGAGTTCGGTCGTTTGAGGACCGGTGGGCGCGGCCAAGCAGGGCGGTTGTCAGTCGGGGCTAAGTGACAGTTCAGAAAGCGCTTGCCAGCTGTTCGACGCTTGGGAAACGGGATGGCTAAGCGCCACGACTGCGTTCCACTTTAGCCAGGATCGAGTTCGCGCCCGCGGCCGCGGCCGAGCTCCCCGCGAACGGGCATATCTTGTTTGCCGGACAGCATGCAATCAATGAAGGTGTGAGCGCGGTTTTCAGCATATTTAAGCGCTTCACGCTCGGACAGGAACTCCAGACGTTCGGGAAAACTGGCAATTTCCTGCTCAGGATTCACAAGCGAACTGATGACCCAGCAGACTTTGTATCGACGTCCACCCCCATTGAAACACAATGTCGTAGCGCGATCGATTTGAACATGGATGCGATATCCACGGTACGAAGCATACGTCTGGAAAGACATTGACGCCTCCTCATTCACTCCTGCCCGCATCGGCAGAAAAGTGACGCGCAACCGCCGTGCCGCAGCCGGATCGCTCAGGGAAAGTACGTGGTTCAGACGGGACACGCATTGCGCGAGATCGCAACGCGCGCTCATCTCATTGAAGAATGGAGATCCGTCAACAAGCGACAACGGCGCAGGTGTCGATATGCCAGGTCATAGCCGACGGCGGCGGATCCTTGCGCGAGTCGCAAGCGCTCTTGGCCCGACACATCCTGATTCGGCAAAAAAAGCCGCAGCGATGCTGCGGCCGACAAACACACACGCCAACCGTTGGGGACGCTGACGTGTTTCATCATGCTATCCAACGTTGTTCTCAATGAAAAGCGGGGCCTCCTGTATGACGATTTGCGTCTGCCCGCCAAGGCTTGCCGGCTCTGCCTCTGCCCGTACGCCCTTGCCCGGATGGTCGCATAAAAACCACACCTGGCCGCTCATCGACCTTGATGTTCTTGCCAACGACGCAGCGTCCCTCGCCCAAGACGAAGAACAGTTCACGCGGTAGCGCTCAAAGCGGCGACCGGGGAGTGCATTTCTGGAGCGTGGTCATTGGCGTCTTTGTCGACTTCATGGCTGACGCCAATCGCGTTCTTACGGCTGCGTTTAGATAACTCGAGCAGCGTTCGCTTCGCAGAGGATCCCCCTCTTTCTGCCGTGCGACGTGCGGGCGAGTGCGCCGCGTCGCCGCGGACGCCGCTGTCCATACATCGGATAAGATACGGGCCGCCATGCAAATCTCAGAACAGAAGGAGCGATTCTCAATGATTCAACCGAGCAACGTATTCAAGGAAAATCTCGCCCAGATGCCCTCCATCGACGGTATAGCGCGTATCGATCTGGTGGATGGCAGCGGCGGAGTGATCGCGAGTATCGAGAACAAGCCGGGCAAGCAGGGCTCGCTCAGCGTTTACAACTATCTGCGCGAGACATTCGGCTCGCTGGACGCGAGCGCCGCCAAGCACGGCCTCGCGTTGTTCGCCGAACACACAGCCGACGCGCGCAATCGTCCCGGCGCGCATCCCAATGTCGACCTACTGCTCGCGGTGGCGGCGGGCGACGACGCATTGCGCGTCGAAGTGATTCCGGTTGCTTGAGTCGAGGCGTTCCGCCCGGGGTTAACTGCAATTGTTCGTGGACTGCGCGAGCATTGCCGTCGTTGGCGGATTTCCCCGCAGCCAGGCGGATCGGCCGCTCGCCTGTGAACCCGGGGGTCGACCCGGACGACTTGCGGGCTTGCCGGGCGGCGCATTCATCAGGAGAAAGCCGCGGAGTGCATAACGCTTCGGATTGACTCGAAAATCGGCTTCTGTTCGACAGATTGAAAACTCCCGGTGCGGAGCAGACTGACATCGTCCAATCCCCCAAGGAACCGCGATGTCTTACCGCCACGACAAAAATCGTCTGTTCGAAACCGGCTTGCCGGAGATCGTCACTTCCGACCTGGACCGCTCATCGTCGGGCGCGGGCGCCGGCCACATGCAGGAGCTCCAACGCGCATCGGAAAGGGTATTGCAGCTGGCAACCCAGACGCATGCAGCGGTCGCGCGCAACGACGCGGCCGGCGCGCAAGCGGTGCGCGCATCGCTCGATAAGCAGCTGATGCACACCACCCGGATAATCGAGCAGCTTCTGTTCGGCGCCTCCGGCCAACATACGACGCACTGAGCGGCCAACCCGCCAGACGTACCGATCGCAACCTCGAGATTCCGACAACCGAAATGAGCGCTTTGACGATAATTCTCTGCATCTGGGCGACGCTCGCCGTGTGCGCCGTGCTTTTTATCCGTGGCGCCAATCCGCGCGTCGAGCGTCCGACGAAATCGCCGCAAAGCCGTCGGTCGCGCTATACGATCGCGAAGTAACGGCAGTCGGGCGGCAGTCGGGGTCAAGACTTGCGCCCGCCGGGTTAGTCATCCGACGCGCGCCGCCCTCCTGCGAGCCGCCGGGGGTAACATGAGGTGCGGCCAGCACTCGCGCTGGCTTGCATCGACGATGCCTTCGCCGGAGGTTTTCGCATGGACACTCACTCGATTCTCGGCATGATGCATGCCGAAGAGGCTTTGCTGGTTTCCATCTTGCGGTCGCTGCCTGCCGCCGTCCAACGCACCATCGCCAACGATTTCCACGAGCAGGTCGAACTCGCCGAAACGTCGCATCTGGACCCGACGACTGATCGCGAAGTGAGCGACGCGTTCAAGGCGCATATGAGACGCCTGTCGAACATGCTGGCCTCGTTGTCTTGACGCTCGACCGCTTCATTCAAGTCTGTGCAACGTTCTGTAGCGCGCGTCCTGCCCCCGCGCGTCGGCAAAATCGCCTTGGTGTGTGCGATCAGTTCGGTGTGCGCGGCCTGGCTGGTGAGTCACGAACGCGCCATCTGCGCTCGCCTGATCCGTCGCAAATCGGCTTGCGCGCCGCCCACGGGGCTGCGAAGATCGCATTAACGCGCCTGCTCGTCAGCCGACGCCTGGTCGCCCGGCGCTTTTGCGCCAGGTTGAGCGCAACGCTGTGCAGCCCAGGGCCGGCGGCGCGGTGCAACGCATCACCGGGGAATCAGATGTTTGCGTCAAGTCCGCTTGCCGGCCTGCTGCACCACGCGAGTCTTTGGCTGCAGGCGTATGCGCTCGTGCTGGCGACGATGGCCGCCGGTGCGACGCTGGAACGCCGCTGGCCGGCCGCGCTGCTGCAATCGCGCCCGGCGCAGCGTCTGAACATCGCCTATGCCGCTTTGTATCTGGCGCTGGTGGAAGCGGCCAAGCCGCTCACGGCGGCAGCCAGCGTGGCCATCGTGAACGCGCTCGGCGGCGGCATGGTCGTGCTGGTATCACACGGATGGGGCGCGCTCGCGTCGTTCGTGATCGTGCTGCTCACCATCGACCTGCTCGAATACGCGTTTCACCGTTTGCAGCACACATGGCCGGTGCTATGGAAGCTGCATTCGCTGCACCATAGCGCGGTCGACCTGAATGTCACCGTGACGCTGCGGCATCACTGGTTCGAAGTACTGATCAAGGGCTGTCTGCTTTATCCGCTGGTGGGCGTGCTGTTCAAGGTCGAGCCATGGATCGTCGGGCTCACCTCCTTCGTCTTCATGTTCGGCAATGACTTCGCGCATCTGAATCTGCGCGTGGACCTGGGCCGCTACGTCACGTGGGTCAACAATCCGCAATATCACCGCGTGCATCATTCGGTTCGCGGCGAACATGTCGGCCACAACTTCGCGCAACTGCTGCCGCTTTGGGACCACCTGTTCGGCACGCTGTGGGTACCCGCAAAGCACGAATGGCCGGCCACAGGGCTGGTCGATGGGGCTGAGCCGCGCTCGCTGCTCGGCGCAATCAGCTGGCCGCTCGATCTGCATGCGGGACGCGCGGTGACGCTCGTTCGCGAGCGGGCAGCGTTGCTCGACAAAGAGACGAAATAAAGCCGCTTGCCGCGCGCCGGCACCGGTTGGTGCCGCGACAGGCGCACCTGTCCTACGCGAGCCGCGCGCTGCGCACCGCCTTGCCCCCGAGCACGCACACAATCAGCGCCGCCATCACGAGCACACACAGCGCAACCCGCAAGCCGAGCAGACCCGCGCCGAGACCGATCAACGGCGGCCCGACCAGGAACCCGGCATAGCCCGCCGTAGCCGCCATCGACACGCCCATAGCCGGCGCGACGGTCGAGCGGCCCGCTGCACTGAAAATCACCGGGACGATATTCGCGAGGCCGACGCCGACCATCGCAAAGCCCACGCAGGCGGTGAGCACGGTTGGCAGGCCGAGCACCAGCGCGAGCCCTGTGAGGGCGACGAGACCGCCCAGCGCAACCACCCGGCTCGAGCCGAAGCGGCGCACGGACACATCGCCGACGATACGGCACGCCGCCATCGAGAAAGCGAACGCGGAATACCCGATCGCAGCGACACTGGCCTCCTGGTTCAACGTGGAGCGCAAGTACACCGCGCTCCAGTCGGCCACCGCGCCCTCCACCAGCATGCAGAGGAACGCGAGCAGTGCGAGTTTCATCACGGCGCCGCTCGGCCACGCAAAGGCGCTCGACGCACCAGCCATGCGCGGGCCGAGATCGCGTAATGCCAGCACCGCAGCGCAGATGATAAGGACTACGATGAAGGCGGCAGGCACCAGCAATCCGCCGCGCACACCCATGCCGCTTTTGACCAGCATCGCGCCGGTGGCGGCGCCCAGCAGTCCGCCCGCACTCCAGGCCGCGTGGAACGATGACATGATCGGCGCGCGCCACTGCGTTTCGATCGTGCTCGCGTGGCCGTTCATCGACACGTCCAGCGCGCCGTTGGCTGCGCCGAGCGCGAGCAGCACGATGCAAAGCGTGATCAGGTTGGGCGCCAACGCGGGCAGCGGCAGTGTGACGGCGAACGCCGCGCCGAGCAAGGCGGTCGCGCGGCCGCTGCCGAAGCGCGGCGCGAGTTGTCCCGCGAGCGGCATCGCGACGATCGCGCCCAGCGCAAAGGCGAACAGCGCGAGGCCGAGCGAGGTGTCGCTGAGCGCCAGGCTTTCCTTGATGCGCGGCACTTCGACCGCCCATGCGCCGATCCCGAAGCCGTTCGCGAGAAATACGCCGACGGTCGCAATGCGCTCGTTGAGCGGCCTGGTGTGTGAAGCGGCGGGCGAACTCATGAGCGCGCCACCATCACGTTGTCGCAGACCGCTTGCAGACTCGCGAGCCGCTCGGCCGGCACATCGGCTTCGACGAACAGATAATCGACCGACGATGCCGGCGCAACCGCGAAAGGCGCGGCGGTCATCAACTTTTCCGACGTCAGCGCGATCGCGATCTGCCCGCTTGCTTTAACCATGGCCCGTTTGAGTTCGGCGTCTTCCGCGTCGAAGGCCGCGACGCCTTCATCGGGGTCGAACGCACATGCGCCCAGGAAGCATAGGTCGGCGCGGATTTGCTGCACTTGCAAGAGGGCGGTGGCGCCAAGCGAGCCCGCCGCGCCCCGCGAGAGGCGCCCGCCGATCAGAATCACTTCGAAGCCCGGCCGACTCAGCAAGCGCGTGCATGCGTCGGGCGAACTGGTTACGACGGTCAGATCCGCGTTGTCGGGCAGCGCGGCCGCGATCGACGCGTTGGTCGAACCGGCGTCCAGCAGAACGACCTGCTTCGGACGGACGATCGACGCCGCCGCGGCCGCGAGGCACGCCTTGCGATCCATGGCTTCGCTCATGCGGACCGCCGCGGGCTTGTCGGCGGGCGAAATCAGCAGAGCGCCGCCGTACACGCGCTTGCAGTGCCCTTGTTCAGCCAGATCGCGCAGATGGCGGCGCACTGTGTGCTCGGAGGTCTGGAATTCGGCGGCCAGCGCCGCCGCCAGCACGCGCCCGTGCAGGCGCAGCCGCTCCAGAATTAACTGTTCGCGCTGCTCCGGCAGCAGGCCGTGGAGCGCGTCGTCTCGAGTTCGCTGCATGGGGTCACCTTGTCGTTGGTCATAATCTAGCATAAACGAGCATAAGGTATCGTAAACGAGCATATAGCGCAAGGTTGCGGCGTCCGATTCGAATATCGTTGAGAGGGCTCATCGGCGCGGTGGTCCCGCGGTGGACCATTACGCCGGATAGCGTTTAGCCAGTTACATGCTTCGGCCGTCATGGATAAGCGAGCTGGCCGGAGATACCGGTGCGCGAGGTATGACAGGTACGATGCCGTTCGTAGCGGCAACGCTTCCCAGGTGGATAGGACTCCGTATTGATTTCGCAGAAATGCGTGTCCTCTATCGGCTCTAATGCCGGGGTCTTTTCGCAGGTTGCAGACGAGGCGCGTTCAGTCGACCCTTAGCGTTGGCCCGACACGATCGACATCGAAAATCCATCCCATCCTTTCACGCCGACCGTTTGCACGGCGGTCGAGTCGAGCTGCGGATTCGTCGCAAGCAGTCTGAAATACTCGTGTAAGCCTGTTACGTCGGGATCGGTGCTATGCAGATCCGCAATCCGGCCGCCGCGAATCACGTTATCGCCAACGATCAACGTGCCCGGCAGGCTCAATTGCAGCGACAGGCGCAGATACTCGGGATAGCTTTTCTTGTCGGCGTCGAGAAAAATCATCTCGAAGGGTTCGACGCCGTCGGTGACGAACTTCTCGAGTGTTTGCGCGGCGGCGCCGATCACGATGGAGACGGCGCCCGACAAACCGGCTCGCTCGACATTGGCCCGCGCCACCGCCGCGTTGTCGGCATTTACTTCGAGCGAGATCAGGCGGCCGCCTGACGGCAGCGCGCGTGCCAGCCAGATCGTGCTGTAGCCGCCCAGTGTGCCGACTTCGAGAATGCGGCGAGCGCCGCGCAGCTTCGCCAGCAGGTGCAGCAGCTTGCCCTGGTTCGGCGCCACGTGGATGGGTGGCAGGCCTGCTGCGGTACTGGAGGCCAGCGCTGCATCGAGCACGGGATCGGGCGTTAGCAGCCGGCTCGTCAGAAATTCATCCATTGCGTCCCATTGTTCCTGAGTCATCGTCTCACCCTGTTTCGCACCGGTTTGGAGGTTCTTTTTTGCTTGTAGCAGAAAAGCGCAATGAGTACCGTTGCACAGCGCATGCCCGTATGCAACATTTGCTCAGTCGATGGGACAGAAATTGCGCGCTGCTCCGAGAAATCGCGTGGCGTCAAAAGCTGAGGAATAGACTGGTCGTTACGAGGTCAACTGCTATTCTTGTTGGACTGCGATATACGCGTTTCCGGGCGGTGTCCCGCGCGTCGTCGGCGGCCGTTCCGCGCTTACGCCGAAGGGGAGGATATATGGAACTTTCAACTTTCCCTATTCCCGCGCAACCCGCATGCGGTGCGGGCAGGTGCCCCGCGGTTCGGGAACGGGAGCATAAGTTGTCGCGCTATTTTGGGGACTGCTTGCGTCAAAGCGGCCCGATTGCGGCGCTGGCAATGTTGCTGACCTTACTATCCCTGACGAACCTGGCGCACGCAGACCCTCCACGCCCAACGACCGTACCGAGCGCCGTTGCTGTCGGGCAGACGGTTACGTGCCAGCCCACTTCCACGACCAGGCCGCAGCCGACTCTCCCAAAGGGATTTACCGAACAGATTTTTTACCGAGGTTGTCTCAATCAGCCGACGGCAATCAGTTTTGACGGAACGAAAAGCGCTCTGGTCGCCGAAAAGGGAGGCAGGGTTTGGGACTGCGATTTATCGCAACCTGCCTGTACGTTGATTGCCGACCTCACCAATGAAGTTTGCAATAACTCAGACCGCGGGCTTCTCGGACTTGCAGTCGATCCTCAAAACGATCGCAATATCTACGTGCTTTACACGACGCCGCCTGTTGCAGGTCCATGTAGCGGCAACGTCGTTACCCACGGCCAACTTTCTCTTTTGACCAGGACGGGGAAAGGAACGAGCGAAACAAAAATCCTGCCGACCCAACAATCAGCTAGCCAGACATGGTGCTTCTTCTATCAGTCTCACAGCATCGGCGACCTGGCTTTCGGCGCCGATAACAGAACGCTCTATGTCAGCGCAGGCGACGGCGCAAGCTTCGATCAGGTGGACTACGGGCAACTTGACAGCGCTTGCGGCGATGGCACGAATTTGCCGCAGGGCGCGTTTCGCAGCCAGCGCGTACAACCTTACAGTGATGGGGTTATTCTCCGGATAACGAACCCGGCCACCACAACCCAACGCATTGATGTTGTTGCAGAGGGCCTGCGCAATCCTTTCCGCTTCGCCCGTGTGCCCGGCATGACGGATGACCTCTATATCGGCAATGTGGGATGGAACACCTGGGAGGCGATCGACCATATGAGCGTCGCCGGCCAGAACTTTGGCTGGCCGTGCTACGAAGGATGGGACCCGAACAACAACTTCCGTGAGGCTCCCGAGCCTGACTACCAGCGCACTGGCTACTGTGGAAGTGTCGGAGGGGTCACTGCGCCGTTCTTTGCGTACGCGCACCAGAGCTACGTTACGCCCGAGGACAGCAGAGGAAGGACCTGCGGCGGCAAGCCCTCGCAAGGAGGAGCGGACAGCAACGGCAGTGTGATCTCCGCGATCGGGTTCACTGACGACACCAGCGCGACTTATCCTGGCCCATTCAAGAAGGCCTTGTACTTTGGCGATCTCCTGCGGCAATGCATCTGGACAGTGCAGCCCGGGAAGAAAGTACCTGTGCCTCAGACATTTGCAAGAGGCCTCGAGGGAGGACCGGTGGACCTTAAAACCGGGCCGGACGGGGACCTTTTTTATGTAGACATCGTTACGAGCACGGTGAGGCGAATCTCGCACAAGTAGCAGGGGAACCGGGAACCACTTTTTCCGAGCCATTCTCAGCGGCGTCGAGAGCGGGCCGCGCACCCGAGCATCGGCCTTCGCGCCGTGAGTCGATAACGTGCAGGGCCTGCTCGCTGGAACCGCTTGCCGCGTGTGATGCCTCCGGGCAAGCCTCGCAGCCTCGCAACGGTGCTGCCGAGCTCACCACTGCGGCTGTCCCTTCACTGCGACACTCATGCCGCATACTCAGAACCCGACAATGCGCCACACCACGCATTTCGTAGAAAAAATAATGCCCGCTGCAAAGGAATGTGCTAGAAACTAATAATTGCACGGGGCACAACAAAAGCCGTACTGGCCAGCGAGCAAACGATCTTGGGCTTACAAAATTCTTAATCGGCCGCGAGGTGGATCATGAGAATAAAAACGCTGTTAGGGTGCGGCGCGACGACGGTTGCGTCGATGCTAACGCTCCAGTGCGGTCTCGCATGGGCCGATGGCCCCGAAGCCGCGTATGCCGGGGATGAGGCGCCGGCCGGGTCACTGAGTCCGGAGGAGTATCAGGTCAATGCCGACGGCATGAAAGAAGACCCGAACGGCAAGATGTCGGACGTGGCCCGCGCGTATCGCAACGGCTATATCAATCGCGGCAAGGAAGATCAGGCGGGCTACGACGCCATGATCGACTCGCACAACCATGGCCAGCGCCACCCGACGAATACCCAGGTCGCCCGCGTCGATGTGCCGCCGCTGCCGGCCGGCGTCCCCGAAGACGACAACGCCAGGTACACGACCATCCCCCCGCAACCTCGCCAGTACGCGCAGCGCCAGCCAGCGCAAGCGCGTCAGGTGCCGCAACCGCCGCCGCAGCAGGTTCATTATCGGCAGGCTTATCAGGAGCCGCAGTACGCGCCGGCCATGCCAATGCCGTATCAGCCGATGCCCGAATATGCCCAGGCGCAGCCGCAGCCGATGTATGCCGAAAGTCAGCCGGTCTATGTGCGGCAGGACTACGCGCCGCCGCCCGTCCAGTACATTCCGGTGTACGCACAACAGCAATACGAAGAGATGCCCGTGGTGGAAACGGTCGTTCAGCCGGTTGCGCCGCCTGTCGCCTATCAGATGTATCGGCCGCCGGTTTATTGGGGCGCGCCGCGCGTGTACGCGTACCGGGCTCCAGTGATGAGCTACCGCGTCTGGCGCTGACAGATTGCCGGTTCGGAGTACTAAAGACACGGCGCTGTCACGCAAGGCGCCGGCTGGAAAACATGCAGAAAGAATCTGCGGGTTTTGAATAAGCCCGACAGCATCGCCTTGGGTGAGCGATGCCGCCGGGTTATGGATCGAACCGGTGGAGGCGCGAGAGGTTCAAGCGCGGCTGGTGTGCCTATTGTGCACTGTCAGCCTGTTCGATACAGACCTCACTCCGCGAACCGACCTTGCGGCATTTCCCGCCCGCTCGATCTGCGAGCGCTGAGGCACGCGGCCGGTTAGCGTTACGACGCCGTGGCGCGCCTTCACGTGAATTGCCGACGAATTCAGCCCCGTTGTACGTGTGAAGGCCCGGCGAACATCACGAACAATCTGGCTGTCCGATCTCGGTCGAGATGACGATGATGGGGACGCCGTCTGCATCGGCGAGCTTTGCGTCGGCGCACCGTTGCCCGTGCTACCGGTGGTCTGCGCATCCGCGCAGGTTGCACAAATTGCCATGGCCACGGCGGCCATGGCGCCGATCATTGTTCTCGCGCGGTTTTTCTTCACTATTCCTCCTTTGCCGGATTTGCGGGCTTTGCCTTTAAGCTGCGGGGTGCCTGGCGGCGAGGCAACGAAACATGAGGCCGCCTCGAGAAGCGTAGTTGATCGCTGGTGTGATTATATGCCGCGATGACGGCATCAAGGCGGTTGGTGCCTCGCTCAGGTGTCCGTTGTATGTCACTTCCCGGCAGGGTGTCCGAGCGATTGCAGAAGCCGCGCCAGATTCTGCGGCTGAACGTGGATGATCCCGCCACGTGGACTGTCGATGTCCGCTATGAGCGCGAGCGACAGCGAGAGGGTCAAGGGCAGGATAAGCAAGCCCCGGCGCAGTCTTCCCTTGGCACCGTAACCCTGAACCGTGCAGGCGAGCAGGCCGATCACGATCATCAGTACCCAGCTGCCGATGGGAATGCGGTTGATGCGGGCGGCCTCGGAGTAGTCCTGAGAATTGAGTACATCGTTCATGCCGCTGGTGACGAGGGCGGCGATGGGCGTCGGCTGGTTTTTCGCCACCTGAGTTGCCAACTGCCACAAGTCGGCTTGCACTCGAGTCGTCTCGCCGCCGATCCGCGCAAGTTCATCGTGGTCTCGCGTGTCATAGTCGGCCAGTCTCAACTGTGCATAGTGGATCAAGGCCGCCTTCATCCGCGTACCGATAGCCGCGTCAGTCAGATCGGCTCGCGCATATTGCGTGCCGATGGCATTTGCTTCGTTTTCCTCAAGAGTTTTACGCTGATCGTAGCGGTTCACCGCCATCGAAAGACTGAAGCCGATTAGCAGAGCCAGCAGGGTCAACGTCGACGTTTGCACCACGCTGAAGTCGTCGCGCTCTTCTTCGGGCAGCGGCGAGCGCTGGCGGAGAACGAATGCGCCCAGCGCCATGACGGCGGTGAGAAGCACGAGAAGCAGGATAAACAGGATGGCGGGGTGGTCGACGATTGCTGCCATGCGATGCCTCCATTGACAGACTTATGCTCACGCAGCGCTGTGGGCTCATGGCTAACACGGCGCATGGAAAGCGTCCGCCGCCCGGTCGCCGAAGGCACACGCAAGACCGCCGCCATCACGTGCTATTGCTCGCCCAGCACCTGCTCGATGACCTTGACGAATTGCTCCACCGGTTGCCCTCCGGTCACGAGGTACTTGCGATTGAAGATGATAGCGGGTACCGAATCGATACCCATCTCCTGATTGTGCTGTTCTTGCGCGCGCACTTCGTCGGCGTACAGGCCGCTCTTTAGCACGTTGCGCGCCTCGGTGGCGTCGAGTCCCACGGATTGCGCCGCGTCGACCAGCACATCGTGATTGCTCGGGTCTTTGCCATCGGAATGATAGGCCCGCAGCAGCGCTAGCTTGAGCGGCAACTGCATGCCTTGAATGCCGGCCCAGTGCAGCAGACGGTGCGCGTCGAATGTGTTGTAGACACGCGTGCGCGGCCCGAAGTCGAAGCCGACACTCGCGCCGCGTTCGCGGATCATGGCCTGCGTCTCGGCGATCTGCGCGGGCGTACGGCCGTACTTCTTGCGCAAATAGTCGACAATGGCTTCGCCGTCCGAGCCCATCTGCGGATTCAACTCGAACGGATGTACGGTGATGTGGGCATCTACGTTGCCGGCAACTCGCGCTAGCGCGAGCTGTAGGGAAGACAGGCCGATAGCGCACCACGGGCACGCGATATCGGACACAAAATCGATGGTGAGGGCCTGTTTCATTGCTGTCCTTACGGGAATGTCATATTGCGCGACCCGCGTGCGACGGGCGCAGCTCAGGCCGACAGCGTAGCCTGAATCCGCAACTCCTGCAGGATCGCATGTTTCTTGCTAATCAGGTGCACACACCCGCGAATTGAACCGCAAGACCCGGAGTGTTGTGTTTGCGCCGCGCCCGTACACTGGTTCGATCAACCCTATTCCAGGAACCGGCTGCGAGCGCAGCCGAGACGTAACTATGAGTTCATCTTTGGAGAAGACGACCGTCGCCGGCGTGGCCCGCACAATCGCCCAACGAATCGATGCGCTGGACTGGCCGGGCATCGAGCAGGAGCTGGACCGGTACGGCTGCGCCGCCGTGCCCCAACTCCTGACGCCGCCCGAGTGCGACGCGCTCTCGGCGCTCTATTCACGCGACGATGTGTTTCGCAGCCGGATCGCCATGGCGCGTCATGGCTTTGGGCGCGGCGAATACAAGTACTTCGACTATCCGCTGCCGGACATGATCGGTCAATTGCGCACGGCGATGTACCCGCATCTGGTGCCGGTGGCAAACCGATGGAATGTAGCGATGGGCATCGACGTGCGCTACCCCGCGAAGCATGCGGACTTCGTCGAGCGTTGTCACGACGCCGGACAGGTCCGTCCGACACCGCTGATCCTGCAATACGGCGAGGGCGATTACAACTGCCTGCACCAAGACCTCTACGGCGAGCACGTGTTTCCGCTTCAGGTCGCCATTTTGCTGTCGGAGCCGGGGCGGGATTTCACGGGCGGCGAGTTCGTCATGACGGAGCAGCGTCCGCGCATGCAGTCGCGCGCCGAGGTGGTGCCGCTCGCAAAGGGCGATGCCGTTGTGTTCACGGTCAACAGCCGGCCGGTGCAGGGCACGCGAGGCCCGTATCGTGTCAAGCTGCGGCACGGCGTGAGCCGCTTGCGCTCGGGACAACGGTATACGCTGGGTGTCATCTTCCATGACGCGCTGTAGCCGGCTCTAGTGCGATGATGCTGAGCGCGCGTGATGCGGAAATAGACGTGTCACGACGTGAGCAATTGCGGCTCCATCGTCCGGGTCGCTCGATGTCAGCGCAGCGGCATGCGCCGCATGGACGGCATATCATTCGCGGGCCACCGCCGCTGGCTTTGGCAAATTGCGCAACCCGCGCCACAATCGGTAACCGAGCGCCGACCGACACCATGGAAAACCTTCTCAAGAAGCTCGACCTCACTTCGCTGCGTCTGTTCGTCGCCGTTTGCCAGGAGCGCAACATCGCGCGCGCGGCCGAGCGCGAGTTCATCGCGACGTCCGCCGTGAGCCGGCGCATCGCCGACATCGAGGCGACGATCGGCTTGCCGGTGATCCAGCGCCAGTCGCGCGGCATCACGGTGACGCCGGTCGGCGAGACGGTATTGCGCTATGCGCTAGCCATCATCGGCAACATCGAACAGATGAGCGCGGAGTTGTCGCGCTTTTCGTCGGGGGCTAAAGGGCGCGTGCGAGTGGTCGCGAATCTGTCGTCCATCGTGCAGTTTCTGCCCGAAGATGTGGCCGCGTTCGGGCGCGCGTTCCCCGAGGTGTCGATCGAACTCGAAGAGGAAAACAGCGCCGACGTGCTGCGTATCGTCGGCGAGCACGGCGCGGACTTCGGCATCTGCAACCCGGTCGCTGGCAGCGAAGCGTTCGAGCAGGTGCCCTATCGGCAAGACCGGCTCGCGGTGCTGGTGCCGGGCGGCCATCGGCTCGCGGGCGCGTCGCGCGTGGCGTTCGGCGAATTGCTCGGAGACCGCTTTGTCGGATTGCGCAGCGAAAGCGCGCTTACGCGTTTGCTCGCGCAGGAGGCGGGCAGCGCGGGGCGGCAGCTTGACGTGAGCATGCGCGTCAGCAGCCTCGACGCGCTGTGCCGAATGGTGCACGTCGGGCTCGGCATCGCGATCGTGCCCGAGCAGGTCGGGTTGCTGTACGTCAATGCGCTCGACGTGCGACTGCTGTCCCTCATCGATGCCTGGTCCGTGCGCCGCCTCATCCTGATCTTCAAGGCGCGCGAGCAGTTGAGCGCGAGCGCGGCGGCGCTGGTCGGATTTCTCGGCAATCAGCCGTAGCGCGCGCGAGGCGGCGCGCATCGCAAGGATTGCAACCGATCGCAACGCCACGCTTGCGAGCACTCGCCAAACGAGACGGCAGGGTTGCCGCACCGGCACTTCGGCGTCGGCCTTGCGCGCCGTATAGTGAGCGCGAAGGAGGATGCACCGATGAGCGACACGATTCGTCTGCACGGCCGCGTGCTGTATCTGGCCCGGGACCCCGCGGTGATCGACGCGCAACTCGCGGGCCGCGATGTCACGCGTGCCACGGCCGGCGCGCTGCGCGATGACGTTTCCACCGACGAGATCACGCCGGTCACCGTCATGCTCACCTACGATGAACGCCTCGGTCAGTATCCGTATGTCGGCTTCAAGACGGGCGAGCGCATGCCGATCGGCCGCAATGCGGTGAAAGACGGCGGCTTTCAGGTGACGGTGGCGGGCAAGCGCTACGGCAAGGGGTCGTCGCGCGAATCGAGTCCGCTGGCGGAGCTCTCGGCGGGCATTCGGCTGATCGTTGCGGAGAGCTTCGAGCGGATCTATCAGCAGAACTGCGACAACATCGGCATTCTCACCACTACGGATTTCCGCGTGCTCGATCGTCTGATCGCGGGCGAAGCCCTGCCGATCGACGAGTTTCTGAAAGGCCGTGACGCGCTCACGCAGCAGATCATTCGCAGCGGCGGCCTGCTGGCGTACAGCCGGTTCGCGGCCTGGCCCCTGCCGCGTGTGCGCGATCATGCGGACGATGGCGGACAAGCCGTCGAGCCAAAGACGTTGGTCGAAAAGATCATCGAGCGCCACCTGCACCCCGAAAACGCGCACGCGCAGCGCGGCGACGGCGTGTTCATCGCCGCCGACTGGCGCTTTAGCCACGACTACTTCACCGGCATGTGCGCGCATCTGATGCATCGCGCGTTTGGTAAGCCCGCGCCGCTGCATGCGCCGGATCACATCATCGCGTTTCAGGATCATCTGGTGCTCGCGCCGCAAAGCATTCCGCACGTGCGCGACGGTTTGTTGCCGGGCGTCGCGAATCTGATGGAAGGCCACACGTCGTTCTCACGCGATTATCCGGTGCGCGCGCATGGCGCGCTCGACACGATGCCGGGTTCCGAAGGGATCTGTCACGCGCTGATGGCCGAGCAGTACGTATTGCCCGGCGAGGTCGCGTGCGGCACCGATTCCCATACGCCGCATTCCGGCGCACTCGGCTGCCTCGCGTTCGGTGCGGGCGCGACCGAGATCGCCAATAGCTGGGTCACGGGCTACGTGCGTTGCAAGGTGCCGCAGACGTTGCGGGTCGAGATCGACGGTCGCTTGCGGGACGGCGTGACCGCGAAGGACGTGGTGCTGCATTTGCTGCAGATCGACGCGATCCGCTCTGGCGGCGCGATCGGCCTCGTATTCGAATACGGGGGCGCGGCGGTGCGCGCGATGTCGATCGACGAGCGCGCGACTTTGACCAACATGGTCGCCGAGCTGGGTGGCTTCACCGGCATCGTGGAGCCGGACGAGCGCACGGTGGCGTTTCTGAAGGAGCGGCGCGGCGTCGATTTCGCGCTGGAAAGCTGGATGAAGAGCGACCCAGGCGCGGCTTATCACGACACCATCCGTATCGACGCCGGCACGATCGAACCGATGCTCGCGCGTCCGGGTGACCCCGGCAACGGCGTGCCCGCACAGCAACTGAACCAGGACGTGGCGATCGATATCGCGTACGGCGGCTCGTGCACGGCGGGCAAGCGCGAGGACTTCGATTTCTATCACGAAGTACTGCGTTGGGGTGTCGAGCAAGGCATGCAGGTGCCCGAGGGCACCCGTCTTTTCCTGCAATTCGGCACAATGGCGGTGCGCGCATATTGCGAGGCGCAAGGGTATATGCCGGTCTTCGAGCGTGCGGGCGCGACCCTCGTCATGCCGGGTTGCGGGTCGTGCGCTAACTGCGGGCCGGGTCAATCGGCCGACGCAAGCGAGGTGACGATCAGCGCGATCAACCGTAACTTTCCAGGCCGCTCGGGGCCGGGCAACGTCTGGCTCGCGAGTCCATACACGGTGGCGGCGAGCGCGTTGGCGGGAAAAATCACCACTTTCGAACAATTAAAGGGTGCGCGCGGCTAGAATGCTGGCCGGACGTGGGGCTGGCTTGGGAGCGGCATACGGTTGCATGGGATGAGAGTAAGCGCTAAAGCGCTAACTCTCATCGACATAGGAGACAAGCACGATGGCATCGCCAGATCACGCAGGCTCGGTCGCGCGCGGCGGCCGCACGTTGTTTCCGGGAATTCAAGCTTTGTTATTTCATATGTGAAATACGGTGCTATGCTGCACGCACTTCTAAAAGAAAGTCTAAGAAGAGCGGCAGTGATTCCACGAACTCAATAGCAGTTCACAAGCCGTGAATGGCGTCGGACATCCGACTATCTGGAAGCTGATCATTTATGAGCACAACAAATTTAGATCCAAGCACCTGCATCGTCGATGCAGGTGCAATTTCGGCACGGTTAGATAGATTGCCGCCTACCCGGACCATTTGGAAGTTAGTTATCCTCTTGAGTCTGGGATTTTTCTTTGAACTCTACGACCTGCTGTACACCGGTTACGTGGCGCCGGGGTTGGTTAAGAGTGGCGTCCTAACAGCCACGACTCACGGCCTTTTCGGTACCACCGGAATCGCGAGCTTTATCGCCGCATTGTTTGCGGGTTTGTTCGTTGGCACCATCGCGTGCGGATTCCTCGCTGACAAGTTCGGACGGCGCTCAGTCTTTACCTATTCGTTGCTTTGGTACGTCGCAGCAAACGTCATTATGGCGTTTCAGCAATCAGCTACCGGGCTGAATTTCTGGCGCTTCGTTGCAGGAGTTGGCATCGGCGTGGAACTGGTGACGATCGGCACATACATCTCCGAACTGGTGCCCAAGGATATTCGCGGACGCGCGTTTGCGTGCGAGCAGGCAGTCGGATTTACAGCAGTGCCGGTGGTGGCATTTTTGTCTTACCTGCTCGTGCCGCGTACATTCCTCGGCCTCGACGGCTGGCGCTGGGTCGTGTTGATCGGCGCGCACGGTGCAGTCTTTGTCTGGTGGATTCGTCGAGCATTGCCGGAAAGCCCGCGTTGGCTCGCACAGCAGGGACGTCTGGCAGAAGCGGATCGCGTGATGACCGAACTTGAAGCGAAAGTGCGCAGCGAATACGGCCGCGAGCTGCCGCCGCCCGCGCCGCCGGTGCCGGTTGCGCCGCGCGGCAGCTTCCGCGATATGTGGGTGCCGCCGTACCGCATCCGCACGGTGATGATGACCCTCTTCAACATCTTCCAGACGGTGGGCTTCTACGGATTCGCGAACTGGGTACCTACATTGCTCATCAAGCAGGGCATCACGATTACGACGAGCCTGATGTACTCGAGCGTGATCGCCTTGGCTGCGCCAGTAGGTCCGGTTATTGGGCTTTTCATCGGCGACCGCTTCGAGCGCAAGACGGTGATCGTGGTGATGGCTGCCGTGAATATTGTCTGCGGGCTGTGGTTCAGCCAGGCATCGGGCGCGGTGCTGCTGGTGAGCCTCGGGGTGTGTCTGACGCTTGCCGGCAATATCATTTCCTACAGCTTCCATGCCTACCAAACCGAACTCTTTCCAACCAGCATTCGCGCGCGCGCGGTGGGTTTCGTCTATTCGTGGAGCCGGTTTTCGGCTATTTTCACGGCCTTTCTGATTGCTGCCGTGTTGAAGCAATTCGGCACGACCGGCGTGTTCGTGTTCATCGCAGGCGCGATGCTGATCGTCATGCTGGCAATCGGGTTGATGGGCCCGCGTACGAAGGGTATTGAGCTGGAAAAAATATCCCAGTAACTTGGAGAGACGAGGCTGTGAGAAGGCCGCTTACAGCGGCCGTAATAACCGCTCCTCAGTGATTGACAGCGCAGTCCCCGCGAAACAATTGAACTACACCCAGTTCATACCATCGCCGATCATGGTCGATGAAAAAACCAACAGAAATCGTTGGAGGTGGTGCTACCTGGCTGGACCATCAACATAGCGAGCTCAGCCCGCGGGCTTAGCACGGCCCTGCGAATGGCTGGAACCTTTAAAGATGGTGTGACCAAGCAGCGTTTGCTTGGGTGCTTATATTGACGCACAACAAAGTCTGCACCAATCGATAACGACGCGTTAACACACAACATAGTCTGCTCCAACGGTAAAATACGTGATGCGGTGCAGCATTCGTCAGGGAAAGTGCTATCAGAGCGCCTGATGCTTCCAGCATAAGAACACAACGCCGGGTGCGTCGGCCGGGAGTGCCTTTTACATCTGGCGTAAACTTGGCTCTGGACGGGCTGAAGAGGGCGCCGGTGAAAGTCCTGCGGCGTTGGCCCGCAGGTCCGGTTCGTATCATTCGTTCCTGGTTTCCGCGTTCGAGCCTGATAAGGGCGGTTGAACATATCGCCCACGTCCTGCAAACCACCACCTCGTGTATTGGGAGGCGAAATGACGAAGGTACCTGACGACTTTCCGCGTGATGTCGCGCCAGCCGCGCTCGCCGGGGCACAGCCGAAGCTGGCGGCGCGCATGATCGACGGGCAGTTTGTCGTCGGACTGACCGAAGAAGAGCGGTTGGACCGATGGAAGATGTGTGAGGACCTGGCACTGCAACTGATGGTGCCCGCCCGGAAGGACGCCGCAAAGTACCCGCAGAAGACTCACGATGTGGTGCTTGGGCGCATCGGGGACGCTATCGTGTGCAAGGACTGGTGCAGTGCAGTCGAAATGAACTGGATCATTGCCCGGTTGCGCGAACTGCTCGATGGTGATCCCTCATCGGCTACCGGGCGTGTGTCGAAAGCCGGCTCAGATTCACCGGACATTTTCATCCATCTGGCCGCGAAGTAATCCGGCGACACTGATGTCTTCGTCGAGGGCGTCCCAATGCAGACCCGCGCCTGAGGCGGAGATGCGGAATCCGTCGCGTTGTCCAGGCGTTGCCGCGGCCAGTCGCGGGAAACACCGTAGTGGAATTTTGAGCCTGCGGCCGTCGCCAAGTACGACGGTGAAGCTGATTTCGTCAAACAGCAGGTCTGTTGCGAACGGTGTCATCACGATACCTTCTGCAGTTTCGTCGGTAGTGTCGCAGTAAAGCTCTGCGGCAAGGTTCGCCACTCCATATTGTTGACGGGCGCGCAATGGCAAAAACGAAGAAGACACTGCCTCCACGCATCGGCACGGTGCTCAAACGCCTGCACTACCCCGTGAATGTGATGTTGTTGTGCGTGCGGTGGGACGTGGCCTACTCACTGAGTCTGCGCAATCTCGAAGAATGAAATGAACGCGTCCCGCCCGTGAGCGTGGGAGCAAAGGAAGGTGGATCCTCACGGGCCAACGGCATCGATGTGCCCACGCGGAAAATATGAGTTTTCCCAGGCCTGCCACCCGTCTGCGTGGACTCGCAGGTGCCTTTCATCATCTGGCAGTGGAGCGTGGTCATCATGCCATTGCAACTCCCACGGTGTGGCACACGTCAACGTCGAAGCCGCGTCGAATTCGTAAGCTGTCTGGAGATTCCCCGTCGAGCAAAGCACGGCCACCATGCAGACCACTCAGGTGCCATCGGAAACGATATCTGAATGCATATTTCGCTTATATATTAGACTGCGGGCCGGCATCGTTCATTGATTCTGCGCATCGGAAGCGCTGGCGTCGACGTACGGACCGGCGATGTCATCCAGGTCAGTGGGTGAAATCGACGCACTGCAGTCAGTCGAGGAACTGCGGCGAATATCCGCTTTACAGTGCGGATTCAACGGACGTCCCCGCCTCGTCGTCTGGTCGTTCGTTGAGCGTTGCGGCGCAAAGCTGGCCGGTCCGGTTCAGCCGGCATGACACGGGCGTCGATCTCAACCCGGCATGCCGGCCGGTGAAGCGTGAAGCTCGTGCACGACAATACGCGCCTTGCCCGCGACTTTGGCGCGATACATTGCAGCACCAGCCGCGCGTAACAGGGCTTCGCTACTCAATGACGCGGCCTGGTCGCGCGGTAGCATGCCGATACTGGCCGATAAGCGGACGACCTTCGCCCCGAACGTTATGGGCTGGCTCAGGGTCAGCAGGATCGCACGTGCAATTCTCTCCAGTGCAGCACGATCGATTGCAGGGCCGGTCAGCAGCACCGTGAACTCATCCCCGGCATGCCGCGCAACCAGATCCCCGCCACGTACGCAGCGGCTGATCCGGCGCGCAGTTTCAACCAGTACTTCGTCGCCGCACTGATGCCCGTATGTATCGTTCACGGCCTTGAAGCCGTCCAGGTCGATAAACATGATGGCAGCCACACTGTCGCCGCCTGCTGCGCATGCCTGATCCAGCCTCTCGAGGAACGAGCGTCTGTTCGGCAGGCCGGTCAGCGCGTCGTGGAACGCCTGATGCCGCAGACGATCGAGCAACGCCGTTCGCTCGGTCACATCGTGCACCAGCAGGTAGTACCCATCAGCCGACTGATCGTGCACGCGACGCGGCACCAGCACACCACGCAGGACACGTTGGGTCCCGTTTAGCGTCGCTCGAACCTCGTACTCGACCCTTTCGCCGTTGAGCACGCGTTGGACGTACGGCTCGATGGCAGCAAAAAAGTCAGCGTCGAGAACCTCCTGGGTGAGCCGTCCCACGATCTCCTCCGGGTCCAACCC